>JBBIVY010000191.1:0-2743 GCA_037439485.1 Planctomycetota bacterium | reverse complement strand
TTCTTCAACGGGTTCCACGACGCCGCCAACTCGATCGCGACCGTGGTGTCGACGCGCGTGCTCTCGCCGGGACTCGCCGTGGTCTGGGCCGCGTTCTTCAACTTCGTCGCGGCGTTCATCTTCCCGCTCAAGGTCGCGTCCACGATCGGCAAGGGGCTCGTCGTTCCGGCCGCCGCCACCGAATACGTGATCCTCGCCGGCCTGATCGGCGCGATTGCGTGGGACATCATCACGTGGTACTTCGGACTACCCACGAGTTCCTCCCACGCCCTGATCGGCGGCTACGCCGGCGCCGCGATCGCCAAGGTCGGGTTCGGGGCGATCATCTACAGCGGCTGGGACAAGACGATCGCCTCGATGTTTCTCTCGCCCGTGATCGGGCTCATCATCGCATTTGCCCTGATGGTCGGCGTGGCCTGGCTGTTCCGCGACTCGCTTCCCGGCCGGGTGGACAGGCTCTTTCGCAAGCTGCAGCTGGTCTCGGCCGGCCTGTACAGCCTCGGCCACGGCGGCAACGACGCGCAGAAGACAATGGGGATCATCGCGATCCTGGCGTTTACCTACGAGAAGTCGATCGGCCGCCACCCGACCGATATCCACGTCGCGTTCTGGATGGTCATCGCGTGCCACGCGGCGATGGCGCTGGGCACCCTCTCGGGGGGGTGGCGGATCGTCAAGACGATGGGCTCGAAGATCACCAAGCTCAAGCCGGTCGGCGGCTTCTGCGCCGAGACCTCGGCGGCGCTCACGCTGTTCGCCAACTCCTACCTCGGGATCCCGGTCTCGACGACGCACACGATTACCGGCGCCATCATGGGGGTCGGGGCGACGCAGCGGCTGTCGGCGGTGCGCTGGGGCGTCGCCACCCGGATCGTTTGGGCGTGGGTGCTCACCATCCCGTTCTCGGCCCTCATCGCCGCGCTCGTGTTCCACGCCATGGGCCTGTTCCTGAAGGTGTAGGAGGGGCCGCGCAAGCCGGGACGGCCGGCCCGCCGGGCGAGACGCCCTACGAACTCTTGAGGATGATCGTCTCGATCGCGTTCGCCGCGTCCTCGCAGCGGTCCGTCGCTTCCTCCAGGAACGCGTAGAGGTCCTTGAGCTTGATCACCTGGATCGCGTCGGTGGCGTGGTC
This sequence comes from Planctomycetota bacterium, assembly GCA_037439485.1. Taxonomy (GTDB): domain Bacteria; phylum Planctomycetota; class DG-23; order DATKVD01; family DATKVD01; genus JBBIVY01. The sequence continues at coordinate 1,611 of JBBIVY010000191.1, read as the reverse complement.
GAAGAGGTCGCCGAGCGCCTCGCGGTGGAGGACGTCGGCCTCGTTCTCGAGGCGGTTGATCTCGACGCACGCCGTTATCGCCTCAGGGAAACGCTTGCCGTCATGGAGCACGACGACCGCCTTGTGCACCTGTTCCGCTGAGGCCACGAGCAGGCGGGCGAGCGACTTGAGGTAGGGCGGGATGGTTTCGATCTTGTACAGCAGAAGGCGCTGCGCCGCGGCATCGGTCGAATCGAGGATGTCGTCCAGGCGACTGGCCAGCGAGTGAATGTCCTCGCGGTCGAACGGCGTAATGAACGTCGCGTTGAGCTTTGCCAGCGCCTCGTGGGTGATGCGATCGCCCTCGTGCTCCACTTCCTTCAGCTTCTCGACCTTTGCCTTCAGGTCCGTCGGGTCGTCGAGGATGTCGCGGAAGAGCTGCGTGCCGCGGACGATGTTGGCGGATGCGCTGTCGAAGAGGCGGAGAAAATCGACTTTCTTGGGCAGAAACCAGCGCATCGCAACCCCCTGGTGCCGGACGGCACCGGCGGATTATAGACCGGCCAGGGCGGTGGGCGCGGGCTACCTGGTGGCGCCGGCGGCCGCCGGAGGCACCGGGGCCGGAACGTGGTTCTTGATCGGGGGGATCGTCTGGAGGTAGGCGTAGATCGCCTTGAGGTCCCCGTCGGTCATCTTGCCGATCCAGTTCCACGGCATCGGCGGGAGGATCGCCCGTCCGCCGCCGAAGTGGCGACCCGTCCGCATCGCCATGATGAAGTTCTCCTCCGAAAGCGCCCCGAGGCCGGTTTCGGGGTCCGGCGTGAGGTTGCTCGTGTAGCTGGTCCCCCACGGCCCCGCCCACGCGGTCATGCTCAGCGCCGCGACGGTGCCCCATGGGCCCTGCGGCAGCGCCGGCGGAGGGGGCAGTTTCAAACCCTCCGGATGCCCCGAGAGCATCCGGGTCATGTCGGGCTCCGGCCCGGTTTCTCCCAGCTTCCACGGTGTGTGACAGTCGTTGCACCCCGCGACCGTGACGAGGTATTTCCCGCGCTCAACCGGCGAGGGCGCCGCGCCGGTCTCGGCCCGTTGGCAGGCAGCGACGGCGAGGCACGCCGCGGCGAGGGTGATGAGTGCAGATGTCCGTCTCGTGGCAATCCTCCTATGAGCGCAGATAGTAAGTCCAAGTCTACATATGGTTGGCAGTCTGTCAAGACCCGGCGTCGAGGGGACGCGCCGCGTGCTACGATCCGTCGGCGCCGGACCACCCGGTGCCACGCACGCCTCGCGAAGGGGTCTCGCCATGGACCTGCCGTTCAACGCCACCACTGTCGTCTACCTCGACAACGCCGCGACGACCTTTCCAAAGCCGAAGGAGATCCTGGACCAAGCGCTCGCCGCATACGCGACCTTCGGCGTCAACCCCGGGCGGTCGGGGTACGACCTGTGCCTCGCGGCCGGCAACCTCGTCGCGCAGACCCGCCGGGAGCTGACGGGCTTCTTCGGCGGCACCGACCCCGACCGGCTGGTGTTCGCCGCCAACGCGACCGATGCGCTCAACCTGCTGATCCAGGGGGTGCTCGCCGAGGGCGACCACGCGGTCTCGACCACGATCGAGCACAACTCGGTGATCCG
>JBBIVY010000190.1:0-2750 GCA_037439485.1 Planctomycetota bacterium | reverse complement strand
TTAGCCAGAGACGAGAAGAGTCGAGCCGCAATGACATTGTCGATAGTTATAGAATATGTGCCGAAGTATATTGACAGGAAGTGCCGATATGGGTATAATAGTTGTCGTCGTTAACTTGAGCGCGTGAATGGTTTGGCTTCCATCGTCGGAGGCTCAGGCGTCTCGGTTGCTCACCAGGAGGGGATTGTTCATGGGGAAGGCCAACTTAATATTGATGCTGATCGTCCTTGGCGTGGGCATTACTATCGGGGTGTTTCTCTCGGGCGAGTCTGCGCGCCGCACCCAGCGCGAGATGAAGTTGGCGCACGAGGAGGAGAAGCTGGCGACCCAGAAGCAGATATCCGACCTCGAGTCGGAGTTGGCGGACGCCGGCAGGGTTCGGACGAAGGAGGCGGCGGAGAAGAAGCAGCTTGAGGATACTCTGGCGGGCGAGAAGACGCGACGCGAGGGGGCGGAGAGCCGAGCGAAGCAGCTCGAGTACACCAACCGAAGGTTACAGGAGACCGTGGCCCTGGCGGAACGCAAGGCGAAGGAGGAAGCCCCGGCTGCCTTGCCTGCCGCCCCGGTGACGTTGTCGGCCCCGGCCCCGAGGAAGATGGTTCGGTGCCCCGTCTGCACGGGCGGGAAGCTGGTCCCCTGCACGAAATGCAAGCTTGAGGGAAAGGTGCTCGTGGTGCATGAGTGCCCCACCTGTCACGGCCAGAAGGCCGTGTGCGGCAACTGCAACGGCGTCGGCAACGTCGTATGCACGCCGTGCCGCGGGACGGGCTTGAACCTGGACGCCTACGGCAACCCCTGCCCTCAACGCATAGGTCCGTTTGTCTACACCAATTGCCGGTTGTGTGGCGGGACGGGACGGGTGAAATGTCCCGCGGCTCGATGCGAAAAGGGCTTCAACGTCTGCGAGAAGTGCCACAACCGTGGCAAGATCACCGTGCAGGAACCGTGTCCCGACTGCACCGGCAAAGGCCGCGTGTCCTGCACGCGGTGCGAAGGAACCGGAGAGGTGCTTGCCGATCCGCAATAGCGCAGCGGCGATTCCCCCAGCCGCTTACAGCTTCTCCGCCGCAAGGGCTTCGAGGCGGAGTTGGCGGTCGTAGGCGAGGAGGGCGTTGATCACGTCGTCGAGCTCGCCCATGATGAGGCGGTCGAGCTTGTGGAGCGTCAGATTAATGCGGTGGTCGGTGAGGCGGTTCTGGGGGAAGTTATAGGTGCGGATGCGCTCGGAGCGGTCGCCGGAGCCGATGAGCGTCTTGCGCTGGGCGGAGCGCTCGGCGTGCTGCTTCTCCATCTGGGATTCGTAGAGCCGGGTGCGCAGGACGCGCATCGCCTTGGCCAGGTTCTTGATCTGCGACTTCTCGTCCTGGCACTGCACGATGAGGCCCGTCGGCTTGTGATGGATGCGGATGGCCGACGCGGTCTTGTTGACGTTCTGGCCGCCGGGGCCGGAGGAGTGGTAGCGGTCGATCTCCAGGTCCGCCTCGCGGATCGTCAGGTCCACCTCTTCCGCCTCGGGCATGACGGCGACGGTGCAGGCGGAGGTGTGGATGCGTCCCTGGGTCTCGGTCTCGGGGACGCGCTGGACGCGGTGGCCGCCGGACTCGTAGCGCAGATTGCGGTAGACGTCGGTGCCTGAGATGCCGATGGTGATCTCGCGGAACCCGCCCAGGTCCGTGGGCGACGCGTTGATCAGCTCCACCTTCCACCCGCGCCCTTCCGCGTAGCGCCGATACATTCCGAAGAGGTCCGCCGCGAAGAGCGCCGCCTCGTCGCCGCCGGTGCCCGCGCGGATCTCCATGATGACGTCCTTCGACGCTTCCTCGTCGTCGAGCACGAACCGGCTGCGGGCTTCTTCCGTGAGCGCGGCCTCCTTCGGGGCGAGGCCCGAGAGCTCCTCCTGAGCGAGCGCCTTCATCTCGGGGTCGGTCTCGGAGGCGAGCATCCCGGTCGCGTGCTCCTTCTCCTCCCAGACGCGCTTGAGCGCCGCGTAGGTCTCGACCGACTTCGCCAGGCGCGCGTATTCCTTCGACACGTCGCGGAGCTTCGCGGGGTTCGTCGCGATCTCGTTGGTGCTCATCATCTCGCGGAGCTGGGCGTAGCGATTCGACATCTCGTCGAGTTTGGTGCGGATGATGGGTTCGAGGGGGGGGAACGCCGGGTTGGCAGGGCTTTCAGGCACGTCGCGGGTCTCCGGGAATTCGAATGACCAATAACCAATCACCAATGATCAAGGAAACGCCAATGACCGAAACTCCAATGAAGAGCCAGCGGCCGGTCGGGTATTTATTTGGGTTATTGATCCTTGGCGTTTGATGGGTCATTGGTTATTGATCATTGGTCATTTAAAAGAGCAAGGGCCGCCGTATGACGGGCGACCCTGTGAAGTGTGTAGCTACGCCTTGGCCTTCGACGCCGGGGCGGGCTTCTCGGCAGGCTGCTCGGCGGCCTTGACCTTCGCGGCGTCCCAGGCGTACCGCTTCTGGAACTTCTCGACGCGGCCGGCGGTGTCCACGAACTTCTGCTTGCCCGTGAAGAACGGGTGGCAGGCGCCGCAGATTTCCACGTTGATCTTATCCACGGTGCTCCGCGTCTCGAACGTGCTTCCGCAGGCGCAGGTCACCACGCACTTCATGTACTTGGGATGGATCTTCTCTTTCATCGCCCGGCTCCATCAGGGGATTCGTCGGCCAAAATTCCAGACCCGGTATCATAGCATTCCTCCCGCCGAAATCAAGCGAAATGCGCCGAGG
>JBBIVY010000189.1:0-2960 GCA_037439485.1 Planctomycetota bacterium | reverse complement strand
CTCGGGCCTGCGAGACTATCTTAACGCCTGGTCCTAATTTTGGGGAGCACTATAGATTGATTTCGGCGAGTTCGCCGACGGCAAGGCCGCCGCGATAACTCTATCCGTGCATGCCTTCAGGCAGGAACGAACCCCCGTGAAGATACGTGACGTCCATAGCGAAACAGGGCGGACGGAAGTAATCCGCAAGGACGTCTTCGAGCCCAACTATCGCAACCAGTTTGGTTACTATCGAACCACCTTTCAACTGGAGGTCATCCCAAAGGCGGAAGGAAACGCAATTCTTGCCGACAATATCACCATGACGTTTGCTCCGCCCATAGTGCCCGCCCTGAAGATCCCGGTGGCCGGAAGGGTCCTGCCAAAGTGGTCCGTGCGTCCCGAGCGCGTCATCTTCGTAAGAGACCTCCAACAGCCCGTCGACCTGCCCGCACGGACGGTATCTTTGCGGTCTTCCGCGGGCGAACCGTTTTCGTGCGCAGGGATAGACAACCCCTTTCAGGAATGGCTTGCGGTAGAAGTCCTGAAGAACCCCAACGAAGGCAGCGTCCAAATCACGCTTCGGGCCACACGCTGGCCGGAGGCCCTGACCTTGGACGGGCAGGTGAGGATAACCGTACAGACAACTTCCGCCGGCTCTGAGACGGTTGCGATCCCCGTCAGCCTCCGCACTATGGACGCAACCAGGTAGCGCAACGATTTCCCCGCTCTCAACCCCAGGCGCATTGTCCCCGACTATGAGTCTCACTTCCTCGAAGTCGCCCCGTTGACGGCGGCCGGCGACTCAGGTCAAGTCTCGTCAAAAACCCTTTGACATCCGCCACTTAGGCCACTATCATCCGGCCTTCTTTTCGGGTTTTTCGGTCAACTGCGCGGGGGACTTGTCCGATAAAAACAAGGTCTCAGTTTGCGGAAAGCCCGCGTTCCGCCTGAGACCTACCATGGGGGGTAGGAAGCCTACATGAATACCACAATAGAAAAGATCAAGGCCAGGGAGATTCTCGATTCGCGCGGCACGCCCACCGTCGAAGTGGACGTGATTCTCGCCTCGGGTGTCATGGGCCGCGCCGCGGTTCCGTCGGGCGCAAGCACCGGCGCCTACGAGGCCATCGAGCTGCGCGACGGCGAAGAGAATCGCTACAAGGGCAAGGGCGTCCTCAAGGCCGTCAAGAACGTCAACGCCGTCATCGCGCCGAAGCTCAAGGGCCTCGACGCCCTCGACCAGGTCGCCATCGACCGCCTGATGATCAAGCTCGACGGCACCGACAACAAGTCCGAGCTCGGCGCCAACGCCATCCTCGGCGTGTCGCTCGCCGTCGCGAAGGCCGCGGCCGCCGCGAGCGGTCTGCCGCTTTACCGCTACATCGGCGGAGCCAAGGCGAACACGCTGCCGGTGCCGATGATGAACATCCTCAACGGCGGCAAGCACGCCGACTGGAACATCGACCTGCAGGAATTCATGATCATGCCGTTCGGTGCGCCGAACTTCCACGAGGCGCTGCGGATGGGCTCGGAAGTCTTCCAGTCGCTGAAGGGCGTGCTGAAGAAGAAGGGCCTGAACACGAACGTCGGCGACGAGGGCGGTTTCGCCCCGGCGCTCAAGGCGAACGAAGAGGCGTGCGAGGTGATCATCCAGGCCATCGAGAAGGCCGGATACAAGCCGGGCAAGGAAGTCTTCCTCGCGCTCGACCCGGCCTCGACGGAGTTCTTCGACGCGGACAAGAAGGTCTACAACCTCAAGAGCGAAAAGAAGACGAAGACGAGCGCGGAGATGGTGGATTACTACGAAGGGCTCGTCAAGAAGTACCCCATCCGCTCCATCGAGGACGGCCTCAGCGAGGACGACTGGGCGGGTTGGCAGCTCCTCACGAAGCGCATCGGCGCCAAGGTGCAGCTTGTAGGCGACGACCTCTACGTCACGAACACCAAGCGCATCGTCAAGGGCATCGAGACGAACGCGTCGAACTCGGTCCTCATCAAGCTCAACCAGATCGGCTCGCTGACCGAGACGCTGGAGGCGATCGAAATGGCGCAGCGCAACGGCTGGACCGCGGTGGTGAGCCATCGCTCCGGCGAGACCGAGGACACCACAATCTCCGACCTCGTCGTCGCGACGTGCGCCGGGCAGATCAAGACGGGTTCGGTCTGCCGCACCGACCGCATCTGCAAGTATAACCAGCTCCTGCGCATCGAGGAGGAGCTTGGATCGGCGGCCCGTTTCGGGAGCGACCTGTGGAAAAAGTCCTGAACATCATGCGCGACGTGGTCTCAGGCGTCCTCTTCTGGCTGCTCGTAGTGGCCGGGCTGGGATTGCTGCTGCTGGTCCTCGGGCTGCCGCTCGTCAGGCAGCTTCAGACCATGGAGACCATGCAGGCGCAGATGGATGCGCGCGACCGGGCGCTCAAGACGGACGTGGCGCGGCTTTCCGCCGAGCGCGACGCCCTGCTCTACGACCCGTTCTACGTCGAGAAGGTCGCGCGCCGGGATCTCAACATGAGCCGCAAGGGCGAGGAGCAGCTCCAGCTCGTCTCCGCCTCCTACGCCAGCACGCGCGTGTGCGCCGAGCAGCATATCAACACGGCTCACCCCGTCGGCCTCTGGCGGCTCTACGGGATGCTCAACGTCCTGGCCGAGGACACCCTCCTCCGCCAGATCGCCTGCGTCCTCGCCGGACTCTCGGTCGTCGCCGCCGTGCTTCTCTTCGGCCGCGGCGCACGAAAGCAGACCGTTCAGGCTTGAGGCTTGAGGTGCATCAAACGCCAACGACGCCCCGGCACACCGCTGTCGGGGCGTCGGTCTGTACCCCCCCTGCCCCCGATTCGGAAAACACACCGTTGCTATCGCCCGGCGCCGACGCTATCCTGACGGGAGTTCGGACTGGCGCGCGCCATTACTCGAAAGGAGCCGTCATGGACCCTGTCGTTCACTTCGAGATGCCCGCGGAGGACCGGAAGCGCATG
>JBBIVY010000188.1:0-3005 GCA_037439485.1 Planctomycetota bacterium | reverse complement strand
ACATGCCGCGTTCTTACGAACGCCTGTCGCCTGCTCCAAGTTCACTCTCCCCATAAGAAATATCCTGCCTTTCGTTGAAACTTCAAGAAAAACCATGATTTTGCCTTGACACTCCCTGCGAATGCACGATATATAATGATGTCGCAACTACCGTCTGTTCATTGGCTTCCGCTCAGGCGGGAAAAAGGCAGACATCTGTGTCGGCGCCGCGAGGGGGCGCCGTGGCGTTCACGAGGCGTTCCGCAAGCTATTGCTGCGGAACGAGTTAATAGAATTTATACTTTCCTGCCTCGTAGCGCCACCGAGAGTGTGTCAGGGGAAACGTTCTTCTATCGAGAGTGCCACTTTTCGTGTCAGCCCGTCAAACGGTTCGTAACTCTTGTGTGGCCAGTGACTTACGCTTTGCTCCTGCGGAGGCAAATCCGCCTGGCTGAGGCTCTGTCTTGACGGCAACCTGACGCTCCTCGATGGGTTTCCTTCGCCGCTCCGGCGTCCCCGGTGCAACTCCGCCGCAGTCTTTCTGCCTTCAGTTCCCGCCCATAGCGACTCCATCGTGCGCGCCTGTCTGCCGTCCCATGACGGAGCAGGTCGGATGGAGTTGATCCCAGAAAGGGCTGACTATGTTCGGCATTGACTGCCTGTTGGCTGAAGGACTGTCGATTCCCGTGGTAGTCATCATCGTTGTCCTCGCTGCGGCCGCGGCGTTCGCGGTCGGCTATCTCCTCACCCGGCGGATGGGCGCATCCAAGGCGATGCAGTCGCAGCAGGAGGCCGACCGGATGCTGGCGGAGGCCAGAGAGCAGGCCGACGGCCTGAAGAGGCAGGCGGAGGTGGCGGCGAAGGACGAGGTCTTCAAGCAGCGCGAGAAGTTTGAAAGCGAGACCCGCGAGGTCCGCGAAGAGATGAAGAACCTGGAGCGCCGCCTGGAGAAGCGCGAGGACAACATCGACCGCAAGTCCGAGCTGATCAACAAGAAGGAGAAGTTCCTCGAGGACCAGGAAACTCGTCTCGTCCGCCGCGACGGCGAGATCAACCAGAAGGAGACCGAGCTCAAGCAGCTCATCGTCAACGAGCGCGAGACGCTCAACAAGGTGGCGGGCATGAGCCGCGAGGAGGCGCAGAAGCTGCTCTTGGCGCGCCTGGAGACGGAGCTGGTGCACGAGCAGGCCGCGCTCATCCAGCGCGTCACCGACGAGACCAAGGAGATCGCGGACGCCAAGTCCCGCGACATCCTCGCGACCTGCATCCAGCGCCTCGCCGCCGACCACACCAGCGAGCACGTGGTGAGCGCCATCGACATCCCCAACGACGAGATGAAGGGCCGCATCATCGGCCGCGAAGGCCGCAACATCCGCGCCTTCGAGCGCGCCACCGGCATCGACGTCATCGTCGACGACACGCCCGGCGTCATCGTCGTCAGCGGGTTCGACTCGGTCCGCCGCGAGGTCGCGCGCCTCGCCATGGAGAAGCTCATCGTCGACGGCCGCATCCACCCCAGCCGCATCGAGGAGGTCGTCAACGAGACCACGAAGGAAGTGGAAAACGTCATTCGCGAGACGGGCAAGCAGACGATTCTGGAGACCGACCTCCGCGGCGTTCACCCGAAGATCGTGGAGCTGCTGGGGCGCCTCAAGTATCGCACGAGCTACGGACAGAACGTGCTCGACCACTCGAAGGAAGTGGCGTTCCTTGCGTCGATGATCGCGGGCGAACTGGGCGTCGACCCGATCCTGGCGAAGCGTTGCGGCCTCCTGCACGACATCGGCAAGGCGGTGGACCACGAGATGGAAGGCGGCCACCCGGCCATCGGCGCGGACCTCGCGAAGCGTTACGAGGAGAAGCCGCTGATCATCAACGCCATCGCCGGACACCACGGCGACGTGCCGCCGGAGTCGATTTACACGGTGCTGGTGATGGCGGCCGACGCCATCAGCGCGGCTCGTCCCGGCGCGCGGCGCGAGACGCTGGAGAAATACATCAAGCGCCTCGAACGGCTCGAAGGCATCGCGTCGAGCTTCCCGGGCGTCGACAAGGCCTTCGCCATCCAGGCCGGCCGGGAGGTGCGCGTCATCGTCAACTCCGACAAGATCTCCGACAAGGACGCCGCCAAGGTCTGCCGCGACATCGCCAAGGAGATCGAGAACGAGCTGACGTATCCCGGCGAGGTCAAGGTGACGCTGATCCGCGAGACGCGGTTCCAGGAGATCGCGCACTGACCGGGAGGCGGCCGTGAATATCCTCGTCGTCGGCGACACCGTCGGCAAGCCGGGCCGCGACGCGATCGTCGCGCTCGTGCCGAAGCTGATCGCCGAGCGCGACATCTCGTTCGTCGTCGTCAACGGCGAGAACATGGCCGGGGGCTCCGGCCTTACGCCCGACACGGCGAAGGAGCTTTTCGCCGCCGGGGTGGACTGCATCACCTCGGGCGACCACGTTTACAAGCACCGCGAAATCTACCCGATGCTTAACACCGATCCGCGCCTCGTGCGCCCGGCGAACTATCCGCCGTCCGCGGCGGGGAAGGGGTTCACCGTCCTCAAGGCCCGCACGGGCGAGCGCGTCGGCGTGATCAATCTGCTCGGGCGCATCTTCACCAAGCCCGTCGACGACCCGTTCGCCGCCGTCGACGCGGCGCTCGCGAAGTTGGCCGGCGAGACCGACCTCATCGTCGTCGACATGCACGCCGAGGCCACCAGCGAGAAGATCGCCATGGGCTGGCATCTCGACGGCAAGGTGGCCGCGGTCTTCGGCACGCACACGCACGTTCAGACCGCCGACGAGCGCGTGCTTCCCGGGGGCACGGCCTACATCAGCGACCTCGGCATGGCCGGCCCGCACGACTCCGTCCTCGGCCGCGACAAGTTCCGCGTCCTCGAAGCCCTCACCACCGCCATGCCCACCCACTTCGACGTCGCCACCGGCGACATCCGCCTCAATGGCGCCCTCATCACCGCCGACCCCTCGACCCACAAGGCCACCGCCATCGAGCGCGTATCGCTGTCGCT
>JBBIVY010000187.1:0-3174 GCA_037439485.1 Planctomycetota bacterium | reverse complement strand
CTATGGCACCAGTGGAGGTGAAATCAGTGGAACCATGGAACCTGTAGTTTCCCGGCCGTTTTTGACCCCTTTCTTGGCCGACAGAGGTTCCAGTGCTGGAACCTGTTGAAATCTGCGATGGCGGTCCTCATCAAGGATCGTCAGGTGCGGGTTCCTCCTTCCGAAAGACTGTCGAACCGGTGTCGAAAACACGTCAATGGGCCATCTCCGTGGATGTAACGCCAGTGGACGCAACAGGTTAGGGCTCTGCAATCGCTCTTGACACTCGAACGGTCGGCGGCTAGGATGGACGCCATCTCGGGGGCAGTCCAAAATGCCGTCATCGGAAGCCTGGAAGAACCTGAAGCGGGTCATCTTCCTGGTGGTGGGGCTTGTGGCCATGCTCCACTGCCTGGCGGTCGTGCTCTATGTCGTCCGGCTGCCGACGAAGGGGTTCCACGTCTTCAGCGAGCGCAGGGTCGCGGTGGTGGAGCGCGGGAATACCGGCATCGAGCCGGGCGACACGGTCCTGAGCATCGACAACACGCCCATCCGCAGTTCCCTCGACGTCGTCCGCGTCACCAAGCGCCTCGAAGGCCGCATCGGGCAGCAGATACCGGTGGTCATCGAGCGCGCCGGGCAGCCGCCGCAGACGATGACCGTGCCGATAACCATCCGGGAGACGCCCTTCCCGGTGAGGCTGCTCGTCTGGTTCCTCGTCTGCGCGGCGGCGATCGGCACGGCGTTCGCCTTCTACCTCCGGCGCATCGAGGACCGGCCGACGGCGCTCTTCTTTCTCATGTGCGTGGTCTACTGCGGCGTCTTCATGGATGCGTTCGCGTGGAACATTATCATCAGCAAGGTGCTGCTGGTGGCGGGGGCGCTCATCTTCGGCGCGGCCCTGGGGCCGGTGACGCTGCACTTCTTCCTCATCTATCCCGAGACGAGCCCGGTGGTGCGGCGCTTCCGCTGGGCGACCTCGGCGCTCTACGTCCCCTCGGCGATCTACCTCGGCGTAATGATGTGGTGGACCTGGCGGCTGACGGGGCCCCGCTACGATCCGGCCGAGGCGTCCCACGCAGTGAACGTCATGCTCGCGGCGTCGGTCGCGCAGATCGCGGTGACGCTCGTCTATTACGCCGCGTCGCTCGTCAGCCTCTGGTACAGCCAGCGCACGACGATCCACACCGAGGTTCGTAACCAGATCAAGTGGGTCTGGTGGGGCCTCTCCACCGCGGTCCTCCCCATCCTGATCATGGGCTGGCTGCTCGTCGCCGAAGGCCCGGCGCCCCACATCTTCGGGGGACTTCAGTTCTGGGCGATGCTCGCGACGGCCGGGGTGCTCGTGGCGACGGGCCTGTCGCTTCTCAAGTACCGCCTGATGTACGTCGACGCGATCCTCGGCCGGTCGCTCGGATACGTGGTGATGACGATGATGATGATGGCGCTCTACCTGGCTGCGGTCGGCGTGGCGTCGCTGATCCTGACGCAGGTGACGGGCGAGGTGGGGCGGGTACCGTTCCTCGTGTCGGTGCTCATCATCGCCGCGCTCTTCCGACCCGTGAACGACTGGGTGCAGAAGGAAGTCGACAAACGGTTCTACCGCGAGCGATACGAGCTTCAGCAGGCGGTCTATGAGACCTCGCAGGCGATCGTCGGCACGCTCGACCTCGACCGCGTTCTCCAGCGGCTGATGGACACGGTGATGAACTCTCTCCACGTCAAGCGCGGGGCGATCGTGCTCGTGGACGCGGATGAGAAGAAGAGCCGGCCCGCCGTCTCGCGAGGATACGTGGACCCGGAGGCGGTGCTGACGCTCGAGTCCGGCGACCCGCTCACCGCGGAACTCGGCCGCGCTCGCGCGCCCATCACCACGCACGAGCTGCGGGGGCTCTCGCTCGACACCGACGCGCACGCCGGGCTCATCGCGCTTATGGACCGGATGCACGCCGAGGTCGCGGTGCCGGTGATCCGGGAAGACCGCGTGCTCGGCGTCTTCATCCTCGGGCGCAAGCGATCTCGGCAGCTCTATTCGTCGGTGGACCTGCGCCTCCTGATGACGCTCGCCAACCACGCGGCGATCGCCATCCACAACGCCGGCACCTATCGCCGGATGGAGCGGCTGAACGCCGAACTCCGCGCGAACCTCCACAAGATCGACGAGCAGCGCCGCGAGATACTCGGCCTCCAGACGCAGGTCCTCGGCGAGAACGTCTACCTCAAGCAGGAGATCGAGGAGAAGTACAATTTCCAGGACATCGTCGGCAACTCGCGGGCCATCCAGGACGTCCTCGACACGGTGAAGAAGGTCGCCCCGAGCCCGTCCGCGGTGCTCGTGCGCGGCGAAAGCGGCACGGGCAAGGAACTCATCGCCCGCGCGATTCACTATAACTCCCCGCGCCGCGACAAGCCGTTTGTCCGCATGAACTGCGCCGTATTCACCGAAAGCCTCCTCGAAAGCGAACTCTTCGGCCACGAGAAGGGCTCCTTCACGGGCGCGGTGGCGGATCGTCCGGGGCGCTTCGAGATCGCCGACGGCGGCACGATCTTCCTTGACGAGATCGGCGACATCTCGCCGCGCACGCAGGTGAAGCTGCTGCGGGTGCTCCAGGAAAAGGAGTTCGAGCGCGTCGGGTCGAACCACACTCGGAAGGTGGACGTGCGCGTGCTCGCAGCGACCAACCGCAACCTGGAGCAGCTCATGAAGCAGGGCCTCTTCCGCGAGGACCTCTTCTGGCGGCTCAATGTCATCACGATCGAGATGCCGCCCTTGAGGGACCGCAAGGAGGACCTCTCGGCGCTGTCGATCCACTTCCTCCGCCGATACGCCCGCGCGGCGGGCAAGCCCGTGAACGGCATCGAGCCGGACGTCATCGAGCTCTTCAAGCGCTATCGCTGGCCGGGGAACATCCGTGAGTTGGAGAACCTCATTGAGCGAGCGGTCGTGCTCTCCGACGGCCCGACGCTGACCGCGAGCGACTTCCCCGTCGAGCTGCGCGAGGGGGACGGCGGGGGGCAGTCCCCGGTGGCGGGGCCGGCTCCCTCGAAGAACGACGGCCTCGTCGACGAACTCGGCACGCTTGAGCGCGAGCGCCTCGCCTCCGCCCTCGCCGAATGCGGCGGCAACCGCTCCCACGCCGCCAAGAAGCTCGGCCTCGCGCGCACGACATTGATCAGCAAGATGCGCAAGTACGG
>JBBIVY010000186.1:0-4388 GCA_037439485.1 Planctomycetota bacterium | reverse complement strand
CTGCTCTCCTGTTCGCGGCGTCTCTTCTCCGCGTTGTTGCTTCTTCTGTTTACCAAGCAGCCACAGCCGAGCAGGAGATCAGGGGATCAGGCGAGCAGGGGAAGAGGAGGAGGGAGCTTAAGCGGACAGGTTCTCGCTTCGAGCCTCGGATTCGGATTTCGAGTTTCGTCCCGGTGAATTGCAGCGGCTATTCTTTCGCCCCCGCCTTGCGCAGCAACTCCGCGATGGCAGCTTGCTTCCTGTCTTTGGCCACCTTCAGAACCGTGAAACCGACCCAGTCCTTGGCGTTGATATCGACATGTTGGACAATGAGAAGTTCGGCCGCCTCCACCTTTCCATAGTAGGCGGCCCAATGCAGAGGCGTTCGCCTGCAAAAGTCTTTCACATTGATATCCGCGCCTTTCGCAATGAGAAGCCGGACGACCTCCATATTGCCACAACGAATCGCCCCATACAGGGGTGTCTGGGGCGCACAGAAATCATAGTCCGAGGATACTACGCCTCCCGAAATCTCGGCGTTGACGTCGGCACCTTTGTTGAGGAGCAAATCGACCAGCGCCCGGTCCCCCAATTCGGCCGCGCAGTGCAAAGGCGTTCGCCCGTGTCCATCCCGCACCAAAGCGGGCGATGGAAAGGCCCGGCCAGCATCCCCAATGGTTGCACCGTCGCCCATCTCCATCGCCGCGAGCATGTGCCGTTCGAGGATCCTCAGCCGGACGTAGTACGCCCCCGCCGCGGTCAGCGCCAGAAAGAGGAGGATCGATATCGGCGGGATGAATTTCCGAATCCGCACAGCGCGCCTCCGCGGCCGGGGATGGTCAAACCACAATCATTTTATCCCCCCAACACCATCGCTTCCACTCCTTACTTCTTCTTTCCGCTTTTCCTCTCCAAACCGGCGGCTCTTTCCCTTCTTGGCCGCTATCTGCGTCCATCCGCGTTCATCGGCGGCTCATTCTCCTTCCGTTTCTACAGAGAAGGTAATGGCTTGGTGTCGTGTAATCTTGATGGGGGGACTGCCGCTCTACCAGTAGACGATGCGCGTGAAGTCCGTGCGCTCACGGTCGGGGAGCTTGGAGACGTCGGGGATGAGGTAGCGGTTCTCGTTGGCGTCGATGAGGACCTTGCCGTGTTCGCCGTAATCGACGGCGCGGTCGATCTGGTAGCGCATGAGGAAATCGACGCGGCCCTTGTCGGTGTCGACGTCCATGAAGACGAAGCCGTATTTCCAACCGATCTCGCGGATGTGCGTGATGGCGTGGATGAAGTACCGCCTCGCGAGCGCCCGGCGGATGAGATGCTGCTCCTCGTCGCTGAAAAGCGACAGCTCGCGGATGATGCCGACCTCGAAGTCCTCGCGCTCAGGCCTGCGCTGCAGGAGCGAAATGTACTTGTCGGAGTGAGCCACGGGAAAAACGTAAACCGCGTAGACGCCGCCATAGACGCCTTCGTTCTTCACCGTGCAGTGAAGCGCGCCCAGCGAGCCCAGGTGAATGCGGCACATCTCGGGCGTGAGATAGCGTATCTCCGTCCGGGGCGGCGCGGACAACGCCTGAATGTCTTCTTTCTTCGGCTCGGTCATGTTACGCTCGCGACGGCGCGTTAAAGGTTGAAAGTTGAACGCTAACCCAAAGACTCCGACCGCATCTGAAATCTGCGTCATCCCTGTTTCTTCTGCCGTTGTCTGTTGTGAGCCGTCACCCTGTAATCTGCGTAATCTGCGGATGACTTCGCTTCTTCTACTTCTTACCCTGTGCCGCGAGCGCATCCACGCTCGGCTCGCGGGTGAGTTCGGTCTGGATCTTCACGAGCTTGTAGTAGATGCCGCCGAGTTTCAGAAGCTCGTCGTGCGTGCCCTGCTCGACGATCTTGCCGTCGTCGACGACGAAGATGCGGTCGCAGTTCCTGAGCGTGCTGAGGCGGTGGGCGATGGCGATGGTGGTGCGTCCCTTCGTCACGCGCTCCAGGGCCTCCTGGATGAGAAGCTCGCTTTCGGTGTCGACGTTCGACGTGGCCTCGTCGAGGATGAGGATCTTGGGGTCATAGAGCAGCGCCCGCGCGATGGAGATGCGCTGGCGTTCGCCGCCGGAAAGCCCCGCCCCGCGCTCGCCGATGTAGGTGTCGTAACCGAGCGGGTGGCGGAGGATGAAGTTGTGCGCGTTCGCGGATTTCGCCGCGGCGAGCACCTGCTCGGGCCCGGCATCGCGGCGGCCGTAGACGACGTTCGCGTAAATCGTGCCGCGGAAGAGGAACGGCTCCTGCAGGACGACGCCCACCGCGCGGCGCAGGTCGTCCAGCTTGAGGTCGCGGACGTCGACGCCGTCGATGGTGACCGAGCCCTCGTCGACGTCGTAGAAGCGCGCCAGGAGGTTGACGAGCGTGGTCTTGCCGGAGCCGGATTTCCCCACGACGCCGACATGCTCGCCGGGGCGGATTTCGAGGGTGACGTTCTTGATGATCGGCTCGTGGCGCGAGTAGCCGAAGGAGGCGTTCTCGAAGCGGATGAGCCCGCCGCGATCCGGCAGCGGCTTCGCATCGGCGGCCTCGACGATCTGCGGCGCCGTGTCGAGGATCTCGAACGTGCGCTGCGTGGAGGTGAGGAACTGCGTCATCCAGTTCGTGAACTGCGTGAGCTGGCCGAGCGGCTGGTAGAACATCCACAACAGGCCCAGGAAGGCCATGAGTTGCCCGAGCGTCATCTCGTTGAGCAGCACCCATCGGCCGCCGACGAACCAGACGAGGATGCCGCCGAGCTGGAAGAGAAACCCGATGGCGGGGTTGAACGTGGAGACCGTGTACTCGACCGAGCGGAAGGAGTCGCGGACGTATCCGGACGACCGGCCGAAGCGCCCGTGCTCGCGGTCCTCCTGGCCGAAGGCCTTCACCACGCGGATGCCGGAGAGGATGGTGTTGAGGGCGCTATTGAGCTTGGAATTCGCGTCCCAGATGCGGTAATAGCGCGGGTAGATGCGCTTCCAGAAGAACACGGCGCAGAGGATGACGAGCGGCGCCGGTAGCAGCGTGATAAGCGCGAGCTTCCAGTTGAGCCAGAAGAGCACCGCCCCCACCGCGACCACCGTGATGAACTGGGCCACGAAGCCGCCGGTGATCTGGTTGATGAAGCCCTTCATCTGCTCGGTGTCGCCGACGACGCGGCTCATGAGCTGGCCGACGTTGTAGCGGTCGTAGTAGCCGACGGAAAGCTGCGTCAGGTGCTTGAAGACGCGCGAGCGCATGTCGTAGGTGATCTGCGTGCCGACGAAACTCGTCAGGCGGCCGTTGATGATCTGGAGGAACGCCACCGTGAAGTAGACGCCGAAGAGCCCTGCGACGAGCCACGCCAGCCATCGCACCGCGTCGTCAAACGGCATCACGGGATTGTGGGCCTGCGCCGGCGAGAGCACCTTGTCGACGAGCGACCGGACCAGGTACTGCGGCACCAGGTTGAGCCCGACAACAATGAGCAGCAGGAGCATCATCAGAGCGGCCTTGCCCGCGTAGGGGCGCATCAGCTTCATCACGCGCATGAAGACGGCGCCCCGGTTGATGCACCGGCGGCAGATGTCGCCCTTGAACTCGAGGGTCAACCCGCACTTGGGGCACTTGTGCGGGTCGGCATCGTCCTCCCTCGTCACGGTCGGCGTCTTGCCCGCCAGCCACGGCTTGAGCTTGGCGGCAACCTTGTGGAAGACGTCGGCCCTGGAATTGGAGTAGGCGAGCAGTTCAACATAGACGCCGCCGACCCGGGCCTCGAGGAATCCCCCGCCCACTCCCTGGCGCGTGCGAACCTCCGCCACGTCCTCCCGACGAAGCGCGATGCTGACCGCCGTGCGGTCGCCCTCGGGGATGGCCAGCGTCAGGAGGCGCTCGGGCTCGACGAGGAGGTAGGTCGGGACATAGCGCCCGGCGAGGTCGAGGTCGGTGGCCACCGTCATCCACGCCCGCTCGGCCTCGATGCCTTCTTTCCGGGCCAGGGCCGCGAGTTCCGCGGGAAGCTCAACCTGCAGCAGTTGGGATCGTTCTGAGGACATCTTGGGCGCGCATCCTTATGGTCGGCGCACGCTTGCGGACGGAATTCCGCAGCGCCTGAAGAGTCCCCATTATACCCATCTCGGTCCCCAAACACAATGGCTCGCCGTTTTTGACAATCGCGTCTGTGGCTCGCAGTGAAAAGCAAACAACTTGCAGGCCCGCTTGCGGGCGGCACCTGCCGAGGGAGCCACGCTATCAAGAAGGCCGAGGTAAGCAGGCACGTCTTCCATTACCCGACGCCAGAACGGAAACGCGCATATCCTTACTTAGAAGCTGTTTCAAAACCGCTGTTTCATGTAGCTTAGCCCCTCGCGGGCGTGGGGATGAGCCCCCTTGTGGGGCGTCAAACGGTCTAT
>JBBIVY010000185.1:0-4405 GCA_037439485.1 Planctomycetota bacterium | reverse complement strand
TGGTAAGTTTGGTATTTCGGCTGAAAACGGGGGTAAGGCGAGGTGAGGCGGGGAGTCCGCGACTCACGCGGAGGCGGGGGCGGAGGTGAGGCGGTCGAGGGGGACGTAGAACTTGCGGTACTTGCGGCCGTCGGTGTAGGGGAGGCCCTTGGGGTCTTCCACGAGGACGGTGGCGCGATGGGAGATGCGGTTGACGCGGCCGGTGAGTCGGCCGCCGTCGAACGCGAAGCGCACGGTGTCGCCGACGCGGATGCCGTGTCGGAGCGCGGCGTGCTCGCGCGGGGTCACCAGATCGTGGGTGGCGCCGCGGTGACCGAAGATCTTCGCGGCAAGGTCCTTGAACCGGCGCGACGCGCAGCGCGATTTGCCGAAGGTGACCCACTCGGCGAGGTGGACGATCTCGTGCTCCATGATGCGCTGGAGCGCGTCGAGGCGGTCGGCGCAGGCGTGGCCGCAGACCGTCACGGGCCGGAAAGGCGGCTTGAAGGTCATGAAGAGCATCCGCGCGCCGACGGCGATCTCGAAATACGACGTCACGGCCCCATCGGGCGTCCGCCGGCGATAGAGGATGGTCTTGCCGCCCGCGCGCGTCATGGCCGCAGAGACGCGGAACGAGATCGGCCGTCCGCTCGACCTCGCCGCCGCGGGGGCGAGCAGGCCTCGGAAGAACTCGGCGTCGTAAAGCGCGAAAAGCCGCGCGACGTCGTCGTCGCCGATGCGCTCGAAGTTCGGCGGCATCAGGTTTGCGCACTGCCGCCCGACGGCCTCGCGCACCGCGGCGAGCTTTGCGGGGACCTCTTCGGGCGCGTTGTAGAAGGACGCAAGGTCCACGGGGTTCCTCGTCTGAAGGCGGCGCATGGCGGCGCAGGTCGGCCCATTCGCGCGGCGCGAAGAGGCGGGCATTCTACCCTCGCGCGCGGCGGATATCAAGAGGCGCGGGGGGGAGACGGCTGACTGTCCCGGATTTTGGAATCTTGTTGATAACCCGAGATATGGTGGTAGTGTGACGTGTTGTTGCGCGGTCTTCCCACGCGCCTTCACGAAACGGCTTCCCGCATCCACGAAAGGATCGAGCGGACGTTCCCCTCCGGGAACGTCTCCACGTCATGAAACTCTACCTCGTCAACCCGTCCAACCCGCTCGTTAGCATGGTGCACGTCAAAGAGAGCCGGTGGAGCCGCTATCGCGTGTGGAAGCCGCTGAGCCTGCTGGTGCTCGCCGGGACCACCCCGCCGGAGTGGGAGGTCTCGATCCTCGACGAGAACCTGGGCCTTCCGGATTATGAGCACCTGCCGCGCCCGGACCTCGTGGGGATCACCGCGTTCACCTCGCAGGCGAACCGCGCGTATGAGGTGGCGGCGTACTTCCGGAGCGTGGGCGTGCCCGTCGTCATGGGCGGCATTCACGCGACGATGTGCCTCAACGAGGCGCTGGAGCGCGTGGACTCGGTCGTCACCGGCGAGGCCGACGACATCTGGCCGAGCGTCCTCGAGGACGCGAAGGGCGGACATCTCAAGCGGTGCTACGAAGGCCGGTACGCGGATATCGAGAAGGCCCCGCCCGCGCGGCACGACCTGCTGACCGAGGGATACGCCTTCGGGGCCATCCAGACGACGCGCGGATGCCCCCTCAATTGCAGCTTCTGCAGCGTGACGGCGTTCAACGGCGCCCACTACCGCCAGCGCCCCGTCGCGGACGTCGTGCGCGAGTTTGCGACCATCCGCGAGAAGCACGTGCTCGTGGTGGACGACAACCTCATCGGCACGAGGCCCGAGCACATCGAGCGCGCGAAGGACCTCTTCCGGCAACTCGCGGCGAAGGACCTGCGGAAGGAATGGGTCGCCCAGGCCACGATCAACTTCGCCGACGACGAGGAGCTGCTGACGCTCGCCGCGAAGGCCGGGTGCCGCGGCGTCTTCATCGGCTTCGAGACCCCGTCGCCGGAGGGGCTCCGGGAACTCGGCAAGAAGTTCAACCTGCTGAAAGACCGCGATTTCCGCGCCTCCGTGCGACGCATCCAGCGGCATCGCATCGTCGTCGTCGGGTCCTTCATCGTCGGCCTGGACGTGGACACGCCCGGCATCGGCCGGCGCATCGCACAGACCGCAAGCGCCTACGGCGTCGACAACCTCAACGCGCTCTTCCTGACGCCGCTGCCCGGCACGCGCCTGTGGGACCAGATGAAGGCGGACAACCGCCTGGCGCTCGGATCGTTCCCGGAGGACTGGAAGTATTACACGCTCACCTTCCCGGTGGCGCGCTACAAGCACCTGTCGCAGGACGAGGTGATCCGCGAGATGACGGCCTGCAACCGGGACTTCTACTCCCTCCGCCGCATCGCGCGCCGGGTGTGGAGCGCCCTCCTGCACCGCCGCGAGCCGCTCTTCAACCTTGTGGCCAACCTGTCGTACCGGAGCAACTTCCACGTGGACCGCGATGCCTACGCGGACTTCCAGCGCGAGCACGGGCCGGCGGCGGGGGACGGGCGATAGACCACGGCGCGGATTACCGCTGGTTGCAGGGCGGATGCCACTTGTGGAGTTCGATCTCTTCGACCTGGGATCGCTCTTCGATGTTGTCGGTGGGGAAAAAGCGGAACTGCGTTCCGGGGTGACTCAGGCACTCGGCAAGCCCGCGGTTGTAGGAGACGCCCCGGAGGAGCTCGTTGAGGCTCACGCCGAGATCCTCGCAGTTCGCCACGTAGAAGACGCTCGGGCCCATGCGGCCGCAGTTCATCAGCCGGAGGACGCCGCCGGACTTGCCCACGTTCTGCTTGACGGACTCTTTGGTGAGTGGCAGCGTCGCCGACCAGTAGGCCATGGTAAGGTCCCTCGTGTGCCGTTCCGCTGTGAAAGAGCGTCTTCGCCGCACACTTGTACTATACACGTCCGGCGGCCCGCCGTCCAGTTAATACGCCTCCGGCGTTCCCGTCGCGCCGGGGGACGGGCCTATTTCGCTGGCTATTCGGGGGCGATTCTGGTATAATTGTGGCGTTATATGCTGAACACTGAATTCTCAAGACCGCAGGCCGACGCGACGAACGTTCGCGGGCGAAAAGAAAAGGCGAAAACCGTCCTATGCCATTCGCACGACTGAAGCTCATTGATCCTCTGCTCCGGGCCATCCGGGACGAGGGCTACCTGATCCCCACCGCCATCCAGCAGCAGGCCATTCCGCACGTGCTGGAAGGACGCGACCTGCTCGGCTGCGCCCAGACGGGCACGGGCAAGACCGCGGCGTTCGCGCTGCCTATCCTGCAGCTTCTCTACGGCCGCACCCCGGCGCCGCAATCCGGCGGACATGGCCCCGCGGGACACGCGCATTCGCACGCGCCGGCCGCAAAGGTCATCCGCGCGCTGATCCTGACGCCGACGCGCGAACTGGCGGCGCAGATCGGCGAGAGCTTCCACGCCTACGGCCGGCACACGGGCCTGACGCACGCGGTGGTCTTCGGCGGCGTCAGCCAATTCCACCAGGTGCAGGCGCTCCGCAAGGGCGTCGACATCCTCGTCGCCACGCCCGGCCGACTGCTCGACCTGCTCAACCAGCGCGTCATGACGCTGCGCCACGTGGAGATCTTCGTCCTCGACGAGGCCGACCGGATGCTGGACATGGGCTTCATCCACGACATCCGCCGCGTCATCGACCAGATTCCCAGGCAGCGCCAGACGCTGATGTTCTCGGCGACGATCCCGCACGAGATCCGCTCCATCGCCGACCAGATCCTCGTCCACCCGGTGGAGGTCCACATCCCCTCGGTATCGCCCGCGGCGGACACGGTCGAGCAGTGCGTCTATCACATCGACCAGCCGGGCAAGTCCGAATTGCTGGTGCGGCTGCTGAAGGACCCCGAGATGACGCGCGTGCTGATCTTCACCCGCACGAAGCACGGGGCCGACAAGGTGGCCAAGCGCCTCTCGCAGGCCGGCATTTCGACGGAGGCGATTCACTCGAATAAGTCGCAGAACACGCGCACGCGGACGCTCGACGGGTTCAAGAAGGGCCGGATTCGCGCGCTCGTCGCCAGCGACATCGCCTCGCGCGGACTCGACGTCGACGACATCACCCACGTCGTCAATTACGACCTGCCGCACGAGCCGGAGACGTACATCCATCGCATCGGCCGCACCGGCCGCGCCGGCGCCGCGGGACGCGCGATCTCCTTCTGCGACGGCGAACAGCGCGGCGACCTCCGACAGATCGAGAAGCTTCTCGGCCGCGCCATCCCCGTCATGCAGCACTCCATCCGCTCCGCCCCAAGGCCCGAGCAGTCAGCCGCCCCCTCCGCCCATCAAGGCGGCGCCCACGCGCACGGCCGCTCCTCCTCCCATCAGCCGGGCACCCCCACCTCCTGGCACGGCGGACGCAAGTCCGGCCGTAAGTTCGGAGGCCGAGGCCGGTCGCG
>JBBIVY010000184.1:0-4562 GCA_037439485.1 Planctomycetota bacterium | reverse complement strand
CATAGCGTGAGTTTTAGCCGATTCGCGGCGCGTTCGCAAGCGAAAACGGACTCACTTCGCGGGAGCTTTCGCATCGTCCTTCTTCTCGTTCGGCTTCTTCTCGGGCGGGCGGAAGTCGACACACGTCACGTAGACGAGGTCGGCGAGCTTCTGCCCGCACTCGCCCTTCTGGCGTTTCTGGATGAGGAACCGCTGGTCGCCGTTGTCGCCGGCGACGAAGATGAGCGAGGCGAGCGGTCCCGTGAGCGTGCGGCCGTCCTTGAAGTGGAGCGTCGTCGTCAACTCGCGCATCGGGTACTCGCGGCCGGTGTAGACCTTCGTGTCGTTGCCGTCCTCGAGCCAGCGCCACTCCTTCTCCATGTGCTCGTCGACGGGCTTCTGCTCGATGTGCGTCAGCTCGGCCAGGCGGACGTCGATAAGCTTCTTCCGGTCGGGGTCGAAGAACTTCAGCGTCGCGTCGCGCGTCAGGTGAACGCGCCCTTCGACGCGCGTGCCGTTCGAGAGCACGAGGAACCCGCTCACCGAATCCGGGTCCGTCGGCGCGTCGCGCTGGATGGGCGGCTTCACGTCCTTCTCGTCGCCGGGAGGGTCGACGTATTCGATGTCCTTGCCGCCCGGCTTCGGCGCGTCCTTGGGCTTGTCGGCCGCGAAGGCGGAGAGCGCCACGGCGAAGGCCAGCGCGACGGCCCATCCTGCAATCGCGATCGCGTTTCGTTTTGACATTGGCGTTCCCCGGGCCTAGAATTCTCTCCCTCTCCATCAGGGAGAGGGAGGGCGTCCGCCGCAAAGCGCCTGGGCGGGGGCGCTTGCCGACATTCGAGTGCGCGTCAGAGTCGGGAGCTTCACCCTCACCCCAGCCCTCCCCCTGAGGGGGAGGGGGGGTAGGGAGTTCATTATACCGCGGAGGCCGCCGTGCGCGAAGGAATCCTGGGAGGGTCGTTCGACCCGATCCACAACGCGCATCTCCACGTCGCGCGCGAGGCGATGAAGCGCCTGTCGCTCGACCGGGTGCTCTTCATGCCCGCGAGCCGCCCGCCGCATAAGAAGGACCGAGCCCTCACGCCCGGCGACGCGCGCCTGGCCATGGTGAAGCTCGCGATCGCCGGCGCGAGCGGGTTCGACGTCTCCGACGCGGAGCTGCGGCGCGAGGGGCCGAGCTATACCATCGACACGGTCTCCGTGGAGCTGTCGCGCCTGGGGCAGGGGTGGGAGATATTCTTCCTCGTGGGCGCGGACCAGGCGCTCGAACTCGACACGTGGTATCGCATCGGCACGCTCGTCACGGTGTGTACGCTGGTGCCGATGACGCGGCCGGGCTTCCGCCTCGCGGACCTCGACCGCCTGTCAGAGCGCCTTCCACTCGACGTCGTCCGGCGCATCCAGGCCTCGGCGCTCGAAATCCCGCCGATGGATGTGTCGTCCACGGAAGTCCGCAGGCGGGTGAAGGAAGGGAAGAGCATCGACGGATTGGTGCCGGCGGCGGTCGCCGATTACATCCGCGAGCGGGGCTTATACCGGTGAGGGGACAAGTTTCAAAGGCCAAGTCACAAATTCCAATGAAGTCTCAAGTCTCAAGATCCAAACGCCAAACGAGGAAGAACCCGGGAACGCGGCTTGAGAATTGGAATTTGGCGTTTGGAGTTTCATTGGAACTTGTGAGTTGAGATTTGGAATTTGCTGTTCAGCGTCGTTCGCGCTCTTCCCGCGCTTTTCTCGCGGCGCGCGCCCGTTCGAGCAGGTCCCGCACTTCCGGCAGGATGAAGACGTCGTCGATGGGTTCCAGCGAGAGCGCGTCGGCCATG
This sequence comes from Planctomycetota bacterium, assembly GCA_037439485.1. GTDB lineage: Bacteria > Planctomycetota > DG-23 > DATKVD01 > DATKVD01 > JBBIVY01. The sequence goes on along the minus strand of JBBIVY010000184.1, from coordinate 2,760 downwards.
ACCTCGACCTGCGTGGAGAGATCGTTGGAGCGGTCGACGAAGAGGTATCGCTTGCCGCGCAGCTCGCAGATTCCCCCGTCGCCGAGGAGCGCCTCCCAGCGCACCTTGATCCCCAGCTTCTCGGAAAGCTCCGCGAGATATTCGACGATTTCGCTCTGGTTCATGTGCGGTCTGTCGCCCCTCGAAGAGTTGCGGGCACGGCATGCCGTGCCCCTACACAGAAGAAGGAGGTAACACAAAGGGCGAACGAAGTCAATCCCCTCGTTTCGACGCCTCGTCGATCTTCCTGATTTCCTGCCGGATCGCCTTCGAGTTGGGAAAGAGATGCTCACCCTCGCTGAGGATCGCGGCGGCCCCGACCGTGTCGCCGAGGCTCCGACGGAGTTCCGCGAGGCTGAGGATGAGTTCGACGGATCGGAACCCGCGCGCGCAGGCGGCCTCGATAAGCCGGCGCGCGTCGGACACGCGATTTTGCTTCTGGATCTCGAAGCCGACGAGCCACAGCGCCTCCGGGTCGCCCGGGTCCACGGCCAGCGCCCGGTCGAATGCCTTTCGCGCCGCGGTTTCGTCGGGCGGGTCGAACTTCAGCGCCAGAAGCCCCGCGGCGAGGTGGACCTTGCTGAAGTCTGGGTAATCGCCCGACAGCTTGTTCGCCTTCGCCATCGCCTGCGCGGGATCGCCCCGACACATCCACTCCACGAGCGCGTCGGCCGAGCGCGCATCGGCCGGGCGAAACTCGGCATAATGACGCAGCGCGCGAACGCCCTCGTCGAGGCGGTCCTGCTCCAGGAGCGTCGAGGCGAGCAGAAGCTCGGTGTCGTGGAAGAACCCCGCCGTCGCAAGGACTCGGCGGAACTCATCACTGGCCGCGCGCGGGGAGCCGGACTCGGCAAGCCGGCGGCCCAGTTCGTTCGCCGCGCGGACGCGGTCCACGAAGACGAGGTCGCACGATGACGCCGTGCGCAGAAGAGCGATCCGCTTCGGCGCGTTCGTCTCGGCGAGGACCCGCTTCATCGCGATCGTCCCGCGCAGGCCCGTCACGATGATGATCCCGGCGATGAGAGCCGCGGGGATGGCGACGGCGATGATCGCGCTTCGCGACACGGGCGCCGGATCGCCCTCGATGGCGCTCTCGCGGCCCATCACCTTCAGCGCCGCGGCGAGCACCCCAAGCCCGGTCCAGAAGGCGAGCGGCACGTTGTCGAAACGCATCCCGACGTCGAGCGTCGATTGCAGCAGGAGCGCCGTCCACCCCGCCGCGAAGGCGGCCACCGTCAGGCGGAACCCGCTATCCTCGGTGCTGTCGCGGGCCCGGCGGAAGACTCCCCAGAGCGCCGTGCCGACGGGCCAGAGAAACGCGATGAGCCCGAAGATGCCGAGTTCGGTGAGGACTTCGAGGAACTCGTTGTGCGCGTGGACCTCGATGTCGGCGAAGTAGCCGGGCCGCGCGTCGAAGTCGGCCGCCGCGACGGCGCCGACGTTGGGAAAATACGCCCCGGCGCCGAGCCCGCTGACGGGGTTGCGCTTCGCGAGCGTCAGGCCCCAACGCCACATGTCCAGGCGAATGGCCACGCTCTTCGACTGTACGAAATTCCGTAGCGCGCTCGAACTCCCGCGAGAAAGGTCGGCGACGCAGGCTATCAGGAGAACCCCCGCGATCCCCGCTGCGATGAGCCACCTTCGCCTTGCCCCCGCGAGGACCGGCAGCGCCACGAGCATAATCGCGAACGCCACGGCGGACGAATGCGACCCGGCCTTGTAGACCGTCGCGGCCATGAGGAGGAACCCGAGCGCATAGAGTGCGGCCTTCGCGAAATTGCGGGGCTCTGCAAAGAGGCTCCGGCAGAACCCCGCGACGGCGAGCATCATCGGGATGAGCATCGCGACGGCGAGCCAGTTGGAGTTGCCCATCGGCAGGAAGAACTGCCGCGTCGCGTGATCGAGCCAGCCGCTGCGCTCCGCGTAGACGCCGTGGCTCAGCGCGTAGGGCGCCCAGACCCCGAACGCGACCGCCGCGGAGGCGAGGCCCGCGATCAGGAAGGCGTTCATCGCGCCCTCGACGCGCCGGCGCGTGCCGAGCGCCAGAAAGACCCCGACCGCCCACGCCGCGTAGAGCACGACCTCGACGGCGCGGAACGCCGCGGCCTCGCGGTAATTGGCCCACGCGACCGACAGCACCGCGAGCAGGACGAACGCCGCGACCCCGGCGAAGAGCGACTTGTGGAGCTTCCCCGGAAAGGCATCGACGACCCGCGCCCATGCGCCCTCCGCCGTGAGCGCGACGAGGAGCGCGGCGAGCCCCGCGACGAAGAGGAACGACTTGATATCGCTCACGTGGTACGTGGCGGTCGTGAAGGCGAGGTGGACGGCGAGGACCGTCGCGATGATGACGATAAGTGCGTAGTTGCGTCGCATCGGGCGCTCCGTTCGGACACGCCCAAGACTATATCGCCCGCGGGGCCTTCCGGCAATGCGAAACCGGCCGCGTCAGCGGATGATGCGGGCACAACCCTTCGGATACTCCTCGTACCCCTCGTTGCTATTGGTCGCCTCCGTGGTCTCCGCTCGTTTCCGCTGGTCGACGGTTACGAGGGCACCCGCGAGAAGGCAATGAATAAGCGCGAGGAGGATGAGTTCAATGAGCGTGAAGGAGCCGATGCCTCGTTTCATGGTCGCTCCATCACTCTCGTCTCATCGGATGATCTTCGAATCCGTCGTGGACTTCTCGTAACCTGGGCCGCCGGTGTAGATATCCGGGTC
>JBBIVY010000183.1:0-4654 GCA_037439485.1 Planctomycetota bacterium | reverse complement strand
GGACTGTTCAAAACCCGTTCCGCGCGCGGATGTGTAGTTTAGGGCCTCGTGCCCGGGCAAACCCCAGACCGGCGCCCCCTTGTGGGGCGTCAAACGCCCTCTTTGCGGGGGTCACAAGGACCCCCGCCACCCACGGGCACAAGACTCTAAGCTACAAACCCGCGTGCGCAATGGGTTTGGAAACAGTCTCTAAACTACATGAAACAGAGGTTGTGAAACAGCCTCTCAACGGGATGGCCTCGCGGGAAGGTCCATGTGCGCGAGGAGACGGTCGGTCATGGTTTCGAGCGAATGGGTCGCGGCGACGCGCGGCGCCGCGTCGCGAAGGTTCCGGCGGAGCGCCTCGTCGGAGAGCACGCGCTCGATCTGATCGGCGAGATCGCCGGAATCCAGCTCGCGGAACGTCAGCCCTCCGACGATCCCGTCGGATCGGATCACCTGCGACACTCCCCCCGAATCCGGCACGATCACGGGCGTCCCGCACGACATCGCCTCCACCGGCACAAGACCAAACGCCTCTCCATGTATCGACGGATAGACCACGACGTCGCTCGCCGCGAAGAGCGCCGCGCGGAGGTCGTCCGGGACGAACTCGCCCCACATCACGTCGAGCCGCAGGTTCTCCGCGACCTGCCGGCATGCCTCGCCGTAGAAGAGCCCGTGGATGGTCGAGCCGCAGACGGCCAGTTGGAGATCGCGTCCGCGTCCCCGCACGAGCGCCGCGGCGTAGAGCAGGAGGTCGACGCCCTTTTCCGGATCGCGCCGGCCGAGGAACGTGACGAGTGGCACGCCGGGGCGATACGCAGGGAAGGCCGCGGCAACGCGCCGAGCCGCTTCCCCGTGCGGAGGCGCATCGAGCGGGCGGATGCCGTTGGGGATGACGGAGATCTGGGACTCGGCCAGGCCCACCTCGGCGATGATGCGCCGGCGGTTGTCCTCGCTGACGGCGACGGCCGGCCACGGCGAGCGCGCGACGCACTCGCGGAGGCGCGCGTAGAAAGGCGCTTCGAGCCCCGCCGGACGCGCGTAGTTGGCCACCACCTCGTATCCCTGGAACATCGCCAGCACTGCGGGGGGCGCCGCCATGCGATCCGCCGCGGCGAACGCCCACGGACTCAGGTCCGCGAGCATCGGCAGCACGTGCGTGACGCCCGCGCGGCGCATCTCGCGCGCGAATCGCCGGGCGAGATGCGTGTCCCCTTCGGCCCCGTTACAGATGCGGCGGATCATCCCGCGCATCAGCCGGCGGATCAGGAAGGCGTGTCTCAGGAAGAACCGTTCGCGGAACGGGCGAGTGAAGACCGCCGAGACCATCCGCCCGAAGCCGTGCCTGACCGTGTGCGGGATGTGGTAGGGGGCGTATCGCGCGGCGTGGAAGAGCCAGTGTTCCGGGATGTCGGGATGAAGTCCCGAGCCGGGCATCCGGTCGAACGCCCACCAGACGTGAACGCGGAACCCGCGAGCGTGCAGCTCGTTCGCAACGCTCACCCACAGCGCCAGCGCGCCCGTCATCGGGGTCCCGAACAGGATGAACCCGAAGACGGACTCCTTCGCCGGTGTCGATCCCTCCATCGTCCACCTCCCCCCAGAACCCATGCCACGTGTTACGGTTTTGCGAGGCCCCTGTCAAGGACTTTGCCGACGGACGGAGCCGGTCATCCTCATCACGGCCTCGGCTCGATCGCTCCAAAAGAAAGCCCCCTTCGGACGGCACACCGAAGGGGGCTTTTTCTGTTTGTCGCAACCGCGGGCCGCAGGCTCACTTGACGCCGTAGGCCTTTTTCATGTCGGCGAGCGACTTCGGGGCATAATCCCCGGCGTGGCCGGCGGTGCCGAAGTCCTTCATGCGGCTGGTGATGACCGCGGCGAGGGCCTCGCGCGCGGGTCCGAGGTAATCGCGCGGGTCGAACTTCTCCGGCGTCTCGGCGAACACCTTGCGGATGGCGCCGGTGATCGCGATGCGCCCGTCGGTGTCGACGTTGATCTTCGCCACGCCGCGACGGATGCCTTCCTGGATCTGGTCAATCGGCACGCCCGCCGAACCGGGCATCTTGCCGCCGTACTTGTTGACGATCGCCACCAGCTCCGGGGGCACCGAGCTCGATCCGTGCATCACGAGCGGCAGGCTCGGGCAGCGCCGGCGCACCTCGGTGACGATGTCCATCGCCAGCTTCGGGGCGGCCTTGAACTTGTAGGCGCCGTGCGACGTGCCGATGGCGAGCGCCAGCGCGTCGACCCCCGTCGCCTTCACGAACTTCTCCGCCTCGGCCGGGTCGGTCAGGTGAACCTTGCCCGAGCCCACGCCGTCTTCGATGCCGCCCAGCGTCCCGATCTCGCCTTCGACCGTCACGCCGAACTTGTGCGCGTAATCGACGACCGACTTCGTCACCGCCACGTTCTCGTCGAACGTCGTCGGGGTCTTCGAGTCTTCCTTCAGCGACCCGTCGATCATCACCGACGTGAACCCGAGGGCGATGGCTTCCTGGCAGGTCTTCAGGCTGTTGCCGTGGTCGAGGTGCAGCACGATCGGCAGCGTCGGGTTCAGCTCCACGGCGGCTTCCATGAGCTTCTTCAGGTAGATCATGTTCGAGTACTTCAGCGCGCCCTTGGAGGCCTGGATGATGACCGGGCTCTTCGTCGCGGTTGCGGCCAGCATGATCGCCTGGATCTGCTCCATGTTGTTCACGTTGTAGGCGCCGACGCCATACTTGCCCTTCAGCGCCTCGTCCAGCACCGGCTTCATCGGAACCAGCGGCATGTCAATCCCCTTTCGTAGAAGAGTGGCGGATGCACAGTCCACTCATTATCGCGTTTCAGGCATGAAAATCAACCCCAAATCCTCGGCGGACGCCCCGTGGCCGTCACCCTGCGCGCAATCCGTTGATATCTATGGACCCCTCGTAAACCTGCGAGATTTGGCAAATGGGCAATAGGCGTCAAAGGTATCATAGATATCAGTGTCAAGGGCCACCACCCGTCCCAGCCCGGCTGCGCTTGTGTCCTGCGGCGCCGATACCACAATCGATTGTGGTTGCCGGGCGGCGAAGGGCGCCCCTTCCGGCGGGAATCCCCAGGACGTTTATGCATCCTTCACGTTCTGGCCGCTTGACGACCTCTGAAACGCGCCTACAATTTATTGGAACCCCGGAAGTCGCGTGTTGGCCCGGGGGCTTCAATCTGCACCTTGCTCTTTGAAAAAACGGAAAGGGGGTGATGACCTATGAAAAAGCGCAAGGGTTTTACGTTGATTGAGCTGTTGGTGGTGATCGGGATCATTTGCCTGTTGGCGGGGCTGCTCTTCCCGGCCGTCTCCGTGGCTCTCGAACGGGCGCGTCGCGCACACTGCCTCAATAATTGCAGGCAGATCGGCATCTCTTTATTCAATTATTCCAGCGATCACGACGGCGCCTACCCGAACCTCGTTGACTCGTCCGGCACGGAGACTCCCGCCGTGGCGTCGGACGGTACCGTGTCCACGCTTCCCGCCCGCTCCGCCTTTGCCGTGCTGATGAAGCGCGGCTATCTCGACACCGCCGCCGTGCTCGTCTGCCCCTCCAGCGGGGACAAGGTGTCTCCGGCCTTCCCGAGGGACTTCACAACGGCGACGCTCGCGCAGCTCATTCCGCCGGAGGGCTCGTGCTCCTTCGGCTGGGATGCGACAAAGACGCGGAACGCCGTCAGCGGTTGCGCGCTCGTGGCCGACCGTCCGGAGAACGATCAGCACCCGGACGGCGACGCGGCGGGCAACAGTCCCTGCCACAGGAAGGACGGGCAGAACGTTTACTTCACGGGCGGCCACGTCAGGTGGCTGGTGACCCCGGACCCGGAGAGCGGCGCCGACCGCGACATCTACAAGGGCGGCCCCGGGTACGAGAAGTCCTCCACCGACGCGAAGATTTCCCGCTGAGCACGGATTCCGAGACGGCCCTCTCCGACGCGCGAGGGGAGGGCCGTCTCCTCCATTCGACACTAGCCAACGCACTCAGGAGGGGGAATCCCATGTACTCCAATCGCTCCAATCGCGGCTTCACGCTGCTCGACCTGATCGCCGTGGTGCTGATACTCGCCGTCGTCGCGTTCTTTGTCCTGCCGGGCTTCGTCTGCCACTATCCGCAGGAAGCCGCCCGCCGCGCCTCGTGCATGAATAACGTCCGTCAGATCGGCCTGGCGATGTTTCAGTATACAGGCGACCATGACGACAAGTTCATGCCGCTGGTGGACGCCGCCGGCAACAGAGTGCCCGCGGTGGATAACGAGGGGCGTATCTCGGCGATTCCCGCGCGGTCGGGCTTCGCGGTGCTGCTCAAGGACGGCTACCTCACCACAACGAAGGTCTTCGTCTGCCCCGCTTCGACCGAGGAGGCCGACCGGAGTTTCCCGACGGACTTCAAGAACACGCCGATTCAGAAGCTCGTCCTCGCCGACAAGCACTGCTCCTACGGCTGGGACCCGACGAAAAAGCATTCCGTCGACGCCAGTTGCGCCATTGTCGCGGACAAACCGCCGCTCTCCGTAAGTGTTGCAAATAACGGGACACCCCGGAACAATAGCCCGAATCACAAGGATGAAGGCCAGAACGTCTTCTACAACGACGGCCACGTGAGGTGGCAGATCGGCCCGCGTCCCGACTCCGGCGACGACCCGGATATCTACA
>JBBIVY010000182.1:0-4853 GCA_037439485.1 Planctomycetota bacterium | reverse complement strand
TATGCAGGGAATGCTGGTATCTTTGGTATGTTTGGTATTTCGGCCGAAAACGGGGGGTAAGGCGAGGTGAGGCGGGGAGTTGGCGGAGGCCGGGGGGAGTCTCCGGGCGCTCGCGCTCAGACGGATGGAGGTCCTACTTCAGTTCGACGGACCAGTAGGCGGTGTCGAGGAACTGCTTCCAGGTGTGGTACTTGCCGGAGCGCAGCTTGAGGTGGATGACGGGGCTGCGGCGCGGCTTGATGGGCTTCTTGATGAGGGAGAGCCCGGCCTCTTCGGGCAGACGGCCGCCCTTCTTCGCGTTGCAGCGAGTGCACGCGCAGACGATGTTGTCCCAGGAGGTGCGGCCGCCGCGCGAACGAGGGATGACGTGGTCGAGCGACAACTCGACGGTGGAGTATCGCTTGCCGCAATACTGGCAGCGATTGTCGTCGCGGGCGAAGATGTTGCGCCGGTTGAACTTGACGCGCGTCTGGGGCAGCCGGTCGTAGAAGAGCAGCCGCACAACCTTGGGCACCATGATGTCGAACTGGATCGCGTGGACCCACTCGGTCTCGCCGTCCGTCCAGCGGTCGCGGGCCTTGCCGACCTCGATCCACGTCTCGAAGTCGTAGGCCCCGTAGGTGTCGCCCTCGACCGTGACGACCTCGGCCTGGTCGCGCGCCAGAAGCATGAACGCACGGCGGGCGCTGATGACGTTGACCGCCATGTAGAGGCGGTTCAACACCAATACGCTGGATTCGAGAGCCGTGGCGTCCATGGCTTCACCTTCTCAGCTTCACAGAGGCGAAGACGAGCACGGTCCCGACATGTCGGGAGCCCCTACGAAAGGGCGGCGACGACGAGGTCGCCGACTTCCCGGGTGCCGTAGCCCATCTTGCCGGCGGCCATGCTCTTGAGCTGCGTGGTCACCTTCATGATCGCGGCCTCGACCGACTTCGCGGCCTCGGGCTCCTTGATCTCCTCGAGGAGCATGGCCACGGCGCCGATGGCGGCCAGCGGGTTGATGACGTTCTTGCCCGTGTACTTGGGCGCGCTGCCGCCGATGGGCTCGAACATCGACAGGCCCGCCGGGTTGATGTTGCCGCCCGCGGCGACGCCCAGACCGCCCTGGATGATCGCGCCCAGGTCGGTGATGATGTCGCCGAACATGTTGTTCGTCACGATGACGTCGAACCACTCGGGGTTCTTCACCATCCACATGCACGTCGCGTCGACGTGCGCGTAGTCGCGGTAGATCTCCGGGTAGTCCTTCTCGCCGACCTGGTTGAAGGCGCGGAACCAGAGTCCCGAGGCGTAGGTCAGCACGTTGGTCTTGGCGCACAGGGTCAGCATTCCGGCCACCTCGACCTTGACGCCGTCCTTCGTGCGCTCGACGAGCCGGCCCGTCATGGCGCCGCGCTCGCGATGGACGAAGCGGACGAGACCGCTCTTGTCGGGCTTCGAGCAATCGGCCAGGTCGTTGCCGGTGACGGAGACGACGCGCTTGCGGGCGCGTTTCCGCGCGATGTCGAAGGCGTAGCGGATGGCGCGCTCGGCGCCGAAGCGCGTGTCGCACATGATCTGCGTGGCGACCTCGGTGGGCATGTTGAAGTACTGGTTGCCGCCCATGCCGGTATAGAGGCCTTCGGTATTCTCGCGCACGACGACGAAGTCGATGTCCTTCGGCTCCTTGCCCTTCAAGGGGCACTCGACGCCGGGGAACAGCTTCACCGGGCGAAGGTTGATGTACTGGTCCAACTCGAAGCGCAGGCGCAGCAAGAGGCCCTTTTCCAGGATGCCGGGCGCGACGTCGGGATGTCCCACGGCGCCCAGGTAGATGACGTCGAACTTCCTCAGCTCGTCGAGGGCGCCCGCGGGGAGCACCTCGCCGGTCTTGAGATAGCGTTCGCCGCCGAAGTCGAAGACTTTCGTTTCGTACTTGAAACCCTTGAGCTTGGCCACGGCCTTGAGGACCTTGAGCCCCTCGGCCACGACTTCCGGGCCGGTTCCGTCGCCGGGAATCACGGCAATCTTGTGCATGGCTTCTCCGTCGAAGTAGTGAGAACTCAGCAGAACGATGTGGCTAGTGTATCAATACCGGACGCGGATTTCAAGCCTTTTTCGCGGGGCCTCCGCGCGCGGCGGCAATGCTTGACGGCCGGGCTCAGGGCCGGTATACTGCTTGTCTTGACGCCCAGAAGCCCCCTCTTACGGAGGTCGGTCATGCGGCTCGAGGAGATCACGCTGGACATGCTGCGCCGGTCGCTGGATGCCTACGTTGCCGCCGCGTATTCCGCCGCACCGCTGCCACTGACCGTGAAGAGCCGCCTCGGATTCATCCTCGAGTTCCCCGGCGAGAGCCTCGCCGACCTTCTCGCGAAGGACTTCATCGAGCGCACCCCCGCCGACGCGGAGACGGCCTCCGTCGAGGCCTATGGCGTGCGGCTGGGCAACGACAAGTATCCGCACATGAAGTTGGTACTGAGGCGCGCGTCGGACGACGACTGGCGGTTTGCGGTGGATTGCCACGACGAGGCGTTCGAGGTGGAGAGCACGGCGCCCGACAAGCTGCGCGCGCAGGAACTGAAGGAATACAACCACGCCCTCCGCGAGAAGATCGAATCCCTCTGGCGCGAAGCGGACCTGCCCACGGTCGACGAGCCTTAGCCCGTCGAGCCCCAGGCGTTGACCTTCTCGATGATGGCGGGCACCTCGCTGAGGTGCTGAACCTTGAAGTCGGGCTGAGTCGAGCGGCGGAGGCGGCCGCGGGTGGGAAGCTTGAGGATCGTCATCATGCGGACGCGCTGCGGGCCGCGGACGTCCTCGACGGGAGAATCGCCGACGAACGCCGCCTCGCGGCCCTTGAGTCCGAGCTGCTTGAGCGCCTTGCGGAAAATCCGCCGCGACGGCTTGCGGTAGCCGACCTCGGGCGAGAAGAGCATGATGTCGAAGAGCGAGGCCTTGCGGCTCTTGCCCAGCTCCTCGCGCAGCACCCACGCCGGCCAGAGGGTGTTCGAGATGAGCCCCACCTTGAGCCCCATCTTGCGCAGCTTCTCCAGCGTGACGACCATATCGTCGTAGTAGACGATGTGCTCGGAGTAGGCCCGCCAGAATGCCCGCGCGAGGTGATCGATATCGCCCGGCTTGAGGCGCACCTTCATCCGCCTCAGCACGTGCGCCAGGATCTTCTCCGACCGCATCTCGCGCTCGCTGAAGAACCTCAGCGCCGCGCGAACCCGAATCGCCCGCGCCATCCGCCGCCGAAGCTTGTCCTTGTCCGGCGCCTCGTATCCGCGGCGCACCAACTCCGCGTGAAGCTTCGCCATCCCCTCGGCGAAAAGCTGCCGGGGCTCCGTGCCGGGGTAGTGAAGCAAGGTGCCGCCGAGGTCGAAGAGAACGGCTTTGATCATGGTTGTCTCTCGATGTAAAGTCGCGAAGTCGCAAAGTAAGAGTCATCAAGAGGAAAGATGCCGCCCGTTCACTCTTTCGGAGCCCCGCTCCCTTGCTACTCTTCTACTTTGCTGCTCTGCTGCTGGCTGTCACAGGCTGAAATCCGGCCTGTCGCCCAGTTCCCCGGCGAACGGCGCCAGCGCGGGCTTGACCACTTTCGCGACGTAATTCTCCGTCTGCATCGGCGCCAGGCCCACGTATTGCGCGGGGTCGAGCGCGGCGGCGAGGTCCGACTTCGCAAACGCGGCGTCCGACTTGAGCCGCGAGAGCAGGTCGTTCGGCTCGCCGGTTTCTTTCATCCGCTTCGCCGCGGCGTGCGAGTGCGCCCGGATCTTCTCGTGAAGCTCCTGGCGGTCGCCGCCCGCCTTCACGGCGGTCATGAGGATGTTCTCCGTCGCAACGAACGGCAGCTCCTCCATCAGGTGCCGGCGGATGACGGCCTCGTTCACCACCAGCCCCGACACGACGCCCAGCATCACGCGCAGCATCCCGTCCGCCGCGAGGAACGCGCCCGAGATGGAGATCCGGCGGTTCGCGGAGTCGTCGAGCGTCCGCTCCAGCCACTGGCTCGCCGCGGTGATCGCAGGGTCGTTCGCCAGCACGATAACGTGCCGCGCCAGGCCCGTGATAAGTTCCGACTGCCGCGGGTTGCGCTTATAGGCCATCGCCGACGAGCCGATCTGCTTTTCGCCGATGGGCTCCTCGACCTCGCGCAGGTGCATGAGAAGCCGCAGGTCGTTGGCGAACTTGTGCGCGGATTGCGCGATGCCGGCCAGCGCGTAGAGCACCTGCGTGTCGCACTTGCGCGGATAGGTCTGGCCGGTCACGTCGAACGTCGCGTCGAAGCCCATTTCCCTTGCGATGATCGCGTCGAGCTTGTTCACCTTGGCGACGTCGCCGTTGAAAAGTTCCAGGAAGCTGGCCTGCGTGCCGGTCGTGCCCTTGTTGCCGAGGAAGCGCATCGTATCGATGCGCCGCGTGACTTCGTCAAGGTCCATGACGAGGTCCTGCAGCCACAGCGACGCGCGCTTGCCCACCGTCGTCGGCTGCGCGGGCTGGAAGTGCGTGTAGCCCAGGGTCGGCGTATCTTTGTATTTCAGCGCGAACGCGGCGAGCCGGTCGATGACGTTGACGAGCCGCCGGCGAATGAGCCGGAGGGCGTCGCGCATGATGATGAGGTCGGCGTTATCGCCCACGTAACAGCTCGTGGCGCCGAGGTGGATGATGGGCTTGGCGGTCTTCGCCTGGAGTCCGAAGGCCCAGACGTGCGACATGACGTCGTGCCGGGTCTCCTTCTCGCGGGCCTCGGCGTCGGCGAAGTTGACATCGTCGACGAATTTCTCCATCTCGACAATCTGCGCATCGGTGATGCCCAGGCCCAGCGATTTCTCCGCCTTCGCCAGCGCCACCCAGAGCCGCCTCCA
>JBBIVY010000181.1:0-5049 GCA_037439485.1 Planctomycetota bacterium | reverse complement strand
CGTGCGTCTTGCCGCCGGCCGCGCCGCTCATCCGGTGAATCTGCTGGACGCGACGGGAGACGCCGAGTAGCATGGCCGACCGTCCGTCATGTGCTTGATCGGTCGACGCGCGGTCGCCGGGGCCGTTATTCCAAAATCCAAAACCTAAAATCCAAAATCCAGAATCGATGCCCGCCCCCGAACAAAACAAACCCGCCTCCTCGCACCATGCCTTCCTCGGCCATTTCCCGATCATCTCGGCTTGCACGTTTCTCTCGCGCATCCTGGGACTCGCGCGGGACGTGCTGTGGACGGCGTACTTCGGCGCGACGCTGGCGTCGAGCGCGTGGGTGACGGCGTGGACCGTGCCGAACGTCTTCCGCGCGCTCTTCGGCGAGGGCGCCGTCAATTCGGCGATGGTGCCCACCTTCACCGAGAGCCTCGCCAGGCGCACCCCCGAGGAAACTCAGAAGCTCTACGCCGTCACGTTCACCGCGATGCTCGTCACGCTCGGCGCGATCACGGTCGTCATCGAGGCGGCCCTCGGCGTCGCGTGGCTGGCGTGCGGGTTCGAGGGGAAGAACCGGCTGCTCGTCATCTACGCCGCGGCGATGATGCCTTACATGCCGCTCATCTGCATCGCCGGGTACTTCATGGCGGTGCTCAACGCGCGGAAGCACTTCTTCGCCCCGGCGTTCATGCCGGCGATACTCAACATCGTCTGGATCGCGGCGATCCTTCTCTTCCGGCGCTTCCCCGTCGAACAGGCGGTGCTGTGGATCGCGCTTTCCACGCTCGCCGCGGGGCTTGTGCAGGTGCTCTTCCAAGTCCCGTTCGCCCGGCGACAAGGCTGGCGGCCCGGGCTCGACTTCGACTTCGCGTATCCCCCGTTCCGCCAGATCCTCCTCCTGCTGGCGCCGGTGCTGCTCGGCTCGGCGGTCATCGAGATCAACGTCCTCGTGAACCGGTCGCTCGCGTTCTACGCCGTGCCCTACGAAGGCGCCCCGGCCTGCCTCTTCTTCGCCGACCGCCTCGTGCAGATACCGATGGCGATGGTGGGCCTCGCCATCTCCACCGCGGTGCTTCCCGCGCTCAGCCTTCACGCGACAATGGGCGACACGGGCGAGTTCCGCAAGACCCTGGGTGCCGCGGTGCGGACGACGATGTTCCTGGTCATCCCCGCCGCGATCGGCCTCATCGCCCTGGCCGACCCGATGGTGCAGGTGTTCTTCCAGCGCGGCAAGTTTGACGCCGAGGCCGCGCACCGCACGGCGTGGGTCATCCGGCTCTATGGCCTCGGCCTCTGGGCGCAGAGCGGCATCTTCGTGCTGCTGCGCGCGTTCTATGCGCTCAAGGACACGAAGACCCCGGTGAGGATTTCCATCGCGACGGTGGCGCTCAACCTTGCGCTGAACCTGTCGGTCGTCTGGTTCCTCGGCGAGAAGGGCCTCGCCCTTTCGACCGCCGTGTGCGCGATGGCGCAGTTCGTGGTGCTCTATCTCCTGCTGAGGAAGCGCCTCGCCCGCATCGAAGGCCACGAGACGCTGACTTCCGCGCTCAAGACCCTCGCCGCCAGCCTCCTCATGGGCGCCGCCGCGTTCGCCGCATGGTATTACCTCTGGCCCGCCCACGGCGGCACTCTCCTCCGCATCGGCGCCCTCGCCGCCATCGTCATCGGATCGACCGCGATCTTCCTCGGGGTAGCCGCGATGCTGGAGATTAAGGAGATGAAGCGGATTCTGGACGCCGTAGCGCGGAGGAAGGCTTGAGGCTTGAGGTACGGCGGGAAGAAGAAGAGGCGTCCCAGGACCTGCTCCGATAGGGCGACTGGACGTAACTCATTGAGCGGCAAGGAAATACTCTTACCGGTCCTCGCGGAATCTTCCTTGCAAACCCCGCGCGATTTCCCTATCATATTTACGGAAGATTCTCTCTTCGCAGGGCACGTATAAGCCGATACGGCGCAAGGAGTTGCGCGCAAACTCAGCCGGGGGGCATCCTCGTGAAGCTTCGTCTCATAGCGACAATCGCTCTGACATGCGCGCTCGGCGCCATGCTTTCGTGCATCGGCGCCCGCCCGGCGGTGATTCCCCCGCCCACGCCCGCGCCTGTCGCCTTCAGCCAGATCGGCAACCACGTTCTGCCCGACAAGCGTCTCGTCGAGATCAAGGTCGAGGTGGCCATTGCCGACATCGGCCGCAAGACCAAGAAGGTCCAGACCTGGATCCCCTACCCCGCCACGAATGCCGCGCAGGCCGTCTTCGAGCCGATCATCGAAAGCCCCGCGGTCTTCCGCCCCATCGTGCGGCTCGACGCGAACTACAACACGCCCTTGATTTTCGTCCTGGCCGACCAGCCTCTGGCCAAGGAGGCGGCAAGCTATTCCCCGCCGCTGCCGAAGGACATCGCCGTGACCTACACGCTTCAGGTGGAGCGTTTGCGGGCAAGCCTGGCGGACAAGAAGCCGGGAATTCCCGAGACGCCCGAGGCGATTGCCGCGGACCATGCCGGCGAGTTGAAGCCCGTTGTGGGAATCGAGCCCGCCGAAGCCGCCGCGGCCCTGGCGGCGGTGCCCGCCGCTGCGGACAACACGCCGCTCGCGCGCGCGCGGGCGATCTACGATTACGTCGTCGACACGTTCCAGCCGGATAACTCGCCGACGGCGAAGCCGGTGAAGGATACGCTCGCGGCGAAGCGCGGAGGCGCGTTCGATTACGCCCTGGCCACGGTGACGCTGATGCGCGCGGCGGGCATCCCGGCGCGCGTGGAGGTCGGCGTCACGCTGCCCGAGAACCGCTCGCCGGACCCGGTGGAGTTGACGGAGCGCACGGCGTGGGTCGTGTTCTACGCGAACGGCTTCGGCTGGACCTCGTGCGACCCGTTCGCGGCGGATCGGGCCCCGGAACTCAAGGATTACCTCTTCGGCGGCGTCGACGCCAACCGCGTTCAACTCGCCGTCGGGCCGGCGCCCGCGCTTCAACCCGTGCCCGACTCCGGCGCGCCGATCTTCCTGACCGGCGTCCTCTCCGAGGGCGACGGCAAGCTCATCCCGGCGACGATGAAGATCACGTTCCGGGACGTGTGCGCGAAGTAGGGCAGGCATTCCTGCCTGCCATCCGTAGAAAAGAAGAAGTCCCATGAAGAAAGCCGTCTATCCCGGCAGCTTCGACCCGATCACGTTCGGGCACCTTGACCTGATCGAGCGCGGGGCGCGGATCTTCGACGAGCTGATCGTCGCGGTCGCGGCCCGGTCGCCCAAGAGCCACCTCTTCTCGGTGGACGAGCGCGTGTCGATGGTCAAGGCTCTCGTGGCGCCGTTCCCCAACGTCACGGTCGACACCTTCGCCGGGCTCACCATCGACCACCTGCACCGTCACGGCACCAACATCATCCTGCGCGGCATCCGCACGGTGAGCGATTTCGAGTACGAGTTCGAGATGGCCGTCACCAACCGGACCATCGACCCGAAGATCGAGACCGTGCTCGTGACGAGCGACGAACGCTACGCCTTCATCCGTTCGACCCACATCAAGGCCGTCGCCGAGCTGGGCGGGCCGCTCACCAACATGGTGCCGCCGCTCGTGGAGGAAGCCCTCCGTCGCAAGCTGAGCGCCCGGAAGTAGAAATCTCAAATCACAAGTTTCAAGTTCCAATGAAATTCCAAACGCCAAGTCTCAAACAACAATCCGGACGGCTTTCCTCCGCCTTGGAGATTGGAGTTTGAAGTTTCATTGGAATTTGTGACTTGGAATTTGGAATTTGTTCCCCCGCAGGCGTACGAAGAAGACCGGAGGCCCCCGACCATCATGACCCCCCGCGAACGCATGCTGGCCACGCTCAACCACCGGATGCCCGACCGCGTCCCGATCGTGCCGTCGATGCGCTCGGAGATGCTTGGGGCGCTGGCGAAGCACTACAAGCTCGACGACCCGGGGCAGGTCTATAAAATCTGGGACGCCGACCTCTATCGCTATGTCGGCGTCAAGGCCGACTGGTCCGCGTTTCAGAAACGCGCGAACGGCACGCCGCCCGGGATGTACGCCTCGATGGGGCCGATGGTCATGCGCGACGAGCGGACGTTCGAAGACCCCTGGGGCATCGTCCAGCGCGTCGGCTCGGACGGCAAGTACCTCGAGTGGGTCGGCGGCCCCTTCAAGGACACCGACGACCTCGACTCGTTCGACTGGCCGGGCGAGTCGCGCCTCATCGATGACCCCGAGCTGCCGAAGCGCGTCGCGGAGCTCAAGCGCCAGGGCTACTGGGTCGTCGGCTCGTCCGGCACGCACCCCTTCAAGCAGGCATGGCACATGCGCGGGTTCGAGAACTTCCTCTGCGATTACGTCGCGAACCCTGAGTTCGTCCAGGCGATCTACGAGCGCATCCTCGGCTACGTCATCCCGATGTGTAAGAAGTGCGCCGCGGCGGGCGTCGACCAGCTCGAATTCTGGGGCGACATCTCCATGCAGGACCGGATGATCGTCCCGCCCGACGCCTGGCGCGCGCTCGACAAGCCCGTCTGGAAGCGCATCATCAGCGAGACCCGCAAGGTCAATCCCGACGTGCGGTTCTTCTTCCACTCCGACGGCAACCAGACCGCCATCGTCGACGACATCATCGAGGTCGGCTTCGACATCCTCAACCCCATCCAGCCCGAGTGCATGAGCCCCGCCGAGGTCAAGGCGAAGTGGGGAGACCGCATCACGCTCCACGGCGGCGGCTCCAACCAGCGCACACTGCCGTTCGGCACGGAGGAGGACGTGAGGCGCGAGGTGGATTACCTGATGCGGTACTGCGCCTGGGACGGCGGCTACATCTTCGCCGCGGCGAACGTCATCTCCTTCGACCCCAAGCCCGCGCACGTGGCGCTCTTCCACGAACTCGCGCGCGATTACGACCTGTCGAAGGTCAAACGCCCGCCGAAGGGAGCCAGGCTCCCGAAATCGCCCTGCCTCGACGTGAAGGTGAAGATCGACGCCGCAGCCGCGCAGCCACCCGGAGCCATGACAGCCGACTGAGTCGGCGCGGCAAGTCTCAAAATACAAGTCCCAAATTTCAATGAAGTTCCAAACG
>JBBIVY010000180.1:0-5065 GCA_037439485.1 Planctomycetota bacterium | reverse complement strand
GCCGGGCATGATACCGTCGCACACCCCGAGTTGTCAATGAGTCTCGGGGCTTGCCAAGCCGCCCCGCGACGGGTAGTCTATGCCGGCGGGAGGCGCGACCCACGATGACGCGACGAAGAATCCTCTCCGGCATTCTGGCCGCCGCGGCCCTTGCGGGCGCCGCGTTAGGCGTCGCCGCGGCGCTCCGCGTGACGCCTCCCCTGTCGAACGAATGCGCGCCCGCCGACCTCCCCGCAACGCTTTCGCCCGATTACTCCGGTGTGACGATTCCGCCCAACATCGCGCCGCTCAACTTCACCGTGCGCGAGAGCGGCACGGCCTGGGCCGCCGTGTGGTCGGACGAGTCGGGCCGGAAGGTCGAATCGGCCGGGCGCTCGCAGGGACTGGCCTTCCCCATCGGCCCCTGGCGCGCGCTCCTGGCGGCGAACCGCGGAAAGAGCCTCTCGCTGGACGTCTTCGCGCGGGACGAGTCGGCCCGGTGGAAGCGATTCCCCCGCGCGACGATCCAGGTGGCGGAAGAAGAGATCGACCCGTGGCTCGTCTATCGCGAGATGCCGGTCTATAACCTCGCGTGGACCGACATGGGCTGCTACCAGCGCGACCTCACGTGCTTCGACGTGGAGCCGATCCTCCGGAACAAGTCCTACGGCTTCGGGTGTATGAACTGCCACACGTTCCTCGCGGGCAACACCGACCGGATGGTGATGAACGTGCGCGTGACCACCGGGGAATCGGCCGGGGGGATGCTCATCGCCGAGAAGGGCCGGGTGACGCGGATCGTGGACACGAAGGGCGCGCTCGGCGGCGTCCCCGCGGTCTACCTCGCCTGGCACCCGTCCGGCCGGACAATCGCCTTCTCGGTCAACAAGATCCTCCAGTGCTTCCACACCTTCGGCAACCACCGCGATACGTTCGACTCGTCGAGCGACATCGGCATCTACCGACTCGACACGAACACCATAACCACGAGCCCCGTCGTCTGCCGGCCCGACCGCACGGAGACCTATCCCGCCTGGTCGCCCGACGGGAAATACCTCTACTACTGCAGCGCGCCGCAGCTCGACATCAGGCTCTACACCCAAGTGCGCTACGACCTGATGCGCGTGAGCTACGACCTGGGGAGCGACGCGTGGGGCGAGCCGGAGACGGTGCTCCGGGGCAACGCGTTCGACGAGCACGGCCTCAGCATCTCGCACCCGCGCTTTTCGCCCGACGGACGGTTCATCCTCATGTGCATGACCGAGTTCGGCAACTTCCCCGCCTTCAGCCCGTCGAGCGACCTGTGGATGTATGACGCGAGCACGAAGGAATGCCGGCGGCTCGACATCAACAGCCCCGAGTCGGACGCGTATCACTCCTGGTCGTCGAACGGCCGGTGGATCGTCTTCAGCAGCAAGCGCCGCGACGGAGTCTTCGCGATGCCCTATTTCAGCCACGTCGACGCTTCGGGCCATGCGGCGAAGCCCTTCCTCCTGCCGCAGGAGGACCCAGGATTTTACGAGTCGAACATCCGAATGAATAACCTGCCGGAGCTGGTGAAGGAACGCGTGCCGCTCACGGCGCGTCAGGTCGCCGCGGCCATCCACGACCCTTCGCGCGCGATGAAGGCCGTGCTCGACCCGCGCGTCAAGCAGGCCCCCGGCGGCGGCCTCACGACGAGTCCGTCGGGGCCTTACGTGGAGTGATAGGTCTCGCGCTCATCGCGGAGGCGCGAAGGAAGGGCACGGTCAGCCTTTCGGCTCGCCGGGAGCGTTTTCGTCGTTCTCGCCCTCGTCTTCCTCCTCGGCATCGTCGCCCATCGACGGCAGATCGTTGATATCGATGCCGCCTGAGCCACAGACCTCGCTGAGGACGTGCTCGGCGACGAAGATGGGGGCGCTTTCGAGGACGGCGAGGGCGATGGCGTCGGAGGGACGGGAGTCGATCTCGACGATCGTCTCGCCGCGGCGGATATCGAGGCGGCCGAAGAAGGTGCTGTCGCGAAGGTCGGTGACGCAGACGCGTTCGAGCTTGCCGCCCATGCCGCGGATGACGTTGCGCAGGAGGTCATGCGTGAGCGGCCTCGGCGACGGCACCTCCTTCACGTGCCGGTCGATCGCGGCGGCCTCGAAGAACCCGATCACGATCGGGAAGGCCCGCTCCCCCGCCTTCTCCTTGAGCACGATGATCTGCGCCTCGCGGTTTTCCGCAATCAGGATGCGCGTCAGTTCCATCTCAACCATGTGACTATCCTCTTGTGGGGGCGCGGTCCCGACATGTCGGGATGCCCGTCTTTCTGTCAGTCCTCGAGCGCCTGGAGCGAGGCCTTGAGCCGTCCGAGCTCGGCAGTCAGGTCCGCTGCGCGGGCCTTCTCGCTTTCGACCACTTCCGGGTTCGCGCGGGCGACGAAGTTGGCGTTGGAGAGCTTCGCCGTAACGCCGGCAAGGCCCTTCTCGGCCGTCTCGATGCGCTGCGTGAGGCGCTTTCGCTCGGTGGCGAAATCGATGAGCCCTTCGAGCGGGACGAACACCTCCGCCGAGCCGACCACCGCCGAGGCGGAGTGCGCCGGGCGCTGGGCCGACGCCTCGACGGCGAGGTCGCTGACGCCCGCGAGCGACGTGATGAAGTCCGCCTGCCTGCGCAGGAATTCCGCGCGCTCCCCCGCCGAGATGACGGCCTTGACGGAGCCCTTGGGCGCGATGCCCATCTCGCTGCGGATTTCGCGGATGGCGCCGACGATCCCCTGCAGGAGGTCCATGTCGGCCTCGATGGCTTCGTTACGAAGCTCCGTCTCCTCGGGCCACGCCGCGACGACGAGCCTGGGTGAGCCCGGGGCGCTCGCGCCCTTCATCAGGTCGCGTCCCGGCGCGGTCTCCTCCAGCTTCTCCCAGATCGCCTCGGTGACGTAGGGTATCGCCGGGTGCAGGAGCCTCAGCGCCTGGTCGAGCGCAAAGGCGAGCACCCGCTGCGTCGTGCGCTTGGAGGCGCCGCCCTTCGCAAGCTTGGCCTTGGCGCGTTCGAGGTACCAGTCGCAGAAATCGTTCCAGAAGAACGCGTACGCGCGGTGCGCGTAGGCCCCGAAGGCATAGGCGTCGAGTTCCTCCGTCGATTGCGACACGGCCCATTCGAGGCGCGAGAGGATCCAGCGGTCGTCGAAGTCGAGGTCCTGCTCCGTCACGGGCTTCGTATCGGCCCAGCCGTCGAGGTTCGACATCGTGAAGCGCGAGGCGTTCCAGAGCTTGTTGCAGAAGTTGCGGCCGATCTCGAACTTCTTCGACGTATTGATCTCGCGGCCGCCCTCCAGCTTTTTCTTCTCCACCGGCATGCGCACGTCCTGCGTCTCGCCGGTCATATGCACCAACGAAAAGCGCAGCGCGTCGGCGCCATATTCCTCGATGATATCCACGGGGTCGACGCCGTTGCCCTTGGACTTGGACATCGTCTCGCCCTTGCCGTCGAGGATCGTGGCGTGAATGTAGACGTCGCGGAACGGGACCTTGCCGGCGTTGAAAAGCCCCATCATGACCATGCGCGCGACCCACAGCGTGATGATGCCGCGCGAGGTGATGAGGACGTTCGTCGGGTAGTAGAACGCCAGCTCCGGCGTCTTCTCCGGCCAGCCGAGCGTGCTCAGGGGCCACAGGCTCGAGGAGAACCACGTGTCGAGGACGTCCTCGTCCTGGACGATTTCGGTCGAGCCGCACTTCGGACAGGTCTTCGGGTCTTCGAGCGCGCTGAAGAAGAACCGCCGCGCCGCGCGCTCCTCCTCGCTGGAGCCGGCCTCGCACGCCGCGTATTGAGCCGGGTCCGCGCACGCCGGGTTCGAGCAATACCACACCGGGATGCGGTGACCCCACCAGAGCTGCCGGCTGACGCACCAGTCGCGCAGGTTGTCGAGCCAATCGAGGTAGGTATCGCCGTAGCGTTCGGGGAAGAACCGCACCTTGCCCTCGCGCACGGCGTCCGCGGCCAGCTTGGCGAGCTTGTCGCTTTTCACGAACCACTGGTCGGAGAGCCACGGCTCGATGGGCGCCTTGGAGCGGTCGGAGTGGGCGACCTCGTGTTCGTAAGGCTTCTCGCTTTCGATGAGCCCGAGGGCTTCCAGGTCGGCGACGATCACCTTGCGCGCCTTGAAGCGGTCGAGGCCCCGATACGTGCCGCCGTTGGCGTTGATCGAGGCGTCGCGGTTGAAGATGTTGACGAGCGGCAGCTTGTGGCGCAGGCCGATCTCAAAGTCGTTCGGATCGTGCGCGGGCGTCACCTTAAGGAAGCCGGTGGAGAACGCGCCCTTGTCCCCTTCGCCCGGCAGCGACACGTAGTCGTCGGCGATGATGGGGATCTCGCGATTGACGAGCGGCAGGACCACCTTCTTGCCCACGAGGGCCTTGGCGCGCGGGTCCTTCGGGTTCATGGCGACGGCGGTGTCGCCGAGCATCGTCTCGGGGCGGGTGGTGGCGACGGTGACGTGGCCGGAGCCGTCGGCGAGCGGATAGCGGATGTTCCAGAAACTCGTCTTGACGGTCTCGTGCTCCAACTCGTCGTCGGAAAGCGCGGTCTGAAGGACGGGATCCCAGTTGATGAGGCGCTTGCCGCGGTAGATGAGCCCGGCGTTGAAGAGCGCGACGAAGGCGTGCCTCACCGCGCGGGCGCACTGCTCGTCGAGCGTGAAGCGCGTGCGATCCCAGTCGCACGAGCAGCCCATGCGCTTGAGCTGGTCGAGGATGCGGTTGCCGTAGAGCTTGCGCCACTCCCAGATGCGCCGGATGGTCTCCTCGCGGCCGAGGTCATGCCGGGTCTTCTTCTCCTCCTGCATGAGCTTGCGCTCGACCACCGCCTGCGTGGCGATGCCCGCGTGATCGGTGCCGGGCATCCAGAGCGCGTTGTCCCCCGCCATGCGATGCCGGCGGATGAGCACGTCCTGGAGCGTGTTATTGAGCGCGTGGCCCAGGTGCAGCGCGCCCGTCACGTTGGGCGGCGGAATGACGATGGTATAGGGGACCTTCCGGGCTCCGTCGGGCACGGCGTGAAAATCGCCGGCGTCGAGCCACTTCTTATAGATGCGGTCCTCGACCTCTTTGGGGTCGTA
>JBBIVY010000179.1:0-5079 GCA_037439485.1 Planctomycetota bacterium | reverse complement strand
GCGCGCGAGGCCCAGGGTCCGGAATCAGGCCGTCTTGGGCCGCCGGGCCGCCATCGTCTCGAGCAGTTCGCCGAAACGCGGGTCGGAGCGGAGGGAGCGGAGGTCGGGGTCGGTGTTGAGGTGCTGGGCGTCGTCGTAGCCGAGGTCGACGCACTTTCTGAGCGAGGAGAAGGCGTCTTCCGGCTCGCTGATGAGGGCGAAGGAGCACGCGAGGTTGTAGTAGACCACCGGGTCGTTCGGACAGAGCTTCGACAGCTTCTGGTCGACCCAGAGCCCCTTCTCGTAATAGCCCCGCGCGGTGTAGGCGTTGCCGAGGGCCTGAAGCACCTCGACGTAGTCGGCGCACCGCTCGATCACGCCCTCGTAAAACCAGATCTCGAAGTCGAGGGCCTGGCGGTACTCGTCCTCGGGCGAGACCTGAGGGGGCTGCTCGAAAGCGCCGTCCGTATTGTAGTTGATGATCCAGGACACAATCTTCTCCTCGAGTCCCGACGCATCGGGACGCGTAATCTATATCGGCAAAACCGCCCTCGGGACAACGATATTTCCGGAACACCCGCCGAAGGCCCGGATACGGCACGACGACTCACCGGCGCCCCTCTACCAGCTATAGTGGCCCTTCCGCGAGTGTTGCCTTTCGCATCGGACGCGAGAGGGCGCCTGAAGCGTTTTGTGACGCACGCCAAGGGGAATTCCCGCCATGCGGAGGAGGGTCTAAAGGTCCATCCGATATTCGACGAGCGTCGCGGACATCCCCAGCTTCTCATACAGCCCCCGCGCGGCGGCGTTCGCGGCCAGGACGTTGAGGTCGAGCGAGGAGGCGCCGCGGGATTTCGACCATTCGGCGGCGGCGCGCACAAGCGCGGAGGCGACCCCGCCGCGGCGGCGCTGAGGCACGACGTAAAGATGCGCAATCCATCCGCGCGCGTTCGTCAGCGCGGGGAGAAACATCCGCCGGCGCGATATGGCGTCGCGAAGCCGGGCCCACCATCCCTCCGGCCGCCCCGTCGCGCGTCGCAGCTCGACCTGCGCGAACCCCACCGGCGCCCCGGCCCACTCGGCCACGAGCGTCACCGAGTGCGGGCGGATCATCAGGTTCGCCACGGCCGCCCCCGCGTCGAGCTCGGGATTGCGCTTCGACCCCGGCGCCGAAGCCAGCGTCTCGTCGAGGAACGCCTCGTACATCTCGACGAGATTCGGCAGGTCGCCGTCGACGGCGGGACGAATCTGAATCTCCATCAATCCTCCTTCTTCCGCGACGGCGGAATTCCACGGTCGTCCTCGTCGAAGGTGCGCTTCTTGCGAAGGAGGTGATGATAGTGCTGCGCGAAGCGGTGCGCCTCGTCGCGGACGTGCATCAGAAGCCGCAGCGCGGGCGAGCGTTTCTCCAGCTTCAGCGGCTCCGCGCGGTCGGGGAGGTAGAGTTCCTCCTCTTCCTTCGCCAGGCCCACGACCAGCATCGGCCGCGCCCCCAGCCGGTCCAGCACCGAGAGCGCCGAGGCGAGATGTCCGGCGCCGCCGTCGATGAGGAGCACGTCGGGCATCGGCTCGCCCTCCTGTTTCAGGCGCGAGTACCGTCGCTCCACCACCTCGCGGATCATCGCGTAGTCGTCGATGCCCGTGACCGACTTGATGCGGTACCGCCGGTATCCGCTCTTGAACGGGCGGCCGTCGATGAACGAAACGAGCGAGCCGACCGACTCCTCGCCCGACAGGTTCGCGATGTCGACCCCTTCGACCGACCTCGGCGTAAAGTCGAGGTCGAACGCCAGCTCGATATCGCGGAGCGCCTCCTGCGGGTCGACGGTGAGCACCTCGGAGGCCGGGTAATCGCCCCGGAGCGGTCGGCGGGACAGCGCATCGAGCGCGGCGAGTTCGTCGCGAAACTGCGCGGCCTTCTCGAAATCGAGCGCGTCGGAAGCCGCCTTCATCTTCGCCGCCAACTCGCGCTTGAGATTCTGCTGCTTGCCCGCCAGGAACCTCGCGAACTCCTCGATCTGCCGGGCGTAGTCCTCCTTCGAAACGTGCGCCGCGCAGGGCGCCGTGCAACAATGGATGGACCACAGCAGGCACGGCCGGAACCACCGCCGATTCTCGTCCGCCTCGTCGACGTCGAGCTTGCAGGTGCGGAAGCGGAACACCCGCTGCAGGAGCGGCAGGGCCTGGCGGAGCCCCCGGGCGTCGACGAAGGGGCCGAAGAGGCGGCTTGCGCGGTTCGGCTCCCGGGTGATGCGGACGCGAGGAAAATCCTCGCGGGACGTGATTTCGAGGTACGGAAAGCTCTTGTCGTCCCGAAGCATCACGTTGTACTTCGGCTGGATGTCCTTGATGAGCCGCGCTTCCATGAGGAGCGCGTCCACCTCGCTTTCGGCCTCCAGGCACTCGATGTCCTCGACCTCGGCCAGGAGCAGCGGAAGCTGGATCCGGTCGTCCTGAGTGCCCGGACGGAAGTAGCTTGACGCCCGGTCGCGGAGGTCCGTCGCCTTGCCGACGTAGAGCACCCGGCCCTGGGCGTCCTTCATCAAATAGACGCCGGGCCTGTCGGGGAAGGCAGCGGTCTTTTCTTTCAATGCCTCAAGGTTCGGCACGTTTTGCCCTTTCCGCACATTCCGCGGACAAGCGCAATGCTCAGACAATCCGAGTCAAAGTCTAAGAATCATAGCACATGCTGTAGTGGCCCGTCGCCGCAGAACCCACAGCCGGCTCGTAAGAACGCACCCTTCATCCCTGATGAGGACTGATGAACGCAATATTCCACCGCACAGGCATGAGAGTCAAATAGTCGTCGTAAACCCATGATATAGCGCTGATTACGCCAAATCTTGATTGCGCGATTTTCGAGCTTTTTCCTAAAGGCCCGACTTGCGCGGGGCCGATAGTATGAGTGCATGCAACGGAGGGAATCCAATGAGCAAAGAAGAACTCATCAGACGCATCGAGCGATTTGACACGCCCCACGACCGGAGCCTGCTCAAGCTCTACTCCGAAGAGCGTCTGTCTGAGTACCTCGACTACCTCCAGCGGGTCAGCATGCCCCGCCCGAGCGACGCCGAGGTGGAGCAGGTCGCGGGCTGAGAGGGCGCGCCTCAGCAGCAGCTCGACGCAACAACCCACGAGACTCACAGCAGGCCGGTCGATGATCGGCCTGTTTTCTGTACAGCGCCGGGCGCCCCTGATGCACCCGGCTAATACGACTTCCTCATGATGTCGTTCGCCGTCACGAACACGAAAAAGACGATGACCAGCGCCCAGCCGGCGGTCATGAGCACCATGAGCGCACGGTCGCTGAGGGGCTTGCCCCGGAGCTTCTCCACGCCGGTGACGACGATGAGCCCGCCATCGAACGGGGTCAGCGGCAGCATGTTGAAGACCGCGAAGTTGGCGCTCAGGAACGCCAGCCAGAAGATGAACTTGGTGATGCTGTCGGAGGCCACGGAGTAGCTCATCCGCGCGATGCCCACCGGCCCGGCGAAGTGCTTCGCGGAGATATCGCCGGTGAAAACCCCCTTCAGCGACAGATAGATCTGCTTGACCACTTGCCACGATTTCTTGAACCCGACGAACGGGGCCTTCCACGGCCCGAACTTGCGCAGGTGCTGCTGCCCGTTGGTGACGCTGATCCCCACGTCCGCGTCGAGCGGATCGTCGACGGACTCCACGGCCACCTTCACCGCCTTGAACTCCGGCCCCTCGGCGCCGCTCCGGCGGCTGAGCACGACAGCATTGTCACCCTTCTCCACGACCGTGTCGAGCGCGGCTTGGAGGGTGCCCCAGGTCGCGTTGTCCGGCATGTCCTTTCCGATTCGCGTGAGGACGTCGCCCGCGTTGAAACCGGCCTTCGCGGCGGGAGAGCCGGGACGGACCTCGCCAATCGTGAAGTCGCCGCCGGGAGAGAAGGCCATCCCCACCATCGCGGGACCCGTCAGGCCCAGTTGCCGCGGCGTCATCACCAGGTGAATCTCCCGGCCCTCACGCAGGATGCGGAAGTCGAGCCCCTTGCCGGCGTTCGTCCCGCAGCGCGAGACGATGTCCGACCGGCAGGGCGTCGGGACGTTGTCGATCGCGAGGACCTGGTCGCCCGGCCTGACCCCGGCGGCCGCCGCCGCGCCTCCCGGGATGACCTTGGCCACGGTCGGGAACGTCGCCGGCACGAGGCCGATGACGCCGCGCTTCGCCGGGCGCGGAGTCACATCGAGCGTCTTCCTCTCCCCGTCGCGCGTCACGACGAAAGCGACCGGCTTACCGATGCGGGTGGAGCAATAGAGCAGGAAATCGGGCCAGTAGAGGAACTCCCGGCCGTCCACGGTGTCGACGACGTCGCCCACCTTGAGCCCGGCGGCTTCGGCGGCGCTGCCCTTGCGGATCTCCTCGATGCGCCGGCCGGCGGCCACTTCCATCCCCACCATCGGCAGTTCGCCCTTCGCCGGGGCCTGCGGACGCACGGACAGGTCGAGCGTCTCGCTGCCGCGCTTCACCCTCAGTGAGACGTTGTCGCCCCGGCTCGCCATCGCGATCATGATGCGCACGTCTTCCCAGTCGACGTCGCGGTCGCCGTTGGCGGCGACGATCTCGTCGCCCGGCCTCACCCCGGCCTTGTCCGCGGGCCCGCCCGGCTCCACCCAGCCGACCTTCGCCAGCGTGAAGTTGACGCCGAAGCCGAAGGCGATCGCGAAGAAGACGATCGCCAGGACGAAGTTCATGAAGGACCCGGCGAAGAGGATGATCACGCGCTTCCACGGCTTCTGCTTGCGGAACTGCCGCTCGGAGGCGGCCTCCGTTGCGACGCCCGGCTCCTCGCCCGCCATCAGCACGAACCCGCCGAGGGGAATCCACCGCACCGAGTATTCCGTCTCCCCGCGCACCACCGCGAATATCTTCGGCCCCATCCCCAGGGCGAACTTATCGACGCGCACCCCCGACCATTTCGCCGCGGCGAAATGGCCCATCTCGTGGATCATGATCAGGATACCGATGCCGACGATGATCTCTACGATGCGTAAGACCGGGCCGAGAAAGTCCACAATCCGCTCCTGTAAGGTGTAGCTGCGGGAATAGAACGTTTTATCCTACCCATCGTCG
>JBBIVY010000178.1:0-5543 GCA_037439485.1 Planctomycetota bacterium | reverse complement strand
TGAAACAACTTCTAAACGACCGGGGGCGAGGAGTCATCCTCGCCCCTGATTCATGTACGGCCTTCTGGTTGTCACTCTCCGAAGCGCACGTCGACCGCGTCGAAGCTGCACGCGATGGCGCAGTGTCCGCAGGCGATGCACTTGGCCGAGTCGAGCTTGACCTCGAACTCGTCCGTGACATGGAGCGCGCCCGTGGGGCACTGTCCGACGCAGGCGCCGCAGTGAACGCATCGCTTCTCGCTCAGCTTGACGTCGCGCTTGAGATCCTGCACACGGACGCCGAGCGTCGTCAGGTACTTGCGTCCGGCCTTGATCGCCGCGCCGGGGCCCTGAAGGCCGAGGACCATCAGCCCCTCGTCGTTCTCGACGACCTGGGCCTTGAGGATGTTGACGACAAGGTCGTAGTCCTTCACGAGCCGGTAGACGAGCGGCCCGGGAACGAGGTCCGCGGGGATGTGCAGCACGATGCGATCTTCCTGGACGACCATGTTACTCTCCCTTTTTCCTCGCCGGCTCCAGCTCAATCTCGCCCACTGCGCCGAACGTGTTTCCGATCGTCACCGCGACGCCGCGCAGGAGGCCTCGCTCACGCTCGTCTTCGAGCGCGCGCGTTACGTCCTGGGCTGACTTCACCCGGTTCGCCACGCCCGACGCCGCGGCGTCGGCCAGGGTCGCGGTGTCGGCGATGATCATCACCGCATCCGTCGCGCCGAAGCTGAGGCTCGGGCCGATGGTCGCGCTTGACGTGCATACCCCGCGCGGCTTGCCGGGGGCGTCAATCCTGAGAACGAGCTTTCCGCCGAACGGCGACTCCTCGCCGCTATAAAGCATCAGCTTCACGGGGCGGTTCATCTTCAGAAATATGTCCCCGCCGTTCTCGACGATGACCTCGTCGGTGAATTCGAGGAGCCGCCTTCCCACTCCGTCCGCCACCGCTCCGGCCACCGCGGCCATCGGGCCGACGCCGTATTTCGCGGTCGTCCGCAGCATCTCTCTCACGACTTCCGGCGCCGACTCGTCATCGGGCCACGGGGCGAGCGACTCCACGAACCCCGTGTGTTGTTCGGCGTAGACCTCGATCATGCTTCTGAGCCGCTTCACGATCCGCCGGGTCTCGCCCGACAGATCCCGTTTCGCCCGGATCGCGAGGTCCGTTTCCCTGACCTTCACGTCGAACGCGACGAGATCGTCGGGTCGCATCCACTCGCGATAGAACCGCAGTTCGTAGCAGCGATTTTGGGTTTTAGGTTTTGGGTTTTGGATTCAACACCCCCGGTCGCTGCCAGAGTCCCCGAACGCGCGTGTTCAATCCAAAACCCAAAACCTAAAATCCAAAATCGCTCCCCGCCTCGGCTCACGCCTTCGGTTTCAGGTTGATCGCGTGGAACTTGTACCCGGTCTCCGGCGTCGGGAAGGGTTGCACGGGCTCCGTGAGCTGGAACTGCCCCTTGGCGACCCAGGTCTTGAGGATTCCGGCGATCTCGCGCGCCTTTTTGTAGCTCGAAAGCGACGCGGTCGGGACCTCCTTGCCGTTCACGGTGATGTGCCCGCTGCGAAGCTGCGCGTAGTTCACCTCGCCGAGCGGCTTGCCCTCGTTCATCGGGTAATTGTGCCCGTAGTCGATGACCTTCGTGACGATGTCCTTGTCGCCGACGCCCGTCGTGCGCGCAAGGTCCTCGTCGAGCACCGGGATCGCCATGCCGATGCCGAGGGCCAGGCTCGTGCCGTAGCCGCGATAGGAGACCCCGCGGACGAAGTCGGGCGTCATGTTCTTGAGGTCGCCGCACACCGCGATCGTCGCCGCGGCGCCCTTCGGGATGCCGAACTCGTTGCGCGGGATGCTCGGGTCGTACTGCGTTCCGTGCCAGTAGACGTAGCCGATGGTTCCGCCCAGGAAGATGCGCGTGCCGATGCCGATGGTGCGGAGCTTCGGGTCCTTGAGGAGCGGCGAAAGCTGCCCGCTCGTCCCGTAGTTCGCGTTGGCGACGTTCGGTCGCAGGATGCCCATGTAGGTGTAGATCGTCCGCTTCGCGCTCGCGTTGACGGCGCAATTGTAGTTCTGGTAGCCGTTGCGCGGATTCACAAGCACGGCCTCGTTGAGCCCGGCGAGCGTAAACGTCCCGTGGACGTCCTTGCGCGGGTAGCAGTCCGTGCCGTAGGCCGTCGCCTTGAGCTCGACCTCCTTGCCCGACACGAGGTCCTCGATGACGTGGCCGCCGCCATACTTGAACGGGCCGGGGAAGACCGAGTTCAGCGGATCGTCCTCTCTCGTCTCCGTCGCGCCGATGTAGCAATCCACCGCCGCCAGGCCGCCGTAGGCCGCGACGTTATTGAGCAGTATCTTCTGCATCTTCATGCGCGGGGTGGTGTGGCCGAAGTTGAGGAACGCGCCGGAGGAGCACATCGCGCCGAACGTGCCGGTCGTGACGACGTCGACCTCGCGCGCGGCCTTCTCGGGGCCCTTCGCGGCGACGATGTCGACCATCTCCTCGGCGGTGACGACGACCACCTGTCCCTTGCGGATCTTCTCGTTGATCTCGGCAACGGTCTTCGACATGGAACGCACTCCCAATGATCGGCGGAAGCTCGCTGCGAAAGGCAAACGCTCAAATCGTCGCCAGCTTCGCCTTGACCTTCGCGATGCGCGCCGCCTCGGTCTTCACGGCGGTCTCGCGGTCGGACAGCGCCGCGGCCAGACGGTCGAGCCCCAGGTTTCCCGGGGCGCCGAGGTGGCTCTTGGCCTTGATGTTCGCCACCGGGTCGATGGACTTCAGCTTGTCCAGATTGAGCCCGACCTTCTTGTAGGCGTCGCGGAACGGCACGCCTTCTTCCGTGACCATCCGCAGCGCCTCGTCCGCGGCGAAGACGTCCGGCGAGAACGCGTCGACGCACTTCTTCGCGTCCACCTTCAACTCGCCCACGACCATGCCCATGACGCGCACGCAGTCGATCGTCGTCGTGAGGCCCTTGATGAGCGGGCCCTTCGTGTCCTGGAAGTCGCGATTGTAGCCGCTCGGCAGCCCGCGCACGATCCCCAGCACGCTCATGAGGTGTCCCGCCACCGTCGCCGCGCGCGCGCGCGTCAGCTCCATCATCGCCGGGTTCTTCTTCTGCGGCATGATCGAACTGCCCCCGCAGAAACGCTCCGGCAGGATAAAGTATCCCACCTCCGGCAGGCTGAAGAAGATCACGTCCGCCGCGGCCTTGGAGAGGTCGTTCATGAGGATGGCGCACGCCGACAGCACCTCGGCCTCGATCTTGCCGCGGGTGTTGTTGGCATAGAGCACGTTCACAATCGGGCGCTCGAACCCGAGTTCCCTCGCCGTCATCTCGCGGTCGATGGCGACGGCGACTCCATAGCTTGCGGCGGAGCCGAGCGGGGAGCGGTTGACGAGGCCGTAGATCGTTTCGAGCAGCTCGTCGCATTCAATCAGCGCCTCGGCAAAGCTGGAAGCCCACAGGCCCACGGAGGACGGCATCGCGCGCTGCGTGTGCGTGCGGCCGACCATGGGGACCTCGGCGTGCTTTTCGGCGAAGGCGAGGAAGATGCGCGCGAGGGTCTGGACCTCCGAGGCGAGGACGAGGAGCCGGTCGCGGGCGTAGAGCCTCACGTCGAGCGCGACCTGGTCGTTGCGTGAGCGGGCGGTGTGGATCTTCTTGCCCGTGTCGCCCAGCGCGGCGGTCAGGCGCTCTTCCACGGCGGTGTGAACGTCCTCCTGCTCGCGGGCGATGGTGAACTCCCCGCGTTCGATCAAGGCGAGCGTCTTCACCAGCTCCCCGGTGACCTGCTTCAACTCGTCGGCGGTCAGCACGCCGATCTTCGCGAGCATTCGCGCCTGGGCGATGTTTCCCAGCACGTCATGCTCGGCGAGTTCCATGTCGAGGAGGTAGTCGTCGCCCACGGTAAACCGCTCGATGGTCTTGTCGAGGTCGACGTTCTTGGTCCAGAGCTTGGCCATGCTGTTCCTTCTTCCCTTTGTAGGGGCACGGCATGCCGTGCCCGTGTGTTTCTTCTGAGTCGCAGCTTCGGGCCTCGTGCCCGTGGGCGGCCGCCTCTTCGTGGGGCGGCAATCCGTCCTCGGCGCCCCACGGAGGGGGCTCCAACCCACGCCCACAAGGGGCTAAACTACACACAACGGACTCGCTGAGGGGCGAAGCCCGCCCCATAACGTCGGGGCATCCCGCGCATCAGGATGCCCCGGTGAGTGCGCAAGTTTCGGCCGGGCCATTCGGGCACGGCATGCCGTGCCCCTACTTACGTTTCGGCTTCGCCATGTACTGCCCGAGCCCGCGCTTCGCGAGGACCATGAACGGCAGCCCGCGGATGAACGCGGCGTCGATGGACTTCTGCTGATTGAAGCCCGATTCCTTGATGGAGCGGATCTGCGGGTAAAACAGTCCGCTCGTGGACTCGCGCTTGGTGATCTCGATGTTGCCCTTGTAGAGCTTCGCCTCGTACTTCCCGTTGACCACTTTCTGGCTGCGGTCGATGAACGCCTCGACGTCGTAGCGCAGCGGCGTGAAGGCCTCGCCGTGGTAAAGCATGTGGGCCCACTTCTGGTCGATGATGCGCTTGAAGGCCACCTCGTCCTTCGTGAGGCACCACTGCTCCAGGTCCTTGTGCAGCGTGAGGATGAGCTTCGCCGCGGGGGCTTCGTAAATCTCGCGGCTCTTGAGGTCCATGATCCCGTCTTCGAACATGTCGATCCGGCCCACGCCCGCCTTGCCGGCGATCACGTTCAGCTCCATCACGAGGGCGTCGAGCGCCATCGACTTGCCGTTCAACTTCGTCGGGATGCCCGCCTCGAATTCGAGGGTGACGTACGTCGGCTTGTCCTCGGCCAGTTGCGGCGGCACCAGCCAGAGCCAGATGTCGTCGGGCAGGGGCTGGTTGAGGTCCACGGCGCCGGAGGCGATGGAGCGGCACCAGAGGGTCTTGTCGTCGCCGCCGGTGATGGTCTTGAGCGTCGGGACGTTCCATTCCTTGCAGAGCAGCTCCTCTTCGTAGCGCGTCAGGTCGAAGTCGCGGACGGGCGCGAGCACCGCGCAGCCGGGGGCGAAGAGCGTGAAGGCGTTGTGCAGGCGATACTGATCGTTTCCCTTGCCGGTGGAGCCCTCGCACACCGCGTCGCACTTCTTCTTGTTCGCGATCTCGCCGACGGTCTTGCCGACGAGCTGGCGGGTCATGGAGGTGGACACGGGGTAGCCGTTGTAGTCGGAATTGGCCTTGATGGCCATCGCGACCCAGTCGTTGGCGAACTCCTCGCGGACGTCGGCGAAGATCACGTCCACCTTCATGAGCTTGCCGTGCCGGGTGGCCATGTCCATGTCTTCCTGCCCCTGGCCGATGTCCACGCAGACCGGGACGATCTCCTTGGCGCCGTACTTTCGGCGGAGGAATTCGATGCAGAGGGAGGAGTCGAGGCCCCCGGAGAACGCCACCGCAGCGCGTTTCACCGGCTCGACCGGCGTATTATTGACCTTGTTGAGGACGCTCTGAATGTCCATCCGAAAATCTCCTTTCTCACCTGAATTGGGTCGGC
>JBBIVY010000177.1:0-5570 GCA_037439485.1 Planctomycetota bacterium | reverse complement strand
TCTCCTGCTCCCCTGCTCATCCGTGGCTTCTTCTCTTCCCTTCACTTCCCCCGGCCCTGCAGATAACGCTTCGTCTTGTCCTGGAACTCGCGCCGCTCCGGCGACAGGTTGGCCTCGTCGGCGCGGGAGAGGTCCTTGAGAAGCTGCTTCTGGTCGCCCGAGAGGCGCGTGGGCGTTTCGATGTGGATCTGCACGAGGATGCTGCCCGTGCCGTGCCCCTGAACGTTGGGCATGCCCTGGCCGCGGAGGCGCAGGATTTCGCCGGACTGCGCGCCGGGGGGGATCTTCACCGTCGCCGCGTGGCCCGCGATGGTCGGCACTTCGACCTCGCCGCCGAGCGCGGCCTGCGAATAGGCGATCGGCACGCGGACCAGCAGGTCGTCGCCGTGGCGCTCGAAGATCGGGTGCTCGGCGACGTGGATGAAGCAGTAGAGGTCGCCCCGAGGCGCCCCGGGATCGCCCGGCTCGCCTTCGCCGGCGACGCGGAGCTGCTGGCCGGTCTCGACGCCGGGCGGGATCTTCACCGTCAGCTCGCGGCGCTTCATCACGCGGCCGGCGCCTTCGCACTCGGGGCACGGGCTCTCCACGACATGCCCTTCCCCGCCGCATCGCGGGCACGCCGTGCGCAGGGAGAAGAACCCCTGCCGCTGCTCCACCACGCCGACGCCGCCGCAGGCCGTGCATTTCTTCGGCTGCGTGCCGGGCTTCGCGCCCGAGCCGCGGCAATCCTCGCAATACTCCTGACGCCTGAGCGTGACGCTCCGCTCGGCGCCGGAGGCGGCCTCTTCGAGCGTGATCTGGATCTCGCAGCGGAGGCTCGCCCCGCGCTGGGGGCCGGAGCGTCGGCCGCCGAAGAACTCTTCGAAGACGCTTCCGCCGGGGCCGAAGAACTGCGAGAAGACGTCGGAGCCGAAGATGTCCTGAACGTTCTCGAAGTGCGGCTCGCGGTGCGCCTGGCGCAATTGCTCGTGCCCGCCCAGGTCGTACATCCGGCGCTTGTCCGGATCGCCCAGCACGTCGTAGGCCTCGGCCGCCTCCTTGAACTTCCGCTCGGCCTCCTTGTCGCCCGGGTTGCGATCCGGGTGATACTTCACCGAGAGCTGCCGGTAGGCCTTCTTGATCTCCTCCGGCGTCGCCTCGCGCTTGATGCCGAGAAGCTCGTAGTAGTCCAGCTCGGAAGGCATTTGAGTCCCTTCGCGATGTTGCGGCCTTTTGCGGCTGTTACCTCTCCCTTTCAGGGAGAGGGCAGGGTGAGGGTAAGAACTCCCGCTTCGTCGATCGCTCGTCTGCGCCGGTGAGGTCCCACCCTCACCCGACCCTCCCCCTGAAAGGGGGAGGTGAAAAGAAGCGGAGTCCGCCGAACACGGAACGGGCGTCCCGATGCATCGGGACGCCCATCCGGTTCAAGCGGTTCGAGACGTCTTTAGTGAATCGCGCCGTCGACGGCCTTCTTCTTGTCGCCCTTCTCCTTGATCTCCGTGATCATCGTCTCGGTGGTGAGCATGAGGCCGGAGACCGAGGCGGCGTTCTGGAGGGCGCAGCGGGTGACCTTGGTCGGGTCGATGATGCCGGCCTTGACCATGTCGACGTACTCGCCGGTGGCGGCGTTGAAGCCCATGTTGCCGGTGAGTTCCTTGACGTTGGAGACGATCACGCGGCCGTCGATGCCGGAGTTGTCGCCGATGGTGGCCAGCGGCAGCTCGATGGCGCGCAGGACGATGTCCACGCCGTGCCGCTCGTCCAGGCTCTCGATCGACTTGCGCAGCGCGACGAGCGCCGGCTGGCAGCGCAGGAGCGCCACGCCGCCGCCGGGGACGATGCCTTCCTCGGTGGCCGCGCGGGTGGCGTGCAGCGCGTCCTCGACGCGGGCCTTCTTCTCCTTCATCTCGGACTCGGTGGCCGCGCCGACCTTGACGACGGCGACGCCGCCCGACAGCTTCGCCAGGCGCTCGCTCAACTTCTCCTTGTCGTAATCGGAGGTCGAGTCCTCGATCTGCTTGCGGATCTGCGCGATGCGCGCCTGGATGTCGGCCTTCTTGCCGGCGCCCTCGATGATCGTCGTGTTCTCCTTGTCGATCACGATGCGCTTCGCCGTGCCCAGGTCCGCAATCGTCAGGTTCTCAAGCTTGAGCCCCAGGTCCTCGCTGATCACCCGGCCCTTCGTGATGACGGCGATATCTTCGAGCATCGCCTTCCGTCGGTCGCCGAAGCCCGGGGCCTTCACCGCGCAGCAATTGAGCACGCCGCGCAGCTTGTTGACCACCAGCGCCGCCAGCGCCTCGCCCTCGACCTCCTCGGCAATGACCACCAGCGGCCTCCCCGAGTGCGCCACCTGCTCCAACAGCGGCAGGAACTCGCGCAGGTTGGAGATCTTCTTCTCGTGGATGAGGATCAGCGCGTCTTCCAGCTCCGCCTCCATCGCCTCCGGCTTCGTGACGAAGTAGGGAGAGATGTAGCCCTTGTCGAACTTCATCCCCTCGACCACGTCCAGCACCGTGTCGGCCGACTTGCCTTCCTCGACGGTGATGACGCCGTCCTTGCCCACCTTCTCCATCGCGTCGGCCAGCAGGTTGCCGATGGTGGCGTCGTTGTTGGCGGAGATGATGCCCACCTGGGCGATCTCGGCCTTGCCCTTGACGGGGCGGGAGATCTTCTTGAGTTCCTCGACGACCGTGACGACGGCCTGGTCGATGCCGCGCTTGAGGCTCATGGGGTTGACGCCCGCGGCCACAGCCTTGAGGCCCTCGTTGTAGATGGCCTCGGCGAGCACCGTCGCCGTGGTCGTGCCGTCGCCGGCGATGGTCGAGGTCTTCGACGCCACCTCGTTCACCATTTTCGCGCCCATGTTCTCAAAGGGATCGGGCAGCTCGATCTCCTTCGACACGGTCACGCCGTCCTTGGTGACGGTCGGGGCGCCGTACGACTTCTCGAGGATGACGTTGCGCCCGGTGGGGCCCAGCGTCGCCTTCACCGCGGCGGCCAACTGCGTGACGCCCTTCTGGATCTTCTCGCGCGCCTGCGCGCTGTAAAGCAGTTGCTTCGCCATGTTACCGAATCCTCCGGGTTATTTTTTCACGGGCCCTGCGCGCGGGCGCCTGACCCCGCATACCCCGCACCCCGACCCTCTCCCCCAAGGGGAGAGGGAGCAAGGGGGAGGTTATTTCTTCGACTTCTTCTCGGGAGCGGCGCCTTCCTCCTTCGCGAGGATGTCCGACTCCTTCATGATCGTGTACTCCGTCTCGCCCACGCGCACCTCGGTGCCCGAATACTTGCCGAAGAGCACCACGTCGCCCACGGCCACGCACACCGGCGCCCGCTTGCCGCTGTCCAGCATCTTGCCCGGACCCGCCGCCACGACCTTGCCCCGCTGCGGCTTCTCCTTCGCCGTGTCCGGCAGCACGATCCCGCCCGACGTCACCTCTTCCGCTTCCAGAATCTCGATCACCACGCGATCGTCCAGAGGCACCATTTTCATTGTTGTATCCTCTTTTTTTGTAGGGGGCGACCTGCGTGTCGCCCCGTGTTTCTTCGGCGCTTCTTCTACCTCTCCCCCTTCAGGGGGAGAGGATTATAAGGTGAGGGGGTTCTTCCCCGCGCCACCGGCCCCCGCTCCCTGCCCTCTTCCCCCAAAGGGGGAAGCAGCAAGCCCCCTCCTGAAGGAGGAGAGGGATGAAACAACCGCTAGTACTCCTCCTCCCCCTCGCCCTCGCCTTCGCCCGCCTCGTCCTTCTCCGGCAGGTCGGCGACGGCGGCATCGGCCAGCAGCATCACGCAGGCCACGCTCGCGGCGTTCTGCAGCGCCGAACGCGACACCTTCACCGGGTCGATGATCCCCGCCTTCACCATGTCCGTGTAGGTGTCGTTGTCCGCGTTATACCCGAAGGCGCCCTTGCCTTCGAGAATCTTGTGGACGATGACGTACCCGGGCTTCCCGGCGTTCTCGGCGATCTGCACGGCGGGCTTCTTCAGCGCCTCGCGGATGATGCTCACGCCGACCGTCTCGTCGCCCTTCGCGTCGATCTTGCCCAGCGCCCCGAGCGTCCGCAGGTAGGCCACGCCGCCGCCGGGAAGAATGCCCTCTTCCATCGCGGCGTCGACGGCGTGCTTGGCGTCGTCGATGCGCGCCTTCTTCTCCTTCATCTCGGTCTCCGTGGCGGCGCCCACATTGATCTGCGCGACGCCTCCGGCAAGCTTGGCCAGGCGCTCTCCGAGCTTTTCCTTGTCGTAATCGGAATCGGTCTTCTCGATCTCGCGGCGGATCTGCTCGCAGCGGCCCTTGACGGCGGCCGACTTGCCGGCGCCCTCGATGACCGTCGTGTTCTCGTTGTCCACGATCACCTTCTTCGCCGTGCCCAGATCGGCCAGCGTCACCTTCTCCAGCTCGATCCCGAGGTCCTTGAAGATCGCCTTGCCGCCGGTGAGGATGGAGAGGTCTTCGAGCATCGCCTTGCGCCGGTCGCCGTATCCCGGCGCCTTGACGGCGGCGCACGAGATGATGCCGCGGATCTTGTTGACGACCAGCGTCGCGAGCGCCTCGCCCTCGACGTCCTCGGCGATAACGAGCAGCGGCCGCTTCGCCTTGGCCACTTTTTCGAGCATCGGCAGCAGGCCCTTGACGCTCGACAGCTTGTCTTCGTAGATGAGGATCAGCGGGTTTTCGAGCACGACCTCCATGCGGTCCTGGTCGGTGACGAAGTGCGGCGACAGGTACCCGCGGTCGAACTGCATCCCCTCGACCACCTCGACGTCCGTCGTCGCGGACTTGCCTTCCTCGATGGTGATGACGCCGTCCTTGCCGACCTTCTCCACGGCCGTGGCGATCATCTTGCCGATCTCCTCGTCCATGTTGGCGGAGATCGTCGCGACGCGCTTGATCATCTCCAGGTCGCCGGGCTTGACGGGCTTGCCCATCGCCTTGAGTTCCTCGACGACGACGGCGACGGACTTCTGGATGCCGCGAACCATGAGCGCGGTGTTGACGCCCGCGGTGACGTGCTTGAGTCCTTCGAGGTAAATGGCCTCGGCCAGCAGCGTGGCGGTAGTGGTGCCGTCGCCGGCCTGGTCGGAGGTCTTGGACGCGACTTCCTTGACGAGTTGCGCGCCCATGTTCTCGAACTTGTTCTCCAGCTCGACCTCTTCGGCGACCGTGACGCCGTCCTTCGTGATGGTGGGCCCGCCCCACCCCTTATCGAGCACCGCGTTGCGACCGCGCGGCCCGAGCGTAACCTTCACGGCGCGCGCCAGCTTGGATACACCGCGCGCCAGCGCCTCCCGTGCCTCCTGCTCGAAGGCAATCTGCTTCGCCATCTTCCATCCTCCTGTGTTCTGAGTGATCCGAGTGTGTTTGAGATTGACGATGCGCACAAAACGTCCTGCTACCCTCCTGCCGCACCTACAGCAAACGCCGTGCCAAAACTCCCCCTCCCGGCGCAAATACTCCCCAAGTGAGCGCGCCTAAAGGACTTACGCTCCCGGAATTCTGTACACCCCCCAAATCGCCACCTGCCAAAATGGCAGGATAACAGGTTTCAAGGCGTTTGCCAAGTGCCATTTCGGCAGGTTGGGGTCCC
>JBBIVY010000176.1:0-5613 GCA_037439485.1 Planctomycetota bacterium | reverse complement strand
GCTTGCGAAATCCGGGCGGTTCGCTATAATCAGAATGCGGGCACCGGGAAGAAAAGGGCCGCGGCAATCGCCCGCCTCTGCGGAACGGGAACCATGATCTACGTGTTGGATTTGCTGGGCGTCGCCGTCTTCGCCATCACCGGGGCGCTCGCCGCGGGGAGGAAGAAGATGGACGGCGTCGGCGTTGGGACGCTGGCCATCGTCACCGCCATCGGCGGAGGGACGCTGCGCGACATCCTGCTCGGCCGGCCCGTCTTCTGGATCTCGGACCAGTGGTATCTCATCGTCGCCGTGATCGCCGCCGTCGTCACGATGCTCACCGCCCGCGTCTGGGTGTCGCTCGAACGGCCGCTCGTCGTCGCGGACGCCATGGGCCTCGCACTCTTCGCTGTCATCGGCGCCCAGCGGGCCCTGGAGGTGACGCAGCCGGTCGGCGTCGGCGTGGTGCTCCTCATGGGCGTCATCACGGGCGTCGCCGGCGGAGTGCTCCGCGACGTGCTCTGCGGCGAACTGGCCTACGTATTTCGAGGGGAGCTTTACGCTACCGCGGCGCTCGCCGGGTGCGCAACGCTTCTCACGCTCAAGAAACTCGGCGTCGATGACGCCGTCAGCGTCGCCGCGGCCGTCGTCGTGGGTCTCGCCGTGCGCCTCGCCGCGATTCACTGGCGGCTGTCGCTGCCCGTCTTCTACATCAAGCACCCGCCGTCCGAGGGACCCAAGGAGAACCCATGACCGCCTTCAATCGACAGATTCAGCTCGCCGCGAAGCCGTTCGGCGTGCCGAAGGAATCCGACTTCAAGCTCGTCGAGTCGCCGATGCCGGAGCCGGCCGAGGGGCAGGTGCTCGTCAGGACGAACTACCTCACCGTCGATCCCTACATGCGCGGGCTCATCAGCGGGGCGAAGTCCTATCAGAAACCGGTGCGCCCGGGCGACCTCATGGTCGGCGGCACCGTGGGAAGGGTCATCAAGTCCCGCACACCGGGGCGAAAGGAGGGCGACGTCGTCGTGGGCTATTGGGGCTGGCAGGAATACGCAGCGATTTCCGGCGATCACGGGCACCTCTTCGACACGAAGCTGGCGCCGATGTCCACGGGGCTTGGAGTGCTCGGCATGCCGGGGCTCACGGCCTACTTCGGGCTTACGGAGATCGGCAAGCCGAAAGCGGGCGAGACGGTGCTCGTCACCTCGGCGGCGGGCGCGGTCGGCTCCATCGTGGGGCA
Source organism: Planctomycetota bacterium (assembly GCA_037439485.1). Taxonomy (GTDB): domain Bacteria; phylum Planctomycetota; class DG-23; order DATKVD01; family DATKVD01; genus JBBIVY01. The sequence continues at coordinate 4,391 of JBBIVY010000176.1, read as the reverse complement.
GATTGCGAAGATCATCGGCTGCCGCGTCGCCGGCTGCGCGGGGTCGAAAGAGAAGATCGATTACGTTCTGGGCGAGCTTGGCCTTGACGCGGCGTTCAACTACAAGGACACGGAGAACCACCTCGGGCAGATCCGCGAGGCCTGCCCGGCGGGCGTGGACGTCTACTTCGACAACGTCGGCGGCACGGTCTCCGACGCGGCGCTCCTCAAGATCAACCAGGGCGCGCGGATCGTGCTGTGCGGGCAGATCGATCAATACAACGCGACCGAGATGCCGACGGGCCCGCGGCTCCTCTTCCAGCTCATCATCAAGGGCGCCCGGATGGAGGGGTTCCTCGTGAACCAGTTCGTCGACCGCCGCGATGAAGCCGTCCGCAAGCTCGCCGAGTGGCTCAAGTCCGGCCGCCTCAAGTACCGCGAGACGATCACCGACGGCATCGAGAACGCGCCCAAGGCGTTCATCGGGCTCTTCAAGGGCGAGAACATCGGCAAGCAGTTGGTACGCGTGGCGAAGGAGTAGCCGGCCGGACGCCTCAGAACTCCGCCGACTTGGGTGTGCGGGGATAGGGGATCACGTCGCGGATGTTACTCATTCCCGTGACGAACTGAATGGTGCGCTCGAAGCCGAGGCCGAAACCGGCGTGGGGAACCGTGCCGTACCGCCGGAGGTCGAGATACCACCAGTAGTCCTTCGGGTTGAGGCCGAGCGATTGCATACGCGCCTCCAGCCTCTCGCGGCGCTCCTCGCGCTGGGAGCCGCCGATGATCTCGCCGATCTTGGGGACGAGGATGTCCATCGCGGCGACGGTCTTGCCGTCCTCGTTCATCCGCATGTAGAAGGCCTTAATTTCCTTCGGGTAATTCACGACGATCACCGGCTTCTTGATGTGCTCCTCGGTGAGATACCGCTCGTGCTCGCTCTGCAGGTCCTTGCCCCACTCCACCGGGAACTCGAACGCCTTGCCGGACTTCTTCAGGATGTCCACGGCCTCGGTGTAAGTGATCCGCTCGAACGGCGTATCGACGATGTGCTGGAGCGTCGACAGGACGCTGTGGCTCTCGTCCACCCACTGGTTGAAGAAGTTGAGGTCTTCGCCGCAGCGGTCGAGCGCCGCGCGGAACATGTGCTTGAGGTAGCTCTCCGCAACCTCCATGTCGCCTTCGATATCGCAGAAGGCCATCTCCGGCTCGATCATCCAGAACTCGGCAAGGTGCCGCGCGGTGTTGGAATTCTCCGCGCGAAAGGTCGGGCCGAAGGTGTAGACGTTGGTCAGCGCGCAGGCGTAGGTCTCGGCGGAAAGCTGCCCGCTCACGGTGAGCGATGTCCGCCGGCCGAAGAAATCCTGCGACCAGTCGATGGCGCCCTCGGGCGTCCTCGGCAGCTCGCCCGGCTTGAACGTGCTGACGCCGAACATCTCGCCGGCGCCTTCGCAATCGCTCGACGTGATGATGGGCGCGTGGACGTAGAGGAACCCGCGCGAGCGGAAGAACTCGTGCGTGGCAAAGGCCAGCTCGTTGCGGACGCGCGCCACGGCGCCGAACGTGTTGGAGCGCGGGCGCAGGTGGGCGATTTCGCGCAGGAACTCCATCGTGTGGCGCTTCTTCTGCATCGGGTAGGCCTCGGGGTTCTCCACCCATCCGAGGACATCGAGCTTCGTCGCGTGGATCTCGACCGCCTGGCCCTTGCCCTGCGACTGAACGAGCGTGCCGTCGATGCGCACCGAGCAGCCGGTGACAAGTCTCAGGACGTCCGTCGGATAGTTGGCCAGCGACTGGTCCGCGACCACCTGGATTCCGGCCATGGACGAGCCGTCGTTGATCTCGAGGAACGAAAACCCGCCCTTCGAGTCGCGGCGCGTCCTGATCCAGCCCTGCACCGTCACGACGGCGCCGTAGTCCCCGCGCGCGAGAAGGGACTTCACGCGGTTTTCGGCTTTCAGGCTGAGCATGGCTGTCCCCCGGCAAAGAAACACGGGGGGACACATAGGTCCCCCCCTACAAGAAAGAAGCTACTTTGCCTTCCCCTGCTTCGCGACGGCCTCGGCCGCCTTCTTGATGGCCTCGGGGTCGCCGAGGTAGTAATGCTTGATGGGCTTCAGGTTCACGTCGAGCTCATACACCAGCGGAATGCCCGTCGGGATGTTGAGGCCGACGATCTCCTCGTCGCTCACGTTGTCCAGGTATTTCACGAGCGCCCTGAGCGAGTTGCCGTGCGCGGCGATGACGACGCGGCTGCCCTTCTTAACGTCGGGGGCGATGGTCTTGTGCCAGTACGGCAGGAACCGCTCGACCGTGTCCTTCAGGCACTCGGTCAGAGGAAGCTCCTTCTTCGACAACTTCGCATAGCGCGCCTCGCGGCCCGGAAAGCGTGGGTCGTCCGGCTTCAAGGCCGGCGGAGGCGTGTCGTAGCTGCGCCGCCATACCAGCACCTGCTCGTCGCCGAACTTCGCCGCAGTCTCGGCCTTGTTGAGCCCCTGCAGGTCGCCGTAGTGCCGCTCGTTGAGCCGCCAGGAGTTGTGCACCGGAATCCACATCAGGTCCATCTCGTCGAGCGTGATCCAGAGCGTGCGGATCGCGCGCTTCAGCACCGACGTATAGGCGACGTCGAACGCGAAGCCCTCCGCCTTCAGCAACTTCCCCGCGGCGTGCGCCTCCTGAACGCCCTTCTCGCTGAGGTCGACGTCGGTCCAGCCCGTGAAGCGGTTTTCCTTGTTCCACGCGCTCTCGCCGTGGCGCAGCAGCACGACCTTGAACATGATGAACTCCTTTCGCAAGGACAGGTGGTTGAGCTTCAAAGGGCCGGATTATACCTGCGTGCGCCATACCTGTAAAGGCCGAAGGAGGAGAGGAAGGATGTCGACCGCCTCCTCTTCCTTCGGCCTTTGGCCTTGGACCTTCGGCCTTACGTCAGAACATGTCCTTCACATGCTCGGCAAGGACCTCGGGCTTCTTCGAGGCCATGATGTGCTCGATGGTCTTGGGCTTGACGCCCAGAGTCTCCATGGCCTTGCGCGCGCGGTCCCACAAGAGCGCCTTTTTCTTCTCGCTCGTCGCCAGATACAGTTCCGCGGCAATCTCCTGAAGCGACTGCAGGCTTCGCTCGCCCGCGGTCTTGTAGTAGTTGTTGATGATCTTGAGCTGATACTTCGAATACTGACGCTCGCCGGCCATGCTGTTTCCCTTCTTTTGTAGGGGGGGACCTATGTGTCCCCCCGCTCTTCTTCAATGCAGTGCGCGTCCCGACGCGTCGAGACGCTCTTTCCGTTCGTGCCGGCCCACAAGGGAGCCGGACTACACCGGCAACACAAACACGGGGGGACACATGGGTCCCCCCCTACAGAAGATCTACAACGACATAATGAACGGCACAAGCACCGGCACGACCGCGGAGAGCACGACGCCGCTGAAGGCCGCGATCATCCCGTATTCCTTCCCGGATTCACGGGTGATGATGGGAAGCGTGGTGTCCATCGTGGTGGCGCCGCCCGTGGCGATGGGCGCGAGGCGGCCGAAATAGCTCACGAAGAGCGGGGTGAAGAGCAGCGTCGCGATCTCGCGGGCCATGTTGGAGAAGAGCGCCACGGCGGCGAGGGTCTCGTTGCGAAACGGGGGTCCCTGGATGATGAAGCTCGACATGCTGTAGAACCCCAGACCCGCTCCCGCGGCGAGCGAATCGTGCAGCGTGAACCCCGGCAGCAGCGCCGCGACGACGACGCACCCGACCGCCGTACCCGCCACCGCGGCGAGCGGCACGAAGACGATCCGCCAGCGCAGTTCCCGGACGATGCGGAATGCCTTGCCGCTTCCCCCGACGCCGACGCCCACAAAGACCATGAGCCCACAGAGCAGGTAGAACCCGATGCCGACACCCTCCGCCGGCGGCAGCAGCAATTTCGGCACGACGCCCACCCACCCGAGCAGCGCGCCCGCGACGAAGAACCCGCAGATCATCAGGCTCGTCTTCACGGGTGGAGCCTCCGGAACCAGATCCGATAGACAATCCAGCTCGCGAAGATGCTGCCGGCCATGGTGGCCACGGCGAGGCAGGCGGAGGCGAGGCCGACCGAGGCGAGTTGCGCGCGGACCTTCTCGCTCGAACCGATGCCGGCCCCGAGGACGAACGCGAGGAAGCAGATGGTGACGATGGCCATGACATCCATCGACCTGATGAGCCTCGCGCGCCTCTGCACGAAGAGCCCGACGAAGATGCCGCCGATCATCAGCCCGAGGTAGATCAGTGTCTGAACGAGGCCGCTCACGACGCGCTCCGGAGGAGAGAGGTCCGAGAAAGGATAGCGGCCGCGACGGCAACTTCAAGCGAAATCGCACCCCACCCGCAGGGCCGACGCATCTTAAATCTCGAGCACGCGCAGGAGATAGGCGGCATCCCA
>JBBIVY010000175.1:0-5947 GCA_037439485.1 Planctomycetota bacterium | reverse complement strand
TGACGAAGCACATTTACACCGGCGCCATGGGGAACGTCTGGGCGTTCCTCATCTCGGGCATCTTCTTCGTCTACTTCGGCAACGCCGTGGGGATGGAGGCGTTCGACTGGGGCGTGATGGGCGCGGTCTCCTCGGTCTTCCTCACCGCGGAGCTGTTCGGCGCCCGCCTGACGCGGCGGGTGGGCCGGCGGAAGTGGCTCTGGTTCTGGTGCGCGGTGTCGGCGCGCTCGTTGCGACTGGTGGGGGTGCTCGTGTCGTGGTGGCTCTTCACGCACCACATGAAGGGCGCCGTGGCGGCGATCACGATCTCCGTGAGCCTGTCGAACCTCTTCGGCGCGCTCTCGGGGCCGCCCTGGATGAGCTGGCTGGCGGACTTGATACCGACGGCCAAGCACGGGCGCTTCTGGGCCCGCCGCACCTGGTGGATCAACGTCTCGGTCGCCGCCGCGGTGATACCCGCCGCGTGGCTCATCGACCGTATGCCCGACCAGGGGAACATGAAGCTGAACATGTCGGTGGGCATCTTCGTCGTGGCGACGGCGATCGGCCTTGCGGACCTCTTCATCCACGGCACGATCCCCGAGCCGCGGATGACGAAGCCGGTAGGAGAGATGGACTTCCGCGAGCAGATCCTCGAGCCGCTGCGCGACAAGCGATACCGCCAGTGGCTGTGGTTCTGGGCGCTCTGGACCTTCGGCATGTCGCTGGGCGGGTCGATGATGATGATCTACCTCGTCGGCGACCTCGGCATCAAGGACGACATGCTCGTCGGCACGATCGTCATCGTGGTGCTGGCGCAGCTCGGCGTGCTTCTGGGCTCGCGCAAGTACGGCTACTTCGTGGACCGATTCGGGGTGAAGCCCGTGCTCTTCTGGGGCCACGTCGGCTGGGCGTTCTTCCCGTTCCTCTGGTTCTGGGCGACGAAGAACAACGCGATCTACCTCGTGGGCCTGGCCAGCTTCGCCGCGGGCTCGGCGGCCAACGCCGCGGTCATCGCCCAGAACAAGCTCATCACGCGCTATCCCCCCGCCGGTCACCGCGTGGCGACCTACACGGCGGTGTCCAACTGCGTCTCGAATCTCTCGAGCGCCCTGGCGTGGATCGTCGCCGGCACCGTCGTCAAGCTCATCGGCCCGGGGCACATCGAGAAATGGGGCGTCGCCTTCTGCGCGTTCCACGTCCTCTTCGGGGTCTCGTTCGTCCTGCGGCTCAGCTTCGCGCTCTTCCTGATTCCGCGCATCCAGGTGCCCGGGCACCTCGGGGAACAGAAGAAGGTCGACGACGAGGACGGCTCCAAGGGAGACCTGCTCAGCATGTTGAAGCCGTAAGACCGCGGCATACCACGGATCGGAGGGACAGGAGATGACGCCTCGCGAACGTTATCTCAGGACGCTGCTCTTCGAGAACCCCGACAAGGTCCCCTTCTTCCCCGGCGGCCCGCGCGAATCCACCCGCAGCGCCTGGCGCACGCAGGGTCTGCCCGAAGGCGCGGACTGGTACGATTATCTCTGCGGCGAGCTCGGCATCGAGAACTCCCGCGGGGACCGCGCGCTCGACCTCGGCATCGACTTCAGCCTCATCCCCCAGTTCGAGGAGAAGGTCCTCGATCACAAGGACGGGCACTACGTCGTCCAGGACTGGAAGGGCAACGTCTGCGAGATCGCCGACACGTTCGACCTCACCTACCTGCGCTCGGCGAGGGACTTCGTGACGCGCCGGTGGATCAAGTGCCCCGTCGAGAACCGCGACGACTGGGAGCGGATGAAAGAGCGATACAACCCCGACTCCCCCGGCCGCTTCCCCGCCGATTTCGCCGAGCGGGCGAAGAAGGCCGCGACGCGCGAAACCTGCCTCATCTTTGGCTGGGCGGCCCCCTTCTGGCAGATGCGCGAATGGTGCGGCTTCGAAGGGCTCTGCTACCTCATGGCCGACGACCCCGACCTCGTCGACGAGATGGCGGCGTTCTACTGCGATTTCATCGTCAAGATGCTCGACCGCGCGCTCCCGCACGCCGTGCCCGACTCGGTGGAGATCGGCGAGGACATGGCCTACAAGGAACACAGCATGATCTCCCCCGCCATGGCCCGGCGGTTCCTCAAGCCGAGCTATGACGCGTGGGTCTCGAAGCTCAACAAGGCCGGCTGCCGCATCGTCGACATGGACTCCGACGGGCACATCGGCGAGCTGATCCCCATCTGGATCGAGTCGGGCATCAATGTCTGCGACCCGATCGAAGTCGCCGCCGGCAACGACATCAACGAGTTTCGCCGGCAGTTCGGCCGCAAGATGGCCTACAAGGGCGGCGTCGACAAGCGCGCCATGGCCAAGGGCGGCAAGGCCATCCGCGCCGAGCTCAAGCGCCTCTCGCCGGTCGTCAGGGACGGCGGCTTCATCCCCTCCTGCGACCACGGCGTCCCCAGTGACGTCTCCTGGCCGAATTTCGTTGATTATTCGAGGCTGCTCGCGAAAATGACAGGGTGGCTGTGACGCCCCCCTCTCCCCTTGGGGGAGAGGGCCGGGGTGAGGGGCGCCGTTCGGCGAGGGACAGCAGTCCCGACGCGTCGGGACCCGTGGCACCAAGAAAGAACAGGAAGCGGAGGAAAAATGCTGCCGAGAGAACGCGTCATCGCCGCGCTGGAGCACAAGGAGCCGGATCGTATCCCGTGGGGCGAGCATTCCATCGACTACAACGTCTACGAGGACTTCCTGGGCCGAGAGACGTTCGTCGCCGCGAAGATGCGCACGACGCAGGCCCTGTGGGACGGCCGCCGCGACGAGGTGGTCGAGAGCTATAAGCGCGACGTCCTCGACCTCGTCCGCGCGCTCGACTTCGACATCGTCACGTGCGTCGGCCTCTGGCCGAAGGACCACAAGCCCGCGCCGATGAAGAAGCTCGACGACGTCACCTACCGGGACGAGAAGGGGAACATCTACCGGATCTCCTCGACGACGCACGACCTGCTGCCCTTCGAGATCAACAAGGAGGCCTGGGTCCCGCCGACGATCGAATCGCTGGAGCGCGACATCGAGAAGATGGAGAACGAGCCCCTCGACCCGCTCGACGGGCGCTGGGACCTCATCCGCCACGCGGTGAAGGAGATGAAGAAGACGCACTTCATCATGTGCTTCTGCCCCGACATCGGCTGGCCGGGTGTCGGAGCGACCGACGAGGAGCAGTACATGAGCCTGCTGCTGGAGCCCGATCTCTGCCGCAAGCAGGCGGAGCTCTGGGGACGCCAGGCGATCCGCTGGTGCGAACTCTACGCGAAGCTCGGCGTCGACGGCATCATGCCCGCGGGCGACCTGGGCAGCTCGTCCGGAATGCTCGCCAGCCCCGCGATCTTCCGCGACATGATGCTCCCCTGGCAGAAGAAGCACGTCGAGGCCGCGCACAAGGCGGGGCTTTACGTCCTCAAGCACTGCTGCGGCAACTGCTGGCCCGTCGTCGACGACCTGGCCGACACCTACGACGCGTGGGAAAGCATTCAGGCCTCGGGCGGCATGGACATCGGCAAGCTCAAGAAGCAGGTCGGCGACCGGCTCACCCTCTGGGGCGGCATCTGGCACGAGCACATCATCCTCGGCTCGCTGGACGATATCCGCAATGACGCGAAATACGCCTTCGCCACCGCCGCGCCGGGCGGCGGCTACATCATGGGCTCCACCCACTCTCTCGCCGTCGACGCCAAGCGCGAGAACATCCTCGAGATGAAGCGCCTCCGCGACACCTGGGGCCTCTATCCGATCGATCCTCAGAGGTTCCGCTGCGATTAACGGGGACAGGAGCCGTTTTTTCTGTCGCCGGCGCCAAACAGCCTGAATAAAGCCATATCGTGATGGAAAAGGCGAGAGAAGAAGGCTCCTGAGAGAAAAACGGCTCCTGTCCCCGTTAACTCCGCCGGGAGCGGAAAGAGGAGGAAATCATGGCGGGCGATTCCAGACGCGCGGTCGCGAAGGATATCGGAATCCTCATCCTGCGCGTGGGGCTGGGGCTCATGTTTGCCGTCCAGCACGGGTGGGACAAGATCACCCACCCTGAAAGGTGGGCCGGTCTCGGCGCGGCGATGGGCCACATCGGCATCCACTTCCTGCCCTCGTTCTGGGGCTTCATGGCGGCGTTCAGCGAGTTCGCCGGGGGGATATGCCTCGTGCTCGGGTTCCTGACACGTCCGATGGCCGGGCTCATCGCCTTCACCATGTTCATCGCGGCGACGATGCACTTCGCCGGCGGACAGGGATTCTCCGTCGCTCAGACCGCGATCCAGGACGGGATACTCGCGGTCGTCCTCATCCTCACGGGCGCCGGACGCTTCTCCATCGACCGCCGGCTCTTCGGCGGCCCGCGGGACTGAGCCGATGACACGAGTCGTCATCCTGGGCGGCGGATTCGCCGGGCTCTCCGCGGCGCGCGAGTTGCGGAAGCTTCGCGGACGTGCCGAGGTCGCGCTCGTCGACAGGCGGGCGACCTCCGACTTCCTGCCGCTCGCGGCCGACCTGCTCTATCGCAAGCTCGACCCCGCGCTCCTGCAGGTCGACCTCGCCGATTTCGCGAAACGCGCCGGAATACGGTTCCTCCGGGCCGACGCGACCGCCGTCGATCTCGCCGCGAAGACGGTCGCCACGTCCGCCGGGCCCCTGCCCTTCGATTACCTCATCATCGCCGCCGGCGTCGAGCCGAACCTCTACGGAAACAAGAAGCTGAAGGAAGAGACCTTCCCGCTCGCCTCGGTCGCCGACGCCCGGCGCATCGTCGAGGAGCTTGAAAGAGGCGGCTACGCCGCGGTGCTCGTCGTCGGAGGAAGTTACACCGGGGTCGAGGCCGCGACGGGACTGCGCCGGCGGCTCGCCGAAACGAGCGCCCGGGTGGTCATCGCCGAGCAGGCCGAGACGCTCGTCCCGGACCTGCCGCCGAGGGTCCGCGATTACGTCGGCGCAAACTGCGCGCGAATGGGGATCGAAGTCGTCACGGGCACAACGCTCGCCGAGATGCGCGGGCGCGACGCCGTCCTCGCCAACGGCATCATTGTGAAGGACGCCCTCGTCGTCTGGGCCGCCGGGGTCGCCGCGGGGCCGCTGGTCCGGGCGCTCGGCGCAGAGAAGGATGCCCAGGGGCGCCTGGCCGTGGATGAGTTCCTGCAATTGAAGAAGGGCGAAGTCTTCGTCGCCGGCGACGCGGCGCGCGTCATGCACAAGGGCAGCCCCGTTCGGATGGCGATTCAGACCGCGCTCGACCAGGGGCGCGTCGCCGGGCGCAACGTCCGCGCGCTCATCGAGGGGCGCTCGCTGCGCCGATACCGCCCGCTCGACCTCGGCTGGGTCGTCCCCATGGCCAACGGCCGTTCCTCGGGGCAGGCGCTCGGGATCCCCGTCCGTGGCATCGCGGCGACGGCGCTCCATTACCTCATGTGCCTCTGGCGCACCCCCGGCCTCGCCCGGCGAAGCCGTCTTCTCCGGCGGCTCCTTTCGCGCTGACGCCCCGTCCAACAGGGCAAACGCGTCTTGTTTCCGAAATCGCGATGGGGGCGAAAGACCGGCGCTGTCAGGGACTGCGTTCAGAAATGAGAAGCGTTTGCCCTGATCACCCCCGGGGCGCCTCATGCGCCCCGGGGGATCAGGATCGTCAGTAGCTACGGAGTCGTGGCGTGGTCCTCGTTGGAGTAAGACGAGTTCACGCCGGCGCTCGTGCGCGCGCGGACGCGATAGTAGTACGTCGTCGAGCCCGAGCAGGTGGTGTCGGAATACGTCGTCACTCCGGCGCCGACCGTGCCGATTTCCGAGTAGGTCCCGCCGGAGCCCGTCTTGCGCTCGATGCGGAACGTGCTCTCATCATTGGAGTACGCCAGCCAGGCCAGATCGATCCGGCTGGAACTGACGGCCGTGGCCGTGAGTTTGGCCGGCGCCGCCGGGGTGCCCAGCTTGCTGCCCTTCATCAGGATCATCGCCTCGG
>JBBIVY010000174.1:0-6006 GCA_037439485.1 Planctomycetota bacterium | reverse complement strand
GCGCGAGGTCGGCGAAGACCCCGTCAAGGACGTTCGCGACGCCATCGCGTTCCTGAGGAGGTTCTGAGGAAGGCGGCGGGGCGGAGCCCCGGGGTGCGCAGGGCGGAAGCATGTCTTTCGCACCGTTGCCGTGGGCCGCGCTGTGTGGTAGAATCATATTACCCCGGAGGGCCGGCCGTGAAACAACGTGTCTACCTCGAAACGACGGTCATCAGTGTCTTAGCTGCGCGTCCGAGCCGGGACTTGGTATTGGCCGGGCATCAGGCGGTGACTTGGAAATGGTGGGAACAGCGACGAGACAAGTTCGAAGTGTTTGTCTCCCAACCCGTCTTGGACGAAGCCGGCCAGGGCGACGCCGACGCCGCGAGACGGCGAAGAGAAATCCTCAGCACTGTTCCTTTGCTCGATGTGACTGAGGAATCGCTTTCGTTGGCCGAGGCGCTCATCGCGAAGCATGCCTTGCCGCCGCGAAGCGCCGCGGACGCTCTTCACATTGCCGTCGCCGCCGTGAACGGCATGGATTACCTGCTCACGTGGAATTGCAGGCACATCGCGAACGCCGAACTGGCCCCGGCGATCCGCGAAATGGTTGAAGATTTCGGTTACGAGGCGCCCATCATCTGCACCCCGGATGAGTTGCTGGGAGAGGAAAATGAAGAGCCCATATGAAGATGACGCGATTGTTGCCGAGGTCCGCAAGGCGCGAGATGCATTTGCGGCGCGGTTCAATTACGACCTCAAAGCCATGGTCAAGGACATCCGCTCCCGCCAGGGCAAGAACGTCGTGACGCTTCCTCCCAAGCGCAGGTCCACGGCGAAGTGAGTCCCTGTTGACCATCGCCCTCATCATCTACGCCGTCGTCGCGCTCGCCTACTGGCTTTACATGGCCTGGGGCGTCGTGCAACTCAACACCATCCCGAAGCTCTCGCAGCTCGATGCCCCCAAGCCGAATGTCTGGCCGAAGGTCTCCGTCGTCGTCCCCGGGTGCAATGAGGCCGACAAGGTTGAGGCCGCCGCGCGGTCGATCCTCGCATCCGATTACCCCGCGCTGGAAATCATCTTCGTCGACGACCGCTCGACCGACGGCACGGGCGAGGTGATGGACCGCGTTGCGGCGGAACACTCGAACGCGCGGGTGATTCACGTGAAGGAGTTGCCGGAGGGCTGGCTGGGGAAACTGCACGCGATGGACGCGGGCCTCAAGGCGTCAAGCGGCGAGTTCGTCCTCTTCACCGACGCCGACGTGCATATCGCGCCGGGGACGCTGCGCCGGGCGATTGCGCATTGCGAGGCCGGGCGGCTGGACCACTTCAGCGCGCTTCCCGAGCTCTACCCGACGCACTTCGCGCTCGATGCGACGCTCTCGTCGTCGGTCCGCCAGCTTATGGTCGTCATGCGCGGCTGGGCCGTCTCGAACCCGAAGAGCCGCGCCGGCGCCGGGGTAGGGGCGTTCAACCTCGTCCGACGCTCCGCGTTCGACCGGACGCCCGGGTTCGAGTGGCTCCGTCTGGAGACCGGCGACGACGTCGCGCTCGCCCAGATGATGAAAGACCACGGCGCTCGCTCGGCGTTTGCGACCGGTTTCGACGAAGTCGGCGTCCACTGGTATCGGTCTTTCTCCGAAGCCGCCCGCGGCGCCGAAAAGGGCTGGTCAAGCGCCATGCAGTTCAGCGTCTTGCGCGCCGCAATGCTCGCGGTCTTTGCGGTCGCCCTCGAAATGGCCCCGTTGCTGCTCGCGCTACCCGTGATCTTCACCGGCCCAACCGCGCTCTCGTGCGCGTGCCTCGCGGTCCCCGCGCTCTATCTCTTCGTCGCGCTCGCGTTCCACCATTGGGTCAGGCACAACATCTGGACGCACCTTCTGAGCATCTTCTTCGTCCCGGTTCTCGCCCTCTTCGTCATCCGCACCGCCTGGCTCGGCTGGAAGCGAGGCGGCGTCGTCTGGCGCGGGACGCTCTACAAGTCCGAAGAGCTTCGGAAGGGAAGGCGGGTGAGGTTCCCGTAGCTGCCGAGACGATGGCGGGAAGGAAGATAGCGAGGACGCGTCCCCTAGTTCGCCGTTAACCACTCGGCATGCTTTCCCCGAACGTCTCTGTACATTTTGTTGCAGGCACCTACGAGGTCGGATACAAGGATGCCGTAGAACGTGGCTGGGTTCTTGGCGTCATTGCGTTCCATGCTTATGTAGAATGCAGTTGGTCCGGCGGGCCCAAGCACGTTGACCGTCTCGAAATTGATAAAGTGGTGTTTGTAGGTGTTTGAAATCGCGTTAATGGCGAGGAGCGTGTTGGCATGTGGCTGAAAGACGGCGACTGTCTGCGGAACAGGGCTGATTTTGAGGCGGTTCAAAGCCGCTCCAATGCAGTCTACGGGAATTCTAACGGGATATGCTCCTTTGCCCCTGAACTCAGCCAGAATGCTTGTGATGCAGATGAGAGAGTCTGTCGACTTCCGTAACCAGTAAACAATCTCCTCGATCTCCAGTCTCAACCATTGTGCCTGCAAGGGGACAGTGCCCTCAATGTTGGTGGCATAACGCGCATAGGTTGCATAAAGTTCCGCGATTCTCGTATTCAGGTAGTCAATGCGGCCAATCAGTTCAAGTTGCGCCAAGTTGAGGTTGCCGAACGGGGTGTCCGCCGGATAGGAGAGAAGCATCCGCGCGTTCAACTGCTCTTCGGGCGTCTTCACATTGAAGATCTGGGGCACACTGGTAGCCATGACTTCCTTCCAATTACGGTTTCGGGGCAAACGGTTCTGAATAAGCGATCCTCAGCTTTCCGGTGCCGACTGTCTTCTCACTTCGGAAAGGCCGCAGATATTCCAGCCTCGGGGCCCAATGGATTTTATCCGCCGCCACACGCTTCATCCAGTCAATTACCTTCCTTTCCTGCGCGGCAGCGGAAGCGGCGAAATCGACCAATTCTTGACCGCCCGCAGGCCGGATTTGGCATGTGCGTCTTTCGCGTGAATCTATGAATGTCACGAATCTAACGGGATTAAGGCCATGTTTTCGGGCGGGTTGGATTCACGAGGCCGCGACCTCATCAGGTGCGAAAACCTACCGCCGTGTAGGTCGATTTTGGGCGGGTTTGGAAAAAGACGCTATATGCAGGGGCTGATTGGCTGAGGGTGCCCCACAGGAGGTGTCTTTTTAAAAGCCCCCGCAAAACCTTGGCCAAGTTGGCCAAGTTGGGGACGGCTGGCCGTTCTTTCACGCGATGGTTCGGGCTGCGGCCGAACTTGACTTTCCGGCTTCGGACGGTATCATTGAACGCGGTTGAGCCCCGCAGGCGAGCGGAAGTCCCGACCTCTTCCGCGCTATGCATCCCCTTGAGGCACAAGACGTTATGTTTTTCAATCGCGCTATTACTATCCTTGCTGCCGCCTGCGCGGCGGCGTGGCTGGCACCGGCGGAGCGGGCGTCGGCGGTGGAGCTGACGCGCTTCGTCGAGAAGGACACCATCTCGGTGATGGGCGAGGGGGTCGGGCCCAAGGAAAAGTGGGCGCTGGTCTTCTTGCGCAAGTCGGGGTCGATCTCCTTCTGGCACGACCTTGCCGCCGACCCGAAGATGGCGGTGAATCTCTCCGGCCGCGGCGAGGGGAACAGCTTTGCGCTCTTTCAGAACCGCGCGGAAATCCTGCTCGATCACAAGGACCTGACGATCTTCCCCGGCCCCGCCGACGAGTTCGTCCTCAAGGAATTCAGCAACGTCCGCGCCATCATCTCCATCAAGGGCCCCTATACGACTCCGACGGGCGAGTATCCGGGCGAAGAGCTGGAGAAGACCGGCATCCGCATTCCCGGCCACGACATGAAGGCGAACAAGCGCCCGCGCTACGAGACGCAGTTCACCGTCTACCCAACGGGGCGCGTCTTCATCCATCACGTCATGGAGGTGGCGGGGCGGCCTCTCGAGTTCCGCTCGAACCGGCTGCTTCTCGCCACGGCGCCCGCGGAGAAGGTGCAGGCGCTCAACGACGTGGTGAACCCGCAGCTCAAGTACGTGTCGCCCGCGAGTTGGATCATGCACGCGGGCTCGGACCCGGCTTACGCGGCCAATGCGCTGTTGGTGATGAACCTGCACCGCTACCCGACGGACTGGCTGGGGCAGATGATGATGTTCGACTCGAAACGATCCGGCTGGACGCGCTCCGGGTTCCTCGTTCATGGGATGCGCACCGTGCCGGTGGGGAAGTGCGTGTGGAACCTGATGCTGCAGTTCGAGCCGTCGAACCTGCGCGCACCTGAAACGGCCGCCGTTCACGCGGCGGACTTCCTGCAGCCGGGGAAGCTCTCCTTCACGCGCGGCAAGGGAAGCGCCGAGGTGGAGGACGAGCAGGACGAGCAGATGGACGGCTTCGCCGAGGGGCGCGGGGCCTACGTCGTGGGCGCGGACGGCAAGGACTCGGTGGAGTTCAAGCTCGATTGCGGCGAGACCGCGCGCTGGTGTCCGGCCTTCGAGGTGCGCACTTGGCGGCGCCAGGCGCCCACGATGATCGTGATCGACGGGGCGAAACGTGTCGCCGGCGAGCATTTCATCGCCCACGTCGAAAACAGCACGCTCAAGCTGCTCACCCTGGGCGTCTTCAGCCCCGGGGAGCACACGATACGCATCGATGCCGAGTAGGCCCTGAGCCGGGCCGGGGGTTGCTTTCCGCTAATCCCGGAAGGCGGGGCCGGACGATAATGTAATATTCGGGTCTGGGGACCATAACACAAAAGGACACGAGGCGATGGCCAAACGACCGGATGATACCGACCGTTCGAAGCAGGTGTGCTCGTTCTGCCGCAAGGGCCACGACGAGGTCGGCAGCCTTATCGCCGGGCCTCCGGGAATCTACATCTGCCGCGACTGCATCGAGCTGTGCCATTCGTTCGTGCAGGAGGAGATGCGCGGCGGCAACAACAACAAGAAGAACCGCTGGAAGCTGCGCGAGATTCCGCCGCCCGCGGACATCAAGGCCCAGCTCGACCAGTACGTCATCGGC
Organism: Planctomycetota bacterium; assembly: GCA_037439485.1. GTDB lineage: Bacteria > Planctomycetota > DG-23 > DATKVD01 > DATKVD01 > JBBIVY01. The sequence goes on along the minus strand of JBBIVY010000174.1, from coordinate 1,013 downwards.
CAGGACCGCGCCAAGCGCGTGCTCTCGGTCGCCGTCCACAACCACTATAAGCGCCTCAGCGCCAACGTCGACACCTCCGACGTCGAGATCGAGAAGTCGAACGTGCTCCTCATCGGCCCGACCGGCTCCGGCAAGACGCTTCTGGCCCGGACGCTCGCGCGCATCCTCAACGTCCCCTTCGCTATCGGAGACGCCACCACGCTCACCGAGGCCGGCTACGTCGGCGAGGACGTCGAGAACCTCCTGCTCAGGCTCATCCAGTCCGCCGACTGGGACGTCGAGGCCGCCGAGCGCGGGATCATCTACGTCGACGAAATCGACAAGATAGCAAAAACCCAGGCCAACGTCTCCATCACCCGCGACGTGTCGGGCGAGGGCGTCCAGCAGGCCCTCCTGAAGATGCTCGAAGGCACCGTCTCCAACGTGCCCCCGCAGGGCGGACGCAAGCACCCGGAGCAGCACTACATCCAGATCAACACGCAGGAGATCCTCTTCATCTGCGGCGGCACCTTCACGAACCTGGAGAACATCATTTCGCGGCGCATCGGGCGCAAGGTGATCGGGTTCGACAAGACCGCCGGGACCATGGCCAACGCCGACCGCAAGACCGTGCTCAACTCCGTCGTCGCCGAAGACCTCATCGAGTTCGGGATGATCCCCGAGTTCGTGGGCAGATTGCCGGTGGTGACGCCGCTGATGCCGCTCGACGAGGACGACCTGATCCACATCATGACCGAGCCGAAGAACGCGCTGGTGCGACAGTATCAGAAGTTCTTCGACCTGGAGAAGTCGAAGCTGGTGTTCACGCCGGACTCGCTCAGGGCGTGCGCGAAGCGGGCGCTCGAACGCGGGACCGGGGCGCGTGCGCTGCGGTCGATCATGGAAGACTTCATGCTCGACATCCTCTACGAACTCCCCAGCCGCGGGGCCGGGCTTACCTACACCATCACCGCCGAGGCCGTCCGCGGCGAGGGCAAGGCCGAGGTCGTCAAGGAAGTCCGTCCCGCCAAGTC
>JBBIVY010000173.1:0-6062 GCA_037439485.1 Planctomycetota bacterium | reverse complement strand
GCCTCCGGACGGACTTTTTGGATTGACTTCCGGCCGCTCCTGCGTAAGATATCATAAGTTTCGGTCCAGAGCGGAATTCCTCACCTCCCGGACCCGTCACCAACATTCAGCGCCCCAACGCGCCGAGTAACCCTAAGGAGAAGAAATGGCTCGCAACATGGCTGCAATGGACGGCAATAATGCCGCCACGCACGTGGCCCACGCCACCAACGAAGTCATCGCCATCTACCCCATCACGCCTTCCAGCAACATGGGCGAGGAGGCGGATGAGAAGTCCGCCGCCGGCGAGACGAATATCTGGGGAACCGTTCCGCTCGTCAGTGAGCTTCAGAGCGAGGGCGGGGCGTCGGGCGCGATCCACGGTGCCGCGCAGGCGGGCGCGATGGCGTGCACGTTCACGGCGTCGCAGGGCCTGCTGCTGATGATCCCGAACATGTATAAGATCGCGGGCGAGCTGACGGCGACGACGTTCCACGTCTCGGCGCGCACGGTGGCGGCTCACGCGCTCAGCATCTTCGGCGACCACTCCGACGTGATGGCGTGTCGGCAGACCGGGTGGGCGATGCTGGCCTCCGGCAGCGTGCAGGAGACGATGGACCACGCGCTCATCGCGAAGGCCGCGACGCTGGAGAGCCGCATTCCGTTCCTGCACTTCTTCGACGGCTTCCGCACGTCGCACGAGGTGCAGAAGGTGGAAGAGTTGACGCTGGACGACATGCGTTCGATGATCGACAACGACCTGGTGCTGGAGCACCGCAAGCGCGCGCTTTCCCCCGATCACCCCGTCCTCCGCGGCACCGCTCAGAACCCCGACGTCTTCTTCCAGGCCCGCGAGACCGTCAACCGCTTCTACGACGCCACCCCGGCCATCGTCCAGAAGGCCATGGATAAGTTCGCGAAGGTCGTCGGCCGCTCGTACCACCTCTTCGACTACGTCGGCGCTCCCGATGCCGACCGCATCATCATCATCATGGGCTCCGGCGCCGAGATCGCGCATGAGACCGTCGATTACCTCGCTAAGAAGGGCGAGAAGGTCGGCGTCCTCAAGGTCCGGCTCTACCGGCCCTGGTCCACGAAGGACTTCATCGCCGCCATCCCGAAGACCGCCGTCAAGATCGCCGTCCTCGACCGCACCAAGGAGCCCGGGTCCGTCGGCGAGCCGATGTACGAGGACGTCCGCACCGCCATCGGCGAGGCGATGTCCGACGGCTACGCTCCGTGGAAGACGAGCTATCCCAAGATCGTCGGCGGGCGCTACGGCCTGTCCTCGAAGGAATTCACCCCGGCGATGGTCAAGGCGGTGTTCGACAACCTCTCCCAGGCGAAGCCGAAGAACCACTTCACCGTGGGCATCAACGACGACGTGACGAACACGAGCCTCCCGTTCGACCCGTCGTTCAGCACCGAGCCGGACGACGTGGTGCGGGCGCTCTTCTACGGGTTCGGGTCGGATGGCACCGTGGGCGCCAACAAGAACAGCATCAAGATCATCGGCGAGGAGACGGATCGCTACGCGCAGGGCTACTTCGTGTATGACTCGAAGAAGGCCGGCACGATCACGATCTCCCACCTGCGCTTCGGCCCGCGCGTCATCCGGTCGAGCTACCTGGTGACGCTGGCCAACTTCATCGGCTGCCACCAGTGGTTCTTCCTCGAACAGTACGACCTCCTGAAGAACGCCGCGAAGGGCGCCACGTTCCTCCTCAACAGCCCCTACGGCCCCAAGGACGTGTGGGAGAAGCTGCCGTGCGACGTGCAGAAGGCGCTGATCGACAAGAAGATGAAGTTCTACGTCATCGACGCCTATGCCATCGCGAAGGACCTGAAGATGGGGGCGCACATCAACGTGATCATGCAGACGTGCTTCTTCCAGTTGTCGGGGGTGCTCCCGCCCGATGAGGCCATCGCGCAGATCAAGAACGCCATCAAGAAGACCTACGGCCGCAAGGGCCAGGACGTCGTCGAGCGCAACTGGGCCGCCGTGGACACCACGCTGGCGCACCTCCACGAGGTCAAGATCCCCGAGAAGGCGACGAGCTGCATCATGCGCCCGCCGCGCGTGTCGACGAAGGCCCCCGAGTTTGTCCAGAACGTCACCGCGCGCATCCTGTCGCTGGACGGCGACCAGATCCCGGTGAGCGCGTTCCCGGTGGACGGCACCTTCCCCACGGCGACGACGCAGTGGGAGAAGCGCAATATCGCGCTGGAGATCCCGGTGTGGGAGAAGGACCTGTGTATCCAGTGCGGCAAGTGTTCGATCGTGTGTCCGCACGCGTGCATCCGCATGAAGTATTACCCCGAGAAGTCCCTCGCCGGCGCCCCCAAGACGTTCAAGCATGCCTCGCCCCGCGGCGTGAAGGGCGCGGAAGGTTTCGCCTGCACGGTCCAGGTGGCCCCGGAAGACTGCACCGGCTGCGGCGCCTGCGTCTACGCCTGTCCGGCCGCCGAGAAGGGCGCCGACGGCAAGCCGACCGCCCGCAAGGCCATCAACCTGGCCCCGCAGCTTCCGTTGCGCATGAGCGAGCGCGAATGCTGGGACTTCTTCCTGACGCTTCCCGAGACGCCGCGTTCGATGATTACCCCGAGTTCCGTCAAGGGTAGCCAGCTCCTCCGGCCGCTCTTCGAGTTCTCCGGCGCCTGCGGCGGCTGCGGCGAGACGCCTTACGTGAAGCTCCTGACGCAGCTCTTCGGCGACCGCGCGCTCATCGCGAACGCCACGGGCTGCTCGTCGATCTATGGCGGCAACCTGCCGACGACGCCGTATTGCGTCAATAAGGACGGCCGCGGCCCGGCGTGGTCCAACTCGCTCTTCGAGGACAACGCGGAGTTCGGGTTCGGGTTCCGGCTGACGGTGGACAAGCTGTCGCAGTTCGCCGCGGAACTGCTGCCGAAGTGCCCAGCGCTCAAGGGCTCCGAGGAGCTGGTGACGGCGCTCGGCAAGGCCGACCAGTCGACGCTCGACGGCATCGACGCGCAGCGCCAGCGCGTGGTGGAGCTGAAGAAGCGGCTCGCCGGCGCGAAGGATGAGACGTCGAAGATGCTCCTCGGCGTCGCCGATTACCTCGTGAGGAAGTCGGTGTGGGTGCTGGGCGGCGACGGCTGGGCCTACGACATCGGCTACGGCGGCCTCGACCACGTCATGGCCCAGGGACGCGACGTCAACATGCTGGTGCTGGACAGCGAGGTCTACTCGAATACGGGCGGGCAGATGTCGAAGTCGACCCCGCGCGGCGCCGTGGCGAAGTTCGCGGCGGCGGGCAAGCCCGGGCCGAAGAAGGACCTGGGGATGATGATCATGACCTACCGCAACTGCTACGTTGCGCAGGTGGCGATGGGCGCCAACGACGCGCAGACGGTGAAGGCGTTCACCGAGGCCGAGAGCTACCCCGGTCCGTCGATCATCATCGCCTACTCGCACTGCATCGCGCACGGGCACGACATGCGCACGGGCATGAACTTCCAGAAGATGGCGGTGGAGACCGGCTACTGGCCGCTCTACCGCTTCGACCCGAGGCTCATCGAGCAGGGCAAGAACCCGCTGCAGCTCGACTCGAAGGGGCCGAAGACCGCGTTCGTCGATTACGCCTACGGGCAGACGCGCTACAAGTCGCTCACGCGCACGAATCCGGAACGCGCGGCCATGCTGCTGAAAGAGGCCGAGGCCGACGTCCAGTCCAAGTGGAAGCTCTACGAGCAGCTCGCCGGCCTCAAGGTCGAGCCGCCAAAGGCCTGATGTTTCTTCCGTAGGGGCGGACCCGCGAGTTCGCCCGGTTTCACGCGATTTGCGGGCGGCGGTCCCGATTCGTCGGGACGCCGCCCGTTCACTATTCCGCATCCGGAGGGGCCCCATGATCGGCAACATCATCCTGCCGTCCACCGCCGCGGCCGAGTGGCCGAAACTTCGCGAAGAGATCCGCGCGCGCGTCGTCGCGTCGATGGGCGCGGCGCCGGAGGGCGCGTCGGGCCGGCCGGCGAAGGCAGAGGAGATCGAGCGGTTCGAGAAGCACGGCCTCACGCACGTGCGGCTGCGCTACCACGTCCTCGACGACGCCTGGAACGAGATGATCTGCGTGCTTCCGGCGGGGGGAGGCCCTGCCCCGGCGGTCTTCTGCTGTCACGGCACCACGCCGGCGGGCAAACTCAGCGTGATCGACCCGAAGATCCCGAATCGCGCCTACGGCCTGGAACTGGCGCGCCGCGGCTACGTGACCGTCGCCGTCGACCAGTTCGGCTTCGGCGCGACCCTCGAAGGCACGACGCAGAAGGACCTCCAGGCGGCCTTCTTCCGGCGCTATCCCGACTGGTCGCTCGACGGCCGGAGGACCCTTGACCACACCCGCGCGGTTGACGCGCTCCAGACGCTGCCGTTCGTCGCCGGGGGCGGCGTCGGCGCCGTCGGCAACTCCCTCGGCGGGCGCGCCGTCATCTACTTCGCCGCGCTCGACGAACGCGTCAAGGCCGCCGTGCCGTCCACCGGCATCAGCCCCAACGCGACCAACGTCTTCCGCTCCTGCACCTATCAGACCGAACTCAGCCCGGCCTTGAGCCGCGCGATCACGAAGAACGGCGTCATCCCGTGGGACTACCACGAGATGATCGCGCTGGTGGCGCCGAGGGCGCTGCTGGTGGTGGAGCCCTGGAACGACAGCGAGAATCCCTACGTGGCGCCGACGTTCGAGTGCTTCCGCAATGCCACCGCGGCCTGGCGTCTCCTCGGCGCTCCGAAGAGCGTGTCCATGCTCATCCACGGCGACGGCCACGACACCACCGCCGATGTCCGCGAGGCCGCATACCGCTGGTTCGACCGGTTCCTGAAACAGGGGTAGCTCATGCTCGTCGTCGCGTTCGAGACATCCTCGGCAGTGGGCAGCGTCGCCGTCGCCAGGGCCCTCTCTCCCTCCGGGAGAGGGCAGGGTGAGGGAGGTTCCGGGCAGGCTCCCGTCATCGTCGAGGAGCGCCTCTTCACCAAGGGCCTTCACCACGGGGCGAACATCGTCCCGACGATCGACGCCATTTTCGAAGCGCACAAACTCGACCGGTCGGAGGTGGGGCTCGTTGCGGTGTCGTCGGGGCCGGGGTCGTATACGGGAATCCGCGTCGGCATCGCGTCGGGCAAGGCTCTCGCCTTCGCGCTCGGCGCGCCGATGATCGGCGTCCCGGCGCCGGATTGCGTGATTCGCAATCTTCCGCCGAAGGGCAAGGCCGCCGTCATCATCGATGCCCGCCGCGGGCAGTTCTACGTGACCCCTTACGAAGCGAAGGCCGGCCAGTGGGACCCATCGGCGCCTCATCGCTCGCTCGACGTCGCCGCGGCCGCCGCGGTGCTTTCGCCGGATACCCTCCTTGCCGGTGAGGGCGTCCAGGCCTTCCTCGCTGCGTCGAAAGGGAACTGGCCCGCCGCTTCCGACGAGGCCGGCATCCCTCACTCCCGCTTCACCGCGCTTCTCGCCTTCGAGCGCCTCGCCTCCGGCGCGCCCGACGAGCTTCTCGCCCTCGAACCGCTCTATCTCCGACCCACCGAGGCCGAGGAGACGTGGCGGAAGAAGCACGGCTCTTCTTCGTAGGGGGGACACATAGGTCCCCCCCTACAAGAGAAAAGAGAACGGCTACAGCACCTCGTCGAACGCCGTGACGCGGAGCTTCTCGGCGCCGCAGTAGATGCACTTGGTGTGGCGCGGGGCCATGACGCGGCCGCACTTGGGGCACTGGGCGACGGTCGTGCGCAGCTTGCCGTCGGCGACGCCGTCCATGAGGTCGATCTGCTTGACGCGCTCCATGAGCTGCTCCTCGGGGATACCCGTCTTCTCGCTCAGGAACGACCACATCGCCATGGAGATGAGCACGAGCCGGTCGAACCGCTCCGTGAGTTCCGTCTCCCGCGTCTCCGCTCGGCGCGCGTCGATGCTCGTCTTCTGCTGCCGGCGGATCGACTCGAACATCATGCGCATCCCGGTCGACTCGCTGTTTCCGGTGAAATCGCTCATCTTGAGGTCTCCTTTCGTGTTGCTGATTTGGTTTCTTCTTCTTGTAGCTTAGGGCCTTGTGCCCGTGGGTGGCGGGGG
>JBBIVY010000172.1:0-6075 GCA_037439485.1 Planctomycetota bacterium | reverse complement strand
GGCCGAAAACGGGGGTAAGGCGATGTACACCACGGCCGTGCCGATGGCCGCGGGGGATGCAAATCGTCGGGAGGCGGCGCCGGAACGTTGACGCCGGCGCTCAGGCGGTGACGAGGTCGTGGAAGTCGAGGAGGCTAAAGAGGGTCTCGACGACTTCGCGATCGAACTGGGTGCCGATGTTGGTGACGAGCTGCTCGCGGATTTTGGCCGCGTCGAGCGCATGGCGATAGGAGCGGTTGGAGCTCATGGCGTCGTAGGCGTCGGCGACGATGATGATCTTCTGGCCGAGCGAGAGCTGGTTGCCGGAGAGTCCGTCGGGGTAGCCCTTGCCGTCGAGGCGCTCGTGGTGGCCGCGGACGATGGACCGGGCGCCCTGAAGGAAGAGGATGGGCGCGAGGACGCGGTCGGCGACGACGGGGTGTTCGCGGACGATGAGCCACTCCTGCTCGTCGAGGCGGCCGGGCTTGTTGAGGATGGACTCGTGGATGCCGATCTTGCCGATGTCGTGGAGACGCGCGCCCATGACGAGGTTGTGCAGGTCGGCCTCGTCCATGCCGAGCGCGCGGCCGAGGTCCTCGCACAGGCCCGTGACGCGCTCGGTGTGGCCCTGAGTGTACGGGTCCTTGGCTTCGAGCAGGAGCGCCATCGATCCGAAGGCGTTCATGTAGGTGTTCTCGAGGTCGTCCAGAAGGCGCGAGTTCTCGATCGCCGCGGCGGCCTGATTGGCGAGCACCGTGAGGAGCTGCAGGTCGCGCTGGGTGAACGGCCCGCCGTCGGCCTTGCGGTGGACGTTGAGCACGCCGAGGACCTTGCGCGAGGCCTTCACGGGCACGGTGAGGACGCTCTCCCCGGCGACGGTCCCGCCGTCGGGGACTGTGCCCTTCTGCGCCTGATGAGCCCCTTCGGAGGCGATGGGCACGCTGAGGAAGGACTTGTCGGCGTAGTTCTGCGAGTATGCCGAGAGGTCCGGGTGGCGGTCGATGTCGGTGACGAGGAGCGGCCGTCCGGTGTCGGCGACGCGGCCGGAGATGCCTTCGCCGACGACGACGCGCGTGTCGCGGACGACGTCCTCATCCAGGCCGACGGAGGCGGCGATGGACAGAGTGCGTCCGGTCTCGTCCTTGAGGAGGATGGACCCGCGCGTGGCGCCGGTGTTCTCGAGGGCGGTGCGAAGAATGAGGTCGAGCAGGCGGTCGCGGTCGACGGACGCGCAGACGGCCTCGCTCACCTCGAACAGACACGCCAGCGATCCACCGTCGGCGACGGCGGGAACATAGGAGTGCTCGGTCAAAGTAACAGCCCCTCTCCGGCATCGGTCCCCGGCTCACGCGGGACCGTCAACCCCCCTCAGGGTTTCTGCCAGGCGACGACGCGGTTGCGCCCGGTCGACTTGGCGCCGTACAGGGCCTGGTCGGCCTTCTCGATGAGTTCCGACTTCGTCGTCGCGTCCTCCGGGTACGCCGCCACGCCGATGCTGATGGTGAACTGCTTGTTCGGCATGACTTCGGTCTTCTGGAACTGGGCCTCCTCGACGCGCCGGCGGAGACGCTCCGCCAGCTCCATCGCGCCGGCCTTGGGCGTCTCGGGCGCGATGACGGCGAACTCCTCGCCGCCGTAACGCGCGACGGAGTCGACGTCGCGGCTCGTCTCGCTGAGGATCCACGAGACCTTCTGGAGCGCCGCGTCGCCCATGGGATGCCCGTTGCCGTCGTTGTAGGCCTTGAAGTGGTCGACGTCGATCATCAGCAGCGAGATCTTCCCGCCGTAACGCTGCGCGCGGGAGATTTCCGTCCCGAGGAGCTGGTGGAAGAACTTGTGGTTATAGAGCTGCGTGAGGCCGTCGGTGCGGCTGAGTTCCTTGTAGAAGTCCACCTCGCGGGCCTTCTGCTCGAGCGAGTGCTTCTCGATCATGCGCTTGATGATGATGCGGATCTCGTCGATGTTGATGGGCTTGTTGAGGTAATCGGCGGCGCCCAGCTTCATGCACTCGACGGCGGTATTGAGCGAGGCGTAGCCGGTCATGACGACGACCTCGGTCTCGGGGTCGAGCTGCTTGACGGTCTCGAGGACCTGCAGGCCGCTCATGCCGGGCATCATGAGGTCGGTGATGACGTAGTCGAAGCGGGCGTCGCGAAGCTTGAGCACGGCTTCCTCGCCGCAGGGGACGGTCTCGACGGTGTAGCCTTCGTCGCCGAGGACGTCGGTGAGGAGCTGGCGGATCATCGGCTCGTCGTCGACGATCAGCACGCGCACGGGGACTTTTCCGGCGGCGCCTTCGGGGTCGAAGGGCTCGGTGGCTCTGATCTTGTCGGGCACGTCCACGCTCATGAGTACCTCCGCAAACGCTCAACGGGCCTGCGCGACCGCCACCGAATACGCCGGGGCCTCGGGCGCCGTCGCCGTCGCCGGGGGAACCGCTCGGTTCACCGGCAACGAGATCGTAAACGTCGTCCCTTGCCCCACCACGCTCTCCACGGAGATCTCGCCCCCGTGGTTCTTGAGGATGCCGTGGCTGAGCGAGAGACCCAGTCCCGTGCCTTCGCCGACTTTGCGCGTCGTGAAGAACGGGTCGAAAATCTTCGTCATGTGCTCCGGCGCGATGCCGCAGCCGGTGTCGGTGAAGAGCATCTCCACGGCGCCGTCGCCCTCCGTCACGCCCGCCTTCCGGCGCGTCGTCACGGTGAGCGAGCCGCCCTTTTCCATCGCCTTCTGGGCGTTGACGATGAGGTTCGTGAAGACCTGCTGCAGCTCCGACGCGTTCGCGAGCACCGGCGGCAACTCGGGCCCCAGCTCCGGCACGAGCCGCACGTTGTGCATCTGGAGCTGGTGCGACAGGAGCGCGAAGGTGGTCTCCAGGACCTTGTTCACGTCCGTCGGCGTCATCGCCGTGGAGCCCTTGCGCGAGAAGTTCAGCAGGTTCTGGATGATGATCTTGCACCGCTGCGACTCGTGCTCGATGTAGCCGACGTACTTCTGGTAGTTCTCGAGGTCCTTGGGCGTGAGGTCGGCGACCTGCTTGCCCTTGATCTTCTCGATGGCGTACTGCGAGTAGCCGAGGATGCCGACGATGGGGTTGTTGAGCTCGTGGGCGACGCCGGCGGCGAGCTGGCCGACCGCGGCGAGCTTGCCCGTCTGCACCATGCGGGCCTGGGCCTCCTTCAGCTCGGCGAGGCTCTTCTGCAGGTTCCGGAAGAGCCGTCCGTTCTCGAGCGCGATGGCCACCTGGTCGGCGAAGATCGCCAGAAGCTCCGCGTCGCGGTTGTCGAAGCCGTCCTTGTAGCTCATGCTGCCGAGGCAGAAGAGGCCGGTGACGTGGTTCTTCTGCTTGAGGGGCGCGCAGATCGCCGAGGCGAGCTTGCGGTCGGAACCCATCAGCCGCCCGAGCAGTTCGTCGTTCGCGGTGTCGCCGGCCAGCACGATGCGCCCCTCGCGCCAAGCCTGCGACAGCACGCCCTGCGTCTCGCCGATGGGCAGGTTCTCCGGGGCGTCCTTCGGCAGGCCCCGCGAGCAGAGGATCCGGAACTCGCCGTCCTCGCCGACCACGATGACGAAGCCCGCCTCCGCGGTCATCAGCTTGAAGGCGCTGTCCATGATGACGTTCGTCGTCTTGTCCAGGTCCAGCATCGAGTTGATCGCCGCGGACACGTCGTGCAGGACGCTCAGTTCCATGACGCGCTGGTTGAGGCCGTCGATGTTGACCTTCTTGTCCCACAACTCGCGCAGGAGCCGCGCGCTTTCGATTTCGCCCTTCACGATGTAAACCGAAAGGAGCACCAGCAGGACGAGCAGGCCGAGACGCAACACAGGAAGCGTGCCGAAGAGCGGCTTGATGTTGTCGAACTCGCCGGGCACCAGCGTCAGGAAGAACCCTACGCCCAGCGAAACAAGCAGCAGCGCGCTCATCAGCCACGTGCTTCGACGCCTCTTCTCGAGGTCCTCGAAGCGGTAGATGACCGCCGGAGCCTTCTTGTTGTTGCTGAATCGCAGGAACTTTTCGAACGTCATAGGCCCGCCTTCCGACGACAAGGTAACGTTGCATAAAATTCATCGGGTTTGCGGGCAATCGCACTTCACTAAAAGTCCCTGCCTCATCGAAGATTCGCTTGACATAAACCCTATATTGTGTTAGGCTTACGTCGTTTTGGCGCCGAGTACCGAAGTTCGTCAGCAGTGAAATAGTCCCTGCCGGTGCCAAGCGGCTCCTCTTCCGGCAAGGCTGGTGCAGCCGCTCGATAATCAATTTGTTGTAGCAGCAGAGGGCAACCAGGCGATAGGTACGCTATCCCTCGGGCCCAGGAGGTTTACTTTCATGACTGAACGAGTCGATCCCCGCGAGGACGCGCCCCAGGACATCACGTCCATTTCCCTACCCAGGATATCGGACATGATTTCGACGGAGATCTTGCAGGAGTTCCAGGACACCTTCGCGGAGGTGGCGGGGGTCGCGGTCATCATTCGCGACCGCGAGGGGAAGCCCGCGACGCGCCCGAGCCGGCCGACGAAGTTCTCAACGAGGCTGGTGGACATGATGCAGAAGGACCCGCACTGCGACGAGACCTCCTCGGCCCTCGCGCTGAAGGCCATCGCCTCCGGAAAGCTGGAGCGCGCGCGCGCCGGGCGGGGATTCCTCCGCTTCGCCGCGCCCGTCAGCATCCAGGGTCACGCCGCGGCGGCGCTCGTCATCGACGGCGTCCTCGACGACAAGACCGATGCGGCCGACATCGAGACGCTGGCTCACGATCTCAAGGTCAGCCCCGAGGAGCTTCGCAAGCGCACCGTGCAGGAGATGTCGCTCGGGATCTCGTTCCTCCAGTTCGCGGCGAACGGGCTGGCCGACCTGTGCCATGAAGGATGGGTCATCCGCCGGCACGTCGAGGAGCTGGGCACGCTGCTCAAGGTGAGCGAGCTTCTCAGCTCGGCGCGGCACGTCGACGACGTCCTGCGGCTCATCGTGCGCACCATCGTGGAGACGCTCGACGTCAAGGCCTGCGGCGTGCGCCTGCTGGACCCAAAAAGCGGCGAGCTGGTGCTGAAGGCGTCGCACGGGCTGAGCAACGTCTACCTGAGCAAGGGGCCGGTGCCGATTAAGAAGAGCGAGATCGACCAGTTGGCAATGGAGGGCGAGCCGGTCTACATCCGCGACCTCGGCAAGGACCCGCGCATCCTCTACCCCTCCGAGATGCTGCGCGAGGGGCTGCGTTCGAACCTCGTCGTGGGCCTGCGCGTGCGCGGAAGGCCCATCGGGGCGCTCCGCATCTACTCCGAGGAAAAGCGCATCTTCCACAAGAGCGAGCTCGCCCTCGCCCAGGCCATCGCCAACCTGAGCGCCGTGGCCATCGAGAACGCCCAGCTCTATGAGGAGGCGCTCGAAAAGGACCGACTCGAATACGAGCTGGGCCTCGCCGCGCAGATCCAGGCGCACCTGCTGCCGCAGGAGTTCCCCAAGGTCGACGGGTTCGACATCGCGGCGTTCAACGAGCCGTGCCGGCAGGTGGGCGGGGACTTCTACGATTTCATTCCGGAGCCGGACGGAAGGCGCCTGGGGATCGTGATCGCGGACGTGTGCGGCAAGAGCATGGGCGGGGCGCTGCTGATGGCGACCGCGCGCTCGGCGCTGCGGGTCCAGTGCGAGCATTGCACGACGCCCGGCGAGATCGTCACGCGGGTGAATATGTCGCTCTGCCGCGACTCGCGGCCGGAGGAGTTCGTTACGCTGCTCTTCGCCAAGCTCGACACACGAACCCGCGTGCTGCACTTCACCAACGCCGGGCACTCGCGGCCGCTGCTTTTCCGCGGCGACGAGGTCATCGCGCTCGAAGGCTCGGGGATGGTCGCGGGGGTGCTGCCGGACAATACGTACCACGAAAGCGACGTGCCGCTTCAGTCGGGCGACGTGCTCTTCCTCTACACCGACGGCCTCGACGAGGCGCGCAACCCCGAGCAACAGCTCTTCGGCACCGAGCGCGCCGAGAACGTCATCCGCGCCCACCGCGACCAGTCCGCCTCCGACATCATCGCCGCCATCAAGGCCGCGGTCGACCAGTTCACCGCCGGCCACGAGCGCACCGACGACCT
>JBBIVY010000171.1:0-6095 GCA_037439485.1 Planctomycetota bacterium | reverse complement strand
AGTCCCGCGATGCTCGCGGCGTTCTGGAGCGCCGACCGAACCACTTTCGTGGGGTCGAAGACGCCTTGGGCGACGAGGTCGCCGTATTCGCCGGTGAGGGCGTTGAAGCCGAAGCCGGCCTTCTCGTTCTTGACGCGTTCGCACACAATCGAGCCGTCGATGCCGGCGTTCTGGGAGATCTGCTTGATGGGAGCTTCGAGCGCCCGGCGGATGATGTCGACGCCGACCAGCTCGTCGCCCTTGTTCTTGAGGTGCGCCAGCGCGGGGATACAGCGCAGGAGCGCGACGCCGCCGCCGGGGACGATGCCTTCCTCGATGGCCGCGCGACAGGCGTGCAGAGCGTCTTCGACGCGCGCCTTCTTCTCCTTCACCTCGGTCTCGGTGGCGCCGCCGACGTTGAGCTGGGCCACGCCGCCCGCAAGCTTGGCGAGACGCTCCTGGAGCTTTTCCTTGTCGTAGTCCGACGTGGACTTGTCGATCTCGGCCTTGATCTGCGCGATGCGGCCCTTGATGGCCGACGACTCGCCCGCGCCCTCGACGATGGTGGTGTTCTCTTTGTCGATGACGACTTTCTTGGCCTGGCCGAGGTCCTTGATGTCCACGTTCTCAAGCTGGATGCCGAGGTCCTCGAAGATGGCCTTGCCGCCGGTGAGGACGGCGATGTCGGCCAGCATCTCCTTGCGGCGGTCGCCGAAGCCCGGAGCCTTGACGCACGCCACGTTCAGGATGCCGCGAAGCTTGTTGACCACCAGCGTCGCCAGCGCCTCGCCCTCGACCTCTTCGGCAATGATGAGGAGCGGCCGGCTCGCGCGCGCGACCTTCTCCAGAACGGGGATCAGGTCTTTCACCGCGGAGATTTTCTTCTCATACACGAGCACGTACGGCTTTTCGAGCACGCACTCCATCGACTCGGGGTCGGTGACGAAGTAAGGCGACGCGTAGCCCTTGTCGAACTGCATGCCCTCGACCCACTCCACCGTCGTGTCGAGCGACTTGCCTTCCTCGACGGTGATGACGCCGTCCTTGCCGACCTTCTCCATGGCGTCGGAGAGGATCTTGCCGATCTCGGGGTCGTTGTTGGCGGCGATGGCGCCGACGTGGGCGATGTCTTCCTTGCCCTTGACGGGGACGGACATCTTCTTGAGCTCGGCGATGACGCACTCGACGGCGGAGTCGATGCCGCGCTTGAGGCTCATGGGGTTGGCGCCCGCGACGACGTTCTTGAGGCCCTCGGTGTAGATGGCCTCGGCCAGCAGCGTCGCCGTGGTGGTGCCGTCGCCGGCGATGTCGGAGGTCTTCGAGGCCACCTCCTTCACCATCTGCGCGCCCATGTTCTCGTAGGAATCCTCGAGGTTGATTTCCTTGGCGACGCTGACGCCGTCCTTGGTGACGGTGGGCGAGCCGAAGGACTTCTCGAGGATGACGTTGCGCCCGCGGGGTCCCAGCGTCACCTTGACCGCGTGCGCGAGGACCGACACGCCCCGGCGAATCCTCTCGCGGGCGTCCTGGCTGAAGGCAAGCTTCTTGGCTGGCATTGCACTCTCCTGATATGTTTATTTCTTCGTCTTGTCTCTACCGAACGGCCCCCTCACCCTGCCCTCTCCCCCTAAAGAGGGAGAGGTAGAAGAAGAGGGAGGTTAGTCCTGAATGACCGCCAGGACGTCTTCCTCGCTCATGATCATCAGCTCTTCGCCTTCGAACTTGATCTCGGTGCCGGCGTAGCTGGTGAAGAGGACGCGGTCGCCCTTCTTCACCTGGAACTTCGCGCGCGTGCCGTCGTCGAGCAGCTTGCCGTCGCCCACGGCGACGACGCGACCTTCCTTCGGCTTCTCCTTCGCGGCGTCGGGCAGCACGATCCCGCCCTTGGTCTTCTCCACCGCCTCCAGACGCTTCACGATGATCTTGTCGTTGAGCGGCACGATCTTCCCAGCCATGTCAACTCCTTTGTCTCAGGGGTCCATTTCGTCCCGAAGCTCTCGGGCTTCCGGGACCGATTCGCTCTTTCCGCCGACGCGAACCGCTCGCGCCATGTCGTTTCTGCATTGTGACACAGGCATTCCTGCCTGTGGCAATTCGAAGAAAGAGTGTCAGGCAAGAATGCCGGACCTACCAGAGGTCCGGACCAAAGCGCCGATGCACCAGGTCCATCACCGTATGACGGACGACCTCCCCCCGAAAAGGCGCCTCGAGGATGGCGTAAGCCTCAACCGCCAGCGCGTTCATCCACACTTCCTTCGTCAGCTCCGTGCCGATGAGGATGCACGGCACCGGGCCGATGGTCTCGCGAATCAACCGGAGCGTATGTACGCCATCGAGGTCCGGAAGCGATACTTCCATGATCAGGACGTCAAAAAGCCTCTTCCGCGCCAACACCAGCACCTCGCGCCCCGCCTCCGCCTCGTAGACGCTGAATCCCTCCGGCTCCAGCGACCTGACAAAGAGATCGCGGACGCCCCTGTCCTGGTCGGCGACCAGGATGGAGCGGTGATTCGGCGGAAGTCTAAGCAATCCTTGCATTTGCGTCCACCCCGTCCCCCGGAGTCATTGGGCCGTATCTTCCATTGCACTCACCTGCTATCTCTCGCTATTCTAACAGCAAACGGCGTGCCAAACACGCGTTAGTTTCCGGAATATTTCTAAGCCACTGTCCGACAGCCACTTACGGCGTAATTATTCCAGGCCGCCTTTCGGCGCCGCATGACAAATCTGGCGAATTTGGCGCCCCATGCCTGCCAAAATGACAGTCTCGGCCTTCCGGATGCCGCTTGCAAAGCTGCGGCCGTCGTGTAAACTAGCCTCGTGATTGATACATAACCCCTTTGGAGCCAACACGATGCCGCAAGACGTCGACGCCTCCATAGCCGACCTTCGCCGCATCATCCGCTCCACCGGGGGCGCGCTGGTTGCCTTTTCCGGCGGGGTTGACAGCACGCTCGTGGCCGTCGTCGCGCATCAGGAACTGGGCGAGAAGGCCCTCGCCGTCACCGCGGCAAGCGAGATGTATCCCCGCTTCATGATCGACGACGCGACGAAGCTCGCCGCCTCGCTGGGGCTGCGCCACGAGGTCATTGAGACGAGCGAGCTGGCGATCGAGTGCTTCAGCGCAAACCCGCCGGACCGGTGCTATTACTGCAAGAAAGAGCTATTCGCCAGGCTGCGCGAGATGGCCGAAGCCAGGGGCCTGCACGCGGTGATGGACGGCGCGAACGCCGACGACCCGAACGACCATCGCCCCGGCCTTCGCGCGGCGGCGGAGCTGGGAATCATCAGCCCGCTGCGTGACGCCGGAATGGGTAAGGAGTCGGTGCGCGAGGCATCCCGCAAGCTGGGCCTGCCCACCTGGAGCAAGCCGAGTTTCGCCTGCTTCGCCTCCCGGTTCCCCTATGGATTTGGGATTACCGCCGATCGCGTGGAGCAGGTGAGGAAGGCGGAGGAGGTGCTTCGCGCGCTTGGGCTGGCGCAGTATCGCGTCAGGCATCACGGCGCCATTGCACGGATCGAGGCCCTGCCGGAGGACATCGCCCGCCTCGCCTCCCCCGAGTTGCGCGCGCGGATCGTCTCGGAGTTCAAGGCCATCGGCTTCACGTACGTCGCGCTCGACCTTCAGGGCTTCCGCTCCGGCTCCATGAACGAGACGCTCGGCAAGCCATGAATCAGGGCCTTTGCTCCTCGTTCTTGTTCTCCTCCAACATCTGCGAATATCGCTGCTGAAACCGCTCCTGGCGGCGCAGTTGCTTCTGGTAGAAGATGAACCCGACCCAGAACCCGATGAATCCCGCCAGGAAGAAGATCGCCACAACGCCCGAGAAGATCGTGCTGTGCGCCTCGTTGCGATCCTGAAGAAAGAGCGCCCATCCCCCTTCCGACGCGGCGATCAGCAGTCCCGCGCAGATCCAGAAGACCATCCGCTTGAAGACGAGGGCGATCTGCCCGACGAGCATTCCGGCGAGGCCGCCGAAAACCGCCGTGAAGATGAGCGGCACCCAGTGGAATCCCTTTTCTTCATGGGCGATGACATAGTAGAGAACGCCGATGGCCACGAACCCGCCGATGGCGAACTTGAGGATCGTCCTCTGCGTCTGGGGCTTGCCGAAGAGCATCAGCCGCTCGGACTCGAACGCCGCCTCCTTGGGGCCTTCGGGCTCCTTAGGCTTCTCCGCGACGGGCGCGGGCTGCGCCTGGGCGGGGTCTGGGGCGATTCCGTCAACCCCAACGCCTCCCGGAGACACGACGTCCTGCCCTTCCTGCGGCGTCTGCTCCGCCGGCTCGTTGGTCGGCTCGAAGTTCGGCTCGTCCGGGTTGACTCCGTACTTCGACAGCCGCTTGCTCGCCATTTCGCCTCCTCGGTTTCGCAGGCCCGTCCTCGCGGCAATTATACCGACCCTTCCCCCGGCGTCAAGTGCCGGAAAATGAACGCGTCCGCGCCGTGTAAGCTGACCCGTCCCCACTTTCATTAATGGACTCATCGCCGCGGTCGAATCCGACTGTTTCTACCTCTCCCTTCCAGGGAGAGGGTGGGGTGAGGGTAAGGCTCCCGTTTCGTCGAGAGCCTCGTTGCGCTTGAGAGGCTTCACCCTCACCCTGCCCTCCCCCTGAGAGGGGGAGGCATGAAGAAGCACAGCAGCCCGTCGACATCGGCCGGTCAAACCAGGGACGGATCAGCCGCGTAAGCCCTTGAAACCCGCGGCGGCGGTGGTAAGATATCGTTCACGTCCGCGGGCCGTCCTGTTGCGCCCGGCAAGTCCCGGTACCTGGAGGCCGCCATGTCCAATCTGCCCACGCCGCCGTCGATTCGCAAACGCTCCTCGCGAACGCTGTTCGGGCTGCCCCTCTGGGAAGTCGCCGTCGGAGCGGACCCGGCCACCGGCCAGACGCGCGGCTGCGCCAAGGCCATCGTCGCCATCGGCGACATCGCGGTCGGCTGGGTCGCCGTCGGCGGCATCTCGCTCGGGTTCCTCTCCGTCGGCGGAGTCTCCTGCGGCCTCCTCGCGCTCGGCGGATGCGCGTTCGGGGGCGCCGTCGCGGGCGGCGTGGCCGTCGGCACCGTCGCCTTCGGCGGAGTCGCCGTCGGGGCCATCGCCTACGGAGGCCTCGCCATCGGAGAATGGGTGAAGGGCGCCACGGAGATCATCTACTTCTGAGCGGCCTCACTGGATATCCTGCACGACGCGGAAGCCGAAGTTGTAACTGTGGCCATCGGGGCTGGGTGAGGACCGGTTGCCGCAGCGAAGGATCGGCCATTCGCTGTTGAACGCGCCGCCGCGAAGGGTCTTCTTGTCGCCTTCCGCCGGGCCTCTCGGGTCCACGGTCACGGCGGCAGGGCTGAGGTCGTACGGCGCGAACCAGTCGGAACACCACTCCATCACGTTGCCGAGCATGTCGTGGAGCCCCCAGTCGTTGGCCTGCCTCTCGCCGACGACGTGCGTGCGACCGCCGCTGGTGTCCTTGAACCACGCCCAGAGAAGCAGCTCGGACGGCTCGTCCGTCACGCCGAAGAGCGAATCCGACCCCGCGCGGCAGGCGTATTCCCACTCGGC
Organism: Planctomycetota bacterium; assembly: GCA_037439485.1. Classification (GTDB taxonomy): domain Bacteria; phylum Planctomycetota; class DG-23; order DATKVD01; family DATKVD01; genus JBBIVY01. Next base: position 558 of record JBBIVY010000171.1, on the reverse strand, counting down.
CTCGGTGGGCAGGCGCAGGCCCCGGTTCGCCTTCTCGCAGAACGTCCGCGCATCGTCCCACGAAACGCTGTCGACGGGACAGCGGACGTCCTTCCCAAAGAAGCTCGGGTTGGCGCGCATGACGGCGGCGTACTGGTCCTGCGTCACCTCGTACTTGCCCATGTAGAAGGGCTTCGAGATGCGCACGCGGTGCCGCGGCATCTCCTCGGCCTCGGCGCCCGGGTCGCCGGCCGCGCTGCCCATCAGAAACTCCCCCGCCGGGATGAGGACAAGCTCGATCTTACGCCCGAACGGCAGGTCCACGGTCTTCTCGACCGGCAGGCCGAGCCGCTTCGCCTCGCCGATCTGGAACTTCCGCTCGAGCGGCACGTGAGTCGCCCAGAGCACCAGCCCCGCCGCCGCCACGACGGCCGAGGCCGCGATGATTATGAGCAGGATGACGGCGGTCTTGCGTTTAACGGCGCGACTCCTGCTGATGTGACCCAGCCACCCCCGGCTGGGGTCTTGCTTCATCGGAACAACAGCAATCACAGGCGAGGGCGCCTATGCTACATAAGC
>JBBIVY010000170.1:0-6104 GCA_037439485.1 Planctomycetota bacterium | reverse complement strand
GATCGCGACACGATTATGCCGTTCTTCGTGCCCTCGTGGTGCGTCCGGTCTTCCTCCCGCCTCTTCTAACCCTTCGTGCCCTTCGTGGCTTTGTGGTAAGAACGACGCTCCGAGGGCGAAAACATGAGGCAAGCTCACCCCGGCCCCGCGGCGCCGGTGATAAAGAAGTCGACCGGGCGGATGAGTTTCGTGAAGGTCTTTTCGGGCACGTGGACAGCCTTCCAGCGCGTGGAGCGTCGGCGGCAATGCTCCGCGAACTTGCGCACGGGGACGGCGACAAGGAGGTAATCTCGGCCGTCGAAGGAGAGCGTCGCCGGGACGGCCGGGCCGCCCGCGGGAATCTGAAGCCAGTAGGCATAGACCAGGAGCGCCTCGTACCCGGCGCCGAAGTGCTGCTCCCAGGCGAAGAGCCCTTCGATGTCCGCCAGGTGGATCCAGTTTTCCCACCACGTCTCGCGCGTCCCCGAGGCGGCGGGAAACCGCTTGCCCTTCACGTCGACGACCCAGTGCCTGCGCCCGGAATGGACGAGGAAGTCGAAGCTCTTGATGGGGCCGTCCTTGTCGGCGGATCGGCGGACCTGCTCGATGGCGACGTAAGGGACGCGACGCTGACGCAGCCACGATTCGAAGGCGCGCTCGTAATGGTGGTGGTCCATGGCTTCTGGTTTCTTATGTAGGGGGGCACCTATGTGTGCCCCCGCGTTTCTTTTTCTTCTTCGGCCTCATCACCCGCGCAAAGAAGAAGAACGGGGCCACACATAGGTGGCCCCCTACACAAAAGGCCCTACAAATGTACAGAAACCGGCTGTCTCATGGCCACCGACTCGATCTCGAAGAACTCCGCGACCTGGAAATTCCCGGCGGAGGCGATGAGGCTGGAGGGAAACATCTGGACGAGGTTATTGAGGGCGCGGACGTTGCCGTTATAGAACCGGCGCGCGGCCTGGATGCGGTCCTCGGTGTTGACGAGTTCCTGCTGGAGCGCGAGGAAGTTCTCGGAGGCCTTGAGTTGCGGATAGCTTTCCGCCACCGCGAACAGCCCGCCCAGCGCGCGCACGAGGACGTTCTCATCGGCCGCCTGCGAGCCGGGCGAGCCCTTTGACGCGACCGCCGCGGCGCGGGCCTTGGCCACCTCCTCGAACACCGCCCGTTCATGCGCGGCGTAACCCTTCACCGTCTCCACGAGGTTCGGGATGAGGTCGTACCGCCGCTGAAGCTCGGTGTCGACGTTCTTCCACGACTCCGTCACCGTATTGCGCAGGTTCACGCAGCGGTTGTAGGTGCCGACCGCCCACACGAGCGGGATGAGGATCAGGATGAATATGATCGCAACGATAATCATGGCGCCCCCGGCCCGGAATGCCCTTCATGATATCGGGCCGGCCGGGAATTACAATGACGAATGACGAAACCCGAATGACGAATCAATGACGAATTCCGAAACAGCAAGGACAATGACCCTGACCCTTCGGCATTCGAGGTTCGTCGTTCTTTCGTCATTCGGATTTCGTCATTCCGCCGTCCCGGCGGTTTCGCGGTACTGCTTCCTCACGAACTCGGGGATCAGGTCGAAGAACTGCATCGTGAAGCCGAGCGAGGCGGCGAATTCCTCGGGCTCCCACGGGCGCTCGGTGCGGAGGATGAAGAGGGCGTCGGTCAGCTCGATGTGCCGGCGGGGATTGGCGAGAAGAAACTCCATCATGCGGGCGTGGCAGATGTCGTAGGCGAACTTCTTGTCCGGACCCGTCACGAAGAACTTGCGCGAGAACTCGTCCGATTCGAAGTCGATGTCGTCGTGGCCGAAGAACGCCGCGACCTTGTCGCCGAAGCCCTCCGGACGGATCAGGAGGTCCGGGTAGGGCAGCTCCAGCGGATGGATGAGCGCGGAGAGGTAGTGGTTCTCCTCCTCCGTCGTCGTGTGGCCCTTCGAGTCGGTCCGGGTCTCGGTGGTGACATACTTGTAGTCGAAGAGGACGACGCGCCGGCCGCTTACGACGCCGTCGAGGACGTTGGTCGCCTCCTGGTCGTGGCCCACGTTGAAGGGCGCGACGCCCGCAAGCCTCGCCACGAGCCCCAGCGGATCGTCCGGCGTCCAGCGCAGGCCGCTTTGCGCCGCGAACGCCGCGAGGGCCTGCCGTCGATCCTCGGCCTTCTTCTTCGCAACGACCGCGCCCCAGACGACGAGCGCGACGATGACGATGAAGAACAGGATGAAGAGCGGGAAGACGGCTTCCATGTACGCTCCTTACGACATCCCCTCCCCCGCCGGGGGAGGGGGAGACTAATCCCCCAGGTTTCCGTCCGCGTCGAACGTCATCTCGCGCGCCGGGCCGATGGCTTCGATGTCTTTGCGGTCCTTGACGGCGAGCCACATCGCCTCGCTGACGAGCATCGTGTCGATGTGCTCGGTGTCGCGGATGCGGACGATGCGCATGAGATCGAAGGGCGTCGTGCCCGAGGTGCGCAGGGCCTCGAGGATCGCCTCGCGGTCGCTGGGATAATGGATCGGGACGTGCGCCTCCGTGGGCGCGACCGAGGCGAGAACATTGATCCACGTGGCCTTCCGGTCCATCTTCGCGACAAGGCGGTCGGTGGTGAAGTCGGCAAACCCGATGCCGATGGCGTTGCCGTGGGTCTCCTCGGTGAGGTCGCGCACGAAGAGGCGCAAGATCTTCGGCACGTCGAGCTTGATCTTCTCCTGCTGCATCCCGCGGCCGATGACGTTCGGGTCCATGCCGGTGCCGGAGATGTTCTTGCCCATGCGGTCGACGATGAGCAGGTGGATGAAATCGCCCGGAATGCGCCCCATGAGCCGGCGCGCTTCCTTCATGAGCTTCTCGTCCGTGCGCTCGAAGTCAAAGGGAAGCGTCGCCTCCACTGTCGCCGCCTCGCCCTTGTGGTTTTCGACCACCGCGAGGCCGAATCGCAGCTTCAGCTTCGACAGCGCCAGCTGCGCCCCGTCGCGGATCGCCTCTTCGTAGCCGATGTCGACGCCGCGCTGATGGACGTGCTCCGCGCCCTGCCGCTTGCCCAGGCCAATGGCGAGCATCTTCATGAGGCCGCTGCCCAACGTCGACGAGAAGCCCGTGTGCGGCTTCACGCGGTTCACCACCACGATGCCGTCGGCCTCGAACGCGTTCCTGTCGCACCAGCCGTGGACGCCCGACTCGGTGACGCCGAGCGCGACGGCCTCCATCGACGAGAGGATCGGGCAGCCCATCGCCTCTTCGGTGACGCCATAGCGGGCGATGAACTCCTTCTGCCCTTCCGCGGTGGCGCCCGCGTGAGAGCCCATGGCGGGAACGATGAACGGTCTGGCCCCGGCGGCCTGGAGCGCGTCGATGACGCTCTTGAGGATGACGTCGATGCGCCAGATGCCGCGCGAGCCCGCGGTGACGGCGATGCGTTCGCCGGGCTTGACAAGCTTCGCCGCGCCGAGCCGCGACAGCTCTCCCGCCACGGCGCCCGGCAGGTCGTCCAGCCTGGGGCATTCCATCCGCACGCGGATGGGGATCATGCGGGGCAGGTTCACGGAGGGCTCCTTGAGAGTATCCGAACGCGGGCGATTATAGGCCCCCGCCCGGCGGCGCGCAAGGGAGAGTCGTTAAACGAAAAGCCCGAAGGAGTCTCCCCCTTCGGGCTTCGGGAACCGGGCGAGACGGATCAGTTCTGAAGTTGCGACGGCTGCGCGCCGACAGGCTTCTCCCAGGTGTAGAACTTCTGGCCGACCTTCATCGCGGTGGCGCTGATCAGCCCTCGGCGGACGCGCTCGGGGGTCGTGTCGGCGGCCGGGATGCCGGGGGCGTAGGTCGCGGAGCCGAAGTCGGGACACCAGGTCTCAATGGCCGGCGAGGCGTAGACGACGCAGCCGGTCTTGACGTCGATGAGGCGGATGCCGAGGCGGGAATATCCGTGGAACAGGTTGATGGCGCCCGGATCCTTAAGGCGGAACTCCTGGATGTCGCCGACCATGACGAGGTCGGCCCCGGCGGAGCGGCCCACCTCGGCCCAGCCCGCGACGTCCAGGTTCTGCCCGGCGAACTTCTCGCGGATCGGCCCGGCCGAACGCACGTTCACCGCCGCCTTGCGCGCCACAAGCTCGCCTTCCACCGCCGTCGCGATGTCGAGACCGTCGTTCGACTCGAAATACGTCTTGGCCGGGTCGCGGAACGGGATGACCACGATCGTCTGCTGGCCGATGGTGTACTCGGCCTTGATCGTCGTCGTATCGGGCATGGCCAGCCGCGCGGCGACGGCGGCGACCGGACACCCCATCGGGGGCACGGCCAGGCACAGCACCAGCAGGATCATCGCAAGGCGGCGCACCATGGACAATTTCCTCCCCCAAAGGGCCTCCGGGAGGGCCAAACCCCCTCCCCCGGCCGCGAAGCCGTCATCATTATAGCCGCCGGGGGGGAAAGTCAACTGCGAAAGCAGGACGGCGACGTTGCGGGTTGAAGGTTGCAGGTTGAAGGTCGCCGCCGGACGAATGAACCGGCCTCCTTCCTCTGCCTTCAACCTTCAATATGCAACCCGCAACGCCTTTTGAGAAGCCTTTTTGTGTTGACTCCCCCGTCGACGGCCCTAGAATCGCACTGTCAACGTTCCCTTCGGCGAAGGAGTCCATTCGATGCCCGGAAGCGAGGGCCAGAGGTTCGTCCCGCGAGAGGTCTTCCTGACGCGGGGCGTCGGCAGCCACCGAGAGCGGCTGGCGAGTTTCGAGGAGGCGATACGCGACGCCCAGATCGCGGCGTGCAACCTCGTGCCCGTGTCGAGCATCTTCCCGCCCGGGGCGAAGATCATCGGCCGCACCCGCGGGCTGAACAAGCTCTATCCCGGACAGGTCGTCTTCTGCGTCATGAGCCGCAACGACACCAACGAATACCGGCGCCTCGTCGCCGCAAGCGTGGGCCTGGCGTTGCCCCGCGACAAGTCCATGTATGGCTACCTCAGCGAGCACCACTCCTTCGGGCAGAACGAGCACGAGGCGGGAGACTACGCCGAGGATCTCGCCGCGTCGATGCTGGCCACGACCATCGGCGTCGACTTCGACCCGTCGGCCGCCTGGGACGAGAAGAAGGAGATCTACCGCATCTCCGGCAAGATCGTCCGCACGCACTCGATCACGCAGTCCGCCATCGGCCACCGCAACGGCGTCTGGACCACCGTCGTCGCCGCGGCGATATTCATACTGTAGCCTCTTCTGTCTCTTTTGTAGGGGCACGGCATGCCGTGCCCGATCTTCCAACGGGGGCCTTTATGGAAGTTCCGAACCGCGAGAAGCCCTTCAACTTCGGCGGGCTGCCGCAGCCAATGAGCGACTACGAGACCGCGCGCTTCGTCGTGCTTCCGGCCCCGTACGAGGGCACCGTGACCTACGGCGTCGGCGCCGCCAAGGGCCCGCACGCCATCCTCGACGCCTCGCGGCACATGGAGCTTTACGACGAGGTGCTGCGCGCCTCCATCGCCCCCGTCGGCATCCACACGATGGAGCCCCTCGAGGTCCAGCCCACGAGCGAACTGATGAGCGCCGAGGTCGGCCGCGTCGCCGAACAGGTCCTCGCCGACAAGAAGATCTTCTGCATGTTGGGCGGCGAGCACTCGCTCACCTACGGCGCCGTCGCGGCATTCAAGAAGACCTACGACGAGCTGTGCGTCCTGCAGTTCGACGCGCACGCGGACCTGCGCGACGTCTACGACGGCGAGCGGTTCAGCCACGCGACGGTGATGCGCCGGTGTCTCGACGTGGCGCCGCTGACGCAGGTGGGCATCCGGTCGCTCTCCGAGCCCGAGGCCGACCTGCTCGAAACCGCGGCGCTGGTCAACACCTACTTCGCCAAGGAAATCCGCTCGCAGGGGCTCGCCAACCTGACCAACGAGATCCTCTCGACGCTGACGGACACCGTCTACCTCACCATCGACATCGACGCCTTCGACCCCGCGTACGTCCCCGGCACGGGAACACCTGAGCCCGGCGGGCTCTCCTGGCCCGAGGTCACGGACTTCATCCGCACCCTCTCCCGCAAGAAGCAGATCGTCGGCTTCGACATCGTCGAGGTCGCCCCCCTCCCCGGCTCCACCGCCTCCGAGTTCCTCGCCGCCCG
>JBBIVY010000169.1:0-6348 GCA_037439485.1 Planctomycetota bacterium | reverse complement strand
CCTTCGGGCCGGAAAGCGGCCGCCACTCCCAAAGAGTCCTGTGACAGCGTAGTAGTGTGTATGGATACGAGTGAACCTTTTCTCATTCTCAGGGGCCGCCCATGAAACCGGAAGAATACGAGTATGTCGCGGAGGTATGCAGGATACTGGCCGACAAGACGCGGGTGTCGATGGTGGCCACCCTGGCCGGCGGCAAGAAGTCCGTCGGGGAGCTGTGCGAGACGCTGAAGCTTCCGCAGCCCACGGTCAGCCACCACCTCGCGCTGCTGCGCCTCTCGCGCGTCGTGGAGCGGAACCGCCAGGGCCGCCAGATGCACTACAGCCTCAATCACGACGCCCTGTCGCCCGTGAAGCAGTTCATCGACGCCCACTCCAAGCCGCTCGGCACCCATCGCCCCGGCTCGCCCGCCGAGTCCGCCGGCATGAACAGCCGCCGCAAGTTCGGCGGCAAGGGGCGCGGCCGGTAGCTCCGCCGTGCCTCCCTCGCCGCGCGCGCGGCAGGCTCACTGCGATCCCGCCGCCTTCCAATCGTCGGCGCCGGTGCCGCTCGAGTAGATGGCGTGGGTATTCACGCCGAGGTTGAGCACGACGTTGGTGGAGGTGAAGGTTCCGGTGTTGTGCCAGAAGCACCGGACGATGGGCGTCCAGGCCCCGACGAACTGGACCTCCCAGGCCTTGCATTCGGCCCAGGTGAGGGTGGCGCGCCCGCTCGCGTGGATGCCGGGATCGGGGACGTAGTTGGTGGCGAAGTCGCACGTGTGGCCGTTCCAGGAATATCCCGCCGACCACCAGGAACACTCCGCGCAGCAGAACTCATAGAGATAGCTGTTGCCCTTGATATTGTGGTTCTGCGCCGCGGCGGCGGCCGGGTCTTTCGTGTCCGGGCCCGGGTCCCAGTCCGCGCCGCTGGGCGCCGATTTCCAGTCGAAATCGTTCGTCTCGACGTAGGCCGATTGCTTGCCCACCTCGTCGCGCGACTTGCCTCCGTGATGCCCCATCGTCTGGTCCTCGGGGCAGAGGTAGAGCTTGTCGTTCGACACGAACTGCTTGTAGAGGTTCGAAAGCCACGGCGGCGTGCGCCCGTCGTAGGAGATGCGGTAGTTCGTGATGGCGACGTCGAACTGGTGGATCTGGTCCTTGCACTTCGCCATCCTCGCGTTCCTCTGCGCCCGCCACAACGCCGGCAGCAGCAACCCCGCCAGGATGCCGATGATCGCGATCACCACCAAAAGCTCAATGAGCGTGAATCCGGCATTCCGTTTCATGCCCCGCCGCCTTTCCGAAAAGGTGCGCCCATGGTTCATCCCTCAGCTTAGTGGTGCCTCTTCGCGCGGCGAAATTTCAGCATATTGAACCGGGAATTGGGATTGATTCCCGCTTTCGCCGCAGGTATCATCGGCGCCGATGAAGGCTTCTTCATATCTCCGAGGCGTCGGGCGATGCCGCAAGGCGGCCCGGGGCAACGGCTCGGGGCCTGTCCGGAATCTTCCGTAGGCTGCCCGAAGTGGCGTGAATGATGCGCCGGGAATCACGTCTATCAGGTTGCGGATGCGCGATTCTATGCCGCCTTCGGACCCGGCAGGGGACAAGGATGAAATTCGGCCTCGCGACGTTACTGGCTATCCTGATTGGACTTACGGCGGCATCCGCCGACGTCGTCACCCTGCGCGACGGCTCCACGCGCGAAGGCAAAATCCTCCGCGAAACCGACGAGGCGATCGTCGTCGAGGTCGCCTCGGGCTCGGCCAAGGCCACCGTCACCGTCTCCCGCGCCGACATCGACCACATCGAAAAGAAACTCACCGAGCAGGAGAAGCTGGAGGCGGAGTTCGCCGGCAAGGTCAAGGGCCTCGATAAGACCGACGGCGACCAGGTGATGGCGCTGGGCAAGTGGTGCATCTCGAAGAAGCTTTATGACGAGGCCGCGTTGCTCTACCGGGAGTTCGGCGCGAAGGGCGACGCGCAGTTCGCCCGCGCGCAGGTGGCCCTTGCCAACATGGAATACGAACGCGGCCGGTTCGTCCAGGCCAAGGCCTGCCTCAAGGCGCTCCTCGATAAGAACCCCAAAGACCTCGACGCGAAGCTGCTCGCCGACCGGATCTCCGAGGACGAGAAGGCCCAGGCCCTGCGCCTGCTGACGGACGCCATCGATCTTTCCTCGAAGGGCAAGACCGCCGCCTCGCTCGAAAAGCTCGAAGCCTTCCACAACCACGTCTCCGAAGAGTTCCAGAAGACCGCGCTCGAGAAGGTGCTCTTCCCCGGCGAGATGAAGTTCGCGGAATTCGTCGCCGACGTTCAGCTCCGCGTCGCCTGCCCCAACTGCAAAGAGGGCGCCAGGGTCTGCCCGGCGTGCAAGGGCAAGGCCGATCCCGACGGGGCGATCTGCAAGTCCTGCGGCGGCGTTCTTTCCGTCGTCTGCGACAGGTGCGGCGGCACGGGCGTCGCGAAGCCGGAGGGCGTGGAGGATTGGGAAGTCGCGGCGCTGGCGCGGGCCATCGAGAACCGCGCCTCGGCCGAGGCGGCGGAGTTTCTGCTCCAGGCCGCGACGCTTTCGGCCAACCCGCCGAAGGAGCAACTGGCCGCGCTGGCCTTCAAGGCCGAGCTTTCCGCCGACCGCGCGATGGGCTGGTATTCGATGCTCCAGGCGCTCGCCGACAAGACGAAGAGCGTGACCGTTCGCGACTCGCGGCCGGATCGCGACGCCGTCCAGAAACAATGGGTGGCGCTTGCGCAGAAGCTCGGCGAGGCGTTCGACAAGCAGGGCCGCGTCGCGTGGGACAAGGTCCGCGAGACCGCGACCGGCCCGCTCGCCCAGGAGAAGGCCGTGCGCGCCGTCCGCGACGACCTCGTCCGCGGGCTCGTCTATTACGGCAAGACCCGCCTGCGCGAGAAGGACCCGTACCCGGCCGCCATCGCGCGCGACGTCGATTCGCTCAAGCCGCTCGCCGAACAGGTGGCGCAGGTGGTGGAGAAGAACGCGAAGATCCTCAAGGCCTTCGATCTGGCGCTGAAGCAGGCCTACGCGAAGAAGGCCGCGAGCGCGCTCGACATCTTCGTGCAGATCGTCAAGGCCTCGTCGAAGCAGGACCTCGTCTACCTGTCGCAGCTCATGACGCAGAAGACGAACACGGGCCTCGCCGACGCGATGGCGGCGCTTCGCTTCGAGGTGGGGCGCGAGAAGGCCGACTTCGGCGAGACGACCGAGTACGAACGCCCGGCGTTCATGAAGTATCTTCTCGCTCAGGCCGACGCCATGGCGGCCCAGGCCGAGAACGGCTACCAGAACATGACCACCTACTCGGGCACGGGCAAGCGCAACTCCGCCCCAACCGGCCTCGTTCATGACACCCGCGAGAACGCCGACCACGCCAAGAAGTGGTACAAGGCCTCGCTCACCATCCCGTATCCTCTCGCCACCGACAAACGCAAGGCCGTCAGCGACCAGATCGCCGAGATGAACCGCATCATCGACAACTGCGCCCGCTGGTACATCGGCGGCGGCAACGCCACCGGCGGCACCAACATCGGCATCAACTGACCCCTGCCTCGCCCGGCTTGCGCCTTCCTTCCTTTTGTCCTCTTCTCAACCCACGTAGCGGGCCGTCTTCTTTCCGCTCGCCCGCCGCGCGGCTGGGACCGCCGCAGCCTGCCGTTCCTGCGAAGCCGTCCTCGCGGGTCTCCCGAAGTGTGACGGGGCTGCTATATCTGAGATATAGCACGCCCCGCCGGGCACTTCTATATCTCAGATATAGTACACTCAGGGGCCTGCGACGTCCCGGCGGCGACGCGATGCCTCTTGCTGCGGGCACACAGCTTCAGCCGGGGGGGCCGGGCGAGGCGTCGCGGGTGCGCCTCAGCGCGCGCGGCGGGAGTCGAGTTCGCGGCAGATGAGATCCTCGACGAGCGCCTGGACGGTTGCGTCATCCTCGGCCGCGCGCACCTTCAGCCGCCGGCGCGTGGACTCCGTCAGCCAGATGTGAATCATCTTCCGCTCCCTCGTCGGCCTTCTGCGAGCCATGATTGCCCCTCCCTGAAGGTTACCTCGGGTTCGTGCCACCCCGGTCCCGCCCGTCAAAGCGGGATTTCGTTCGTCGATCCGACGACGCCGGACGTGGCAAATCGCCCGGCCGAATGCCGCGCGCCCTCCATCGTGCGGCAACGCGCGAGCGATGTCAAGGGCCAAGCTCCCCGGCCCCAGGGCCGACGCATCTAAATTTCCGGAACCGCATTCTCGGGGGCAAGAGGCGAGGCGCCCCGACTCTGACCTCCAAAACTTTGCGGCTCGATAGCCGTTCTTGGGATCAAAAAGGGCGAAAAAATTAAGATGCGTCTGCCCTGTCCCCGGCCCCAAGCCCGCCCGGCGGCGGCTCCGCGCGTCCCCATTCGTGCGCCGGGCACGAGCGGCGTCCTCGGATCGCCTGCGCCGCGCCGGGCGGCATACTATATCTGAGATATAGCACAGCCTGCCGGGGGCTTCTATATCTCAGATATAGTACACTCAGGGTCCGGCGACGTCCCGGCGGTGATGCGAGGTCTCTTGCTGAGGGCCCCCGACTTCAGCCGGGGGTACGCGGGCGTGCCGCCGTTTCGCGTTTCTTCTCTCTCGCGGGTCCCGAGGAATCGGGACTCGAAGACGAAGAAGAAAGAGAAAGAGGAATGAAGGAGCGCCTGCCTCCCCCGGAAGACTCCGGGCTCCTGCCCGTCGTTCGCTGGGGAGGGACATCGTGGTCTTGGCCGTTGAGCCCGGGGCTGTGTCGAACTCGGATGCTCCGCGCGCCCCTATAGGGCGCACAGGCTTGCGGCTCGCAGATCCCGACCACGGTCGGGACTATTCTCGTCCGGCCCATTGGGCCGAACGGCAGGAAAAGGCACACAGTACGAATGGCGATTCCTTAAGGATTAGGCCATTTGCTTCACACCAAAGGCATTGGGCACGGCCAGGCTCACCGTCAGGCAATTCCCGGTCAACGAAGGGCAGTTCGGCCTGTAGTACGCTGTCACATGACTCTTTGGCTGTGGCGGCTGTAAGGCCCGAAGGGCCGACAGAGTCTAGTGCTCTGTCACGGCTCTATTGACGGATATAGTTTCTTCAGTTTGATCCGGGCGTCGTCGGTCGTGAATCGCCACGTCACCTTCTTGCACGTCGCGTTGCGTTCCTGAGCCCAGGCCTCACACTGGCGGCGCAACTCCTCCGTGTTGTCGATCCGGCGAGAGAGGCACTGCCGCCCGAGGATGCCCAACTCGATCTCCGCCATGTCCAGCCAACTGCCGTGCTTCGGCGTATAGTGCAGTTCCAGCCGATCCGTAATCCGTTTCGCCTCCGCTGGCGCAAACGCCTCATAGAGCGACGCCGGAGTGTGCGTGTTCAGGTTGTCCTGCACCAGCACGATCCGTTCGGCGTCGGGGTAGATCTCGTCCGCCATCCGCCGTACACACTCGGCCCAGTCCCGCTTCGTCCTCCGCTCCGTCACGGAGACATCCCGGCGGCCCGCCAGCGGCTCGAAGATCATGAAGAGATTGGCCACGCCGTTGCGGACGTACTCGTTGTCGTATCGCGCCGGCCGCCCCGGCGCAATGCTCACCGGCGCGCGCACCTCGCCGATCAACTGCTTGGAGGTCTCATCGAGGCACACCACGGGCCGCCGCTCGTCATACGGCCGCTTGTAAACCTCCAGCACGTCTTCCATCTTCCAGACAAATTCCGCGTTGGCCTCCGGCGGAATGCACCACTGTTTGTTCAGCCAGGGCTTGAGTTCGTTTTTTTGAGCGCCCGCCGCACCGTCTGATAGGAAATCTCGTCCACGTGCTCCAGCACCACCATCCGGTCGGCCAACAGCCGCAGCGACCAGCGGCTGCGCCCCTCGGGGGGATCGCCGCACGCCAGGGCGATCAGATGGGCCTCCCCGTCGCCGTCCAGCTTCCGCTGATACTCCCGCCTGGGCCTGCGGCGTTCGAGCGCGGCGTCCAGCCCTTCCTCCACAAACTGCCGGCGCACCCGCTCGACCGTGGCCGTGCCCACGTCCAGCCCTTCGGCGATGGCTGCGTCGCTCCAGTCCGGCCCGCCCTCGCTCGCGTCGGCCTTCAACAGGATGCGCGCGTGGGCCAGCCTCCGCGCCGCCGCCTTGCCCCGCGAGAGCATCTCCCGCAGCCCTTGACGCTCCGGGTCCGTCAACGTCACGATATACTTCTTTCGCATGACCGGCCTCCTTGCCTTGGGTATAATACCCCCATCGGCAAAGCGGCCGAAAAGATTCATCGGATTAGCCGTGATAGAGCACTAGCCGGGGGCGTAAGCCCAATGGCACTAAATTCGGAGCGCGTCACCCGAGAAAGGCGGGGTGAGGCGAG
>JBBIVY010000168.1:0-6510 GCA_037439485.1 Planctomycetota bacterium | reverse complement strand
GGGACAGGAGCCGTTATTTTGCCGGAAGCAGGATTAACGCTTGTTTTATGGGCCCGCGAGAAAACGGCTCCTGTCCCCGTTTTTCGCAAATTCACTTGAACCGCTCGACGGGGGCGTGGCAGTTGTCGCGCTCGGGGTGTTTGGTGAAGTAATCCTGATGGTAGGCCTCGGCGGGCCAGAACGTCGCGGCGGGCTTGACCTGGGTGACGACGTTATACCCCTTGGCCTTCAGGATGCCGATGAGCTTCTCGGCGATCTTCTTCTGCTCGTCGCTCGTGTAGAACACCGCGGAACGATATTGCGTGCCGAAGTCGGGACCCTGGAAATCAAGCTCCGTCGGGTCGTGGATCTCGAAGAACATCCGCGCGAGCGTCTCGTAGCTCACCTCTTTCGGGGCGAAGAGCACTTCGACCGACTCGGCGTGTCCCGTCGTCCCCGTGCAGACCTGCTCGTAGGTCGGATGCTCCGTCGTGCCGCCGGTGAAGCCGGAGGTGGCCTTCGTCACGCCCTTCACGTGCCGGAACTGCGCCTCGACGCCCCAGAAACATCCGCCCGCGAAGATCGCGCGCTCAAGCTCGGGCTTCGCCGCCGGCACGAAGACGATCGACGCCGAGTTGACGCAATGCCGCGTGTCCTTCGGGGTGAGCCCCTCGCCCAGGAAGACGTGGCCGAGGTGCCCGCCGCAATGGGCGCAAGAGATCTCCGTGCGCAGGCCGTCGGCATCGACCTTGCGGACGACGGCGCCCGGGATCTCCTCATCGAAGCTCGGCCAGCCGCAGTCGGATCGGAACTTACTCTTCGACGCGTAAAGCGGCGTCCCGCATTGGCGGCAGAGGTAGACGCCGTTGTCGAAGGTGTTCCAATACTTGCCCGCAAACGGCTGCTCGGTGCCCTTGTCGATGATGATGCGCTTTTCGGCATCGCTCAGCGGCGGCATGGCCTTCGGCGCCGGGTCGACGGCATTATTGCTCATGGCTTTCTCCGAAGGATCGACCGCCCGCGCGCCGCAACCCGCCGCGGCGGCGATCAGGAACAGCAGGATGACGCAGGACGCAACTTTCACGGCGCACTCCTTCTCCGCCCGCTCCGTATATTCTACCACATGCGCGCGGAGGGCGCCGCCGCCCCTCATTCGTCCACGGCGGAAATTAACGGGGACAGGAGCCGTTATTTTGCCGGAAGCAGGATTAACGCTTGTTTTACGGGTCCGCAAGAAAACGGCTCCTGTCCCCGTTTTCCGCGGGATCAGCGGCGGATGTTGGACTTGAGCACGTCGAATACGGTCTCGGCCCACAGAGCGTGGCCGAGGTCGGTCGGATGAACGTCGCCGGCGCTCGGGTGATAATCGGTGTAGCGCGCGCCGCCGTCGGTGGCGCGGAGCATCGCGGCGCGCATGTCGACGAAGGGCGAGCCGATCTCCTCGGCGACCTTGCGCAGGGCGTCGACGGTCTCGTCGACGTGCCTCATGTGCGGCTCGGCGGGCGGGTCGCACTCCGGGGCCACGATGACGACGTCGGCGGAGAAATCGTGCCGGACGCCGAGGGCCAGCGTCTTGATCGCGTGCGCCGAGCAGTACGGCGGAATCTCGTGCCAGTCGCAGTCGTTGGTGCCGAACGCGATGAGGACGAGGTGCGGGTCGAGTTCCTTCAGCCACCCGAATCGCCCGAGCCCCTCGTAGGAATTCTGCCCGCCGACGCCGAAAGGCCGGGTGACGAAGTTCGCCCCCGGGTATTCCGCCGCGAGAAGGCGCTGCAGTTGAAACGCCCAGTTCATCTCCGCACGGCTGGCGCCGCCGAAGCTGCCGGGAGACCGGTTGACGGAGCTGATCGAGTCGCCGTAGGTCACGAGGTTGACCGGCCGGCCTTCGACGATGAGCTGCGAGACGCGTTCGAGCACGATGTCTTCTCCTGTTTTCAATAGGGGACCTCGCCTGCGGCCCCTCCTGAAATAGGATATCAGGAAACCCCTGAGTTGTCACCCGGCAAACGAGGTAGTATACTCGGGGAAAGTTTCACGCCCGCCTCCGGAGGGACGCCATGGCGTCGAAAGCGAAGAAGGTCGTCAAGCTCACCCTCGAAGGCCTGGGGGTCGCCGCGCTGCTGGCGGTGCTGATGCTCTGGCTGGCCGGGGCGTTCCGCTCGAAGACCCCGCCCGGCCCCGCCACGCCCGAGACGCCGGCGAAGGGCGTGCGGACCGTGGCGGTCGAGGAGCGAACCTTCCCCCTGCTGATCGAGGAGGTGGGCGCCACGGCGATGGAGACCGAGGCGCAGGTGTCGAGCCGCATCACCGCCGAGGTGCGCGAGGTGCTCGTGCGCGAGGGCGACGCCGTGACCGGCCCGGATTCAAGCAGCGCCGGGGCCGAGGTGATGGCGCGGCTGGACGACCGCGACGTGCAGGCGCGGCTGCGGCAGGCGCAGGCGACCGAATCGGCGGCGGAGCGATTCATCGACGCGGCGAAGGCCCACGTGGGCACGACGAACGCGCAGCTCGAGGCGGCGAAGGCCCGGCTGGTGCAGGCCGAGGCGGAGTATAACCGGCAGCAGGAGATGGTGAGGCAGCGGGTGTCGACGACGCAACTGGTCGAGCGCGCGCGGGCCGACCGGGACGTCGCGCAGGCGCAGGTGCGCTCGGCCGAGGCGGACATCGAGGCCGCGAAGGGCGACGTCCTCCGGTTCCAGGCGCAGAAGGAAGAGGCGGAGGCCGCGCTTTCCGAGGCGCGCGTGGCGCTCTCCTACACCGTCATCCAGGCCCCGTTCACCGGCCGCGTCACCAAGAAGCTCGTCAATCCCGGCGACACCGTCAACGTCGGCCAGGGGCTCTTCGTCGTCGAGACCTCCTCGCGCCCCGAGTTCCACGCGAGCATCGCCGAGTCGCTCCTGGCGAGCGTGAAGATCGGCCAGAAGCTCACCGTCACCATCGACGCGCTCAAGCGGACGTTCGACGGCACGGTCTCCGAGATCATCCCCAAGGTGGACCCTGTCACGCGCACGGTGCTCGTCAAGGTCGCGCTGCCGCCCGACCCGTCGCTCATCAGCGGGCTCTTCGGCCGCGTCGCGGTGACGCGCGGGGAGTATGAGGCCCTCGTCCTGCCGTCGACGTGCGTGCGCGAGGTCGGCCAGCTCGAACTCGTCGACGTGCTCGACGACAAGGGCGTCGCGCACCGGCGGTTCGTCACGCTGGGCGAGCCGCACGGAGACGCGGTCGAGGTGCTGTCCGGCCTGAAGGCCGGCGAAAGGGTGGTCCGCCCGTGAGCGAAACGGAAGGCGCCCCGAATAACTGGATCAGCCGGCTCGTCGCGCGGTTCCTCCGCGGGAACCTCTCGGCGCTGCTCATCGTCCTCGCGCTCGCCGCGGGCGTCGTCGCGCTCGCGTTGACGCCGCGCGAGGAGGACCCGCAGATCGTCGTCCCCGTCGCCGACGTCATCATCCAGATGCCGGGCGCTTCCGCCGGGGAGGTCGAACGGCAGGTCTCGACGCGCCTGGAGAAGCTCCTCTACCAGATCGACGGCGTCGAGTACGTCTACTCCACGAGCTATCCGTCGATGGCCGTGGTGACGGTGCGGTTCTACGTCGGCGAGGACCGCGAGCGGAGCCTGGTGAAGCTGCAGAACAAGATTTCCGCGAACATCGACCAGGTGCCGCCCGGGCTGACCGCATGGGTGGTGAAGCCGGTGGAGATCGACGACGTGCCGGTCGTCTGCATGACGCTCTTCTCGGAGCGATACTCCGACTACGAGCTGCGCCGCATGGCGGAGGAACTGGAGATTCGGCTGCAATCAGTGAAGAACGCCGGGCGCACCTACGTCGTCGGCGGGCGGCCGCGGGAAATCCTCGTCCACGTATCGCCTCAGCGGATGGCCGGACGGCGCGTCACGCTCGACGACGTGAGCCGCGCGGTGAAAGCGGCGAACGCCTCGCTCGACGCCGGCGAGATCTCCCGCGAGGACAAGAGCGTCTCCATCAAGGCCGGCCGCTACCTCCAGAACGCCCGCGAGGTCGGCGACCTCATCGTCGCGGTGCAGGACCAGAAGCCGGTCTACCTTAAGGAGGTGGCCGACGTCCGCGACGGCCCGTCGGAGCCCTCGACCTACGTGCGGCTCGCGCTCGGCGAGGCCGCCTTCACCGAGGGCGACTGGGCCGCGCGCGGCGAGGCCATGCCCGCCGGCATCGAGAAACTCACCGACTATGCCGCCGTCACCGTCGCCGTCGCCAAGCGCCGCGGGACGAACGCCGTGTGGGTCTCGCAGGAGGCGCAGGACGAGGCAAAACGATTCGCCTCGCAGGTGCTCCCGGCCGACGTGCATCTCCGCATCACGCGCGACACGGGCGAGACGGCGAGCGACAAGGTCAACGGGCTCGTCGAGACGCTCCTCGTGGCCATCGCCATCGTCGTGGCGCTTTTGGCCTGGACGCTCGGCTGGCGCGAGGGGCTCATCATCGCGCTGGCGGTGCCGTTGACGTTCGGCTTCACGCTGCTCGTCAACATGCTCGCGGGATACACGATCAACCGCGTGACGCTCTTCGCGCTGATCCTGTCGCTCGGCCTCGTCATCGACGACCCGATCGTGGACGTGGAGAACATCCACCGGCACTTCGCCGCGCGGAAGCGTAATCCCTTCCTCGCCGTCATCTTCGCGGTGAACGAGGTCCGGCCGCCGATCATCTTCGCGACGCTCGCGGTCATCGTCTCGTTTATCCCGCTTTTCTTCATCACCGGGATGATGGGCCCCTACATGGCGCCCATGGCGCTCAACGTGCCGGTGGCGATGCTCATGAGCCTGCTCGTGGCGTTCACGGTGACGCCCTGGCTGGCGTATCGATTCCTGAAATCGACCTACGGCCGCGAGGCCAAGCCGTTCGTGCTGGAGGAGAGCCACCTCTACCGCTTCTACTCCGCCGTGATGGGCCCGGTGTTCGGCCGCGCGGGGGTGCGGTTTGCGCTCGTCGGCGCGCTCGTCGTCATGCTCGGCTTCACGGGCTGGCTGGTGCTCTCGAAGCGCGTGCCGCTCAAGATGCTGCCCTTCGACAACAAGAACGAGTTCCAGGTCGTCGTCGACATGCCCGAAGGTTCGACGCTGGAGGAGACCGAGGGCGCCGCGCACGCGATCGCCGAGAAGCTCGCGCGCATTCCCGAGGCGACGGACGTGACGAGCTACGCCGGGTGCGCAAGCCCGATGGACTTCAACGGGATGATCCGGCACTACTACATGCGGAGCGGGGCCAACGTCGCGGACGTGCGGTTCAACATGATCGACAAGAAGGTCCGCGCCCAGCAGAGCCACGCGGTGGCGTTGCGGATGCGGGGCGAGCTGACCGAGGTGGCGAAGCGATGGAACGCGAACATCAAGATCGTCGAGAGCCCGCCGGGGCCTCCGGTGTTCGAGACGCTGGTGGCCGAGGTCACGGCAAAGGAGCCCGGCGCTTACGGGGAACTCGTCGCGGCGGCGCGTCGCGTGCGCGGGCTCATGGAAACCACGCCCGGCGTCGTCGACGTGGACGACGTGCTCGTGGCGCCGGAGCCGGAGTCGGTGTTCGTCGTCGACCGCGAGAAGGCGGCGCTCCACGGCATCACGGAGGAGGACATCGCGACGGTCCTGGCGCACGGGGTTTCGGGCGACACGACGAACTCGCTCAGGCTCGGCGACCAGGTGAACCCGGTGCGCATCGAACTGAGGCTCACGCGGACGGCGCGCGCACTCGAGGCGCAGCTCGAGCAGTTCACGCTGCGGGGCAAATCCGGCGAATCGGTGCTCTTCAGCGAACTCGGATCGTTCGAGAAACGGACGATCGACCAGCCCATCTACCACAAGAACCTCAAGCCCGTCGTCTACGTCTTCGGCGACACGGCGGGACTGCCGCCGCCCGAGGCGGTGCTGACGCTCGAAGGCCGCGTGAAGGACACACCGGAGCTGGCCGCGTTCGAGGTCAACTGGGCCGGGGAAGGCGAATGGGAGGTCACGCTCCGCGTCTTCCGGGACCTCGGCATCGCGTTCGGCGTCGCGGTGCTGGGAATCTACGCGCTGCTTCTCTACCAGACGAACAGCTACCTCTTGCCGGCGATACAACTCATCGCACTGCCGCTCTCGGTCATTGGCATCATGCCGGGATTCTGGGCGCTGAACGCGCTCGCGGCGCACCCGGTGAACGGCTGGCCGGACCCGATCTATTTCACGGCGACGGGGATGATCGGGATGATCGCGCTGTCGGGCATCGCGACGCGAAACGCGATATTGCTGGTGGAGTTCGTCGAGGTGCGGAAGCGCGAAAAACGACCGCTCATCCGCTCGCTCATCGAGGCGGGGGCGCTGAGGACGAGGCCGATTCTGCTCACGTCCTTCGCCGCGATGCTGGGCGCATGGCCGATCACGCTCGACCCGATCTTCTCGGGCCTCGCCTGGGCGCTCATCTTCGGGCTATTCGTTTCGACGCTCTTCACGCTCGTCGTGGTGCCGATGGTGTATTATCTCGCCTATCGCAGGCACCCCGACTGGGCTGCTGCTTCTCCTCCGTA
>JBBIVY010000167.1:0-6580 GCA_037439485.1 Planctomycetota bacterium | reverse complement strand
ACCCGCCGCCTCTGGAGGCTTACGCATGCCGCTTAAGGAAGCGCCATTCGGGACAACCACACATTGCATTGTGGCCGAACGCGACCTGTCTTCGGCGCGCCGTGAGGCTTCACCCTACCTGCCTCGTCCGCGACGCGCAAGCGAAAACGCAAGGCTGCTCAAACATTTTAGTCCTAGCCCCCCTTTCCGGAGGTCACTTCCTCAAAGAAGACGCGCACACCATGCACTTCCCCTATCCCTCCCCTTCCCCACCGAAAGACCGCAATATTCCATGGCGCATAGTTGACAGACCCGTTCGTTTGGTATATAATGACGATAGCCGCTCTGTGGCAATTCGAGTTCACAGCCCTATCAGGTAATGGGCAAGGAGCCCTCCGAGACCGGCTCGGAAATGCCCTCTGGAAGAAAGTCTACATATTGTGGCCGCGCGAAACCGACCACAGCCTATTGACGGAGCGCCGAGTCGACCCCATCAGTAGGCACTAAGTGTGGATTCCCTGGATTCCTTGGATTCTGGCATTATCTGCGCAGAAACGCATTCGATAGTTTTACTGGCAAAGGAGGTGGCCGAAGGCTCTCGGCAAAAGGATATCGAGTGGGGCGGGTACCCCTTTGACGCCGAAGAGTAATATGACTACAACTCACTGTCGCCCCCGATCGCGTGGCGGGGCGTAAACGAGGAGCCCTCATGCGGCGCACAGCTTGCGTCATCCTTGCAGCGGCTCTTGCCGCCGGGGCTCAGGCCATCGCGGCGGCGCCGGATGAGGCTGTCAGGCTGACCGCCAAGGCGCGCGAGTCCATCCGCGCGGGGAAGGCGGCGGAGGCGGTGCCGCCCTTGGAGGAGATCAAGAAGCTCTTCCCCAACACGCCCGAGTACGACGCGGCGGACAAGCTCCAGAAGCGCATCTCGACGCTGGAGGTGCTCATCGACCGCAGCCACGAATGGCGCGGCGAGACGTATGCCATCCGCCAGTATCTGCGCAATGCGGGCATCGGCGTCACGCTCTCGGACGCGTCGCTGGAGCACATGAAGGACCGGCTCGCGGATTACGAGCAGGTGCTCATCTGGCAGGAGCAGGCCGCGGTCCTGTTCACCGACGCCGAGGTCCAGATCCTCAAGGACTACGCGAAGGAAGGCGGCAACATCCTCATCGTGGGCACCACGAAGCCGGTGGCGAATTACCCGGTGAAGAGGCTTCTGGACGCGTTCGCCTGCCCCTTGAAGGGCCCGGCGTCCACGGTGAATTACGGCAATGGGAAGGTGCGGTTCTTCGAGAACACCGGCCTCTTCGAGGAGGCCCGCCTCGCCGACGCCCGCGAGAGCCAGGCCGAGGTGGTCGAGGTCTTCCAACGGCTCATGCCCTACGAGATGATCGGCAAGAGCGCCGTGGACGACACGGTCAACCCGGAGATGCAGGATTACCTCAAGCCGCTCAGGCTCGAGTATTCCGCGCGCATGGCCCCCTGGGTCGAGCGCAACCGCGACCTGCTGACGAAGCTCGTCCAGGAGACTCAAGGGGCGTTCAAGGACGACCTGGCCGACGGGATGACGCTGCGGGTGCTTCCGCGCGGCTGGTCGGGATGGGCGGGAGGCACGATCTACTCGCCGGGCGCGCTGGAGACGACGACGGACATGGCCCGCGAGATGGCCCGGGCGCTGGCGCTCTATGCCCTGTTCCCCGAGGGGAAGTGGGTCAACTATCCCCCGTGGGTCGTCTCGGGCTGGTGCGACCTCGCGGCGCTCCGGGTGATGCACAAGCTCGGCTTCAAGCGCGAGTCGGAGGCGTGGAACAAGGAATACGTGGAGGCGTGGAAAGACCCGTCGAAGGCCGCGACGGACGGGCTCGATCTCTCGGTGAGCCGCCTGGGCGGACAGCGCAATTACCTCGCCAAGTCGATGTGGGCGATCGAGCAGATCGAGATGAAGGACGTCGACAAGAAGACCCACGAGCCGCGCAACGTCCTCGCGAAGCTCCGCAAGACGCTCAAGCGGTACGCCGTCGCGGGGCGAATGCCGGCGGACCTCTCCACGCGCGACGTGCTGTTCTTCCTCAGCCAGTCGCTGCACGAGGACATGTTCGCCTGGTTCCAGGCCGTCGGCACCACCGTCCTGCCGGTAAAGCTCGATTACTACGAGCTTGAAAAGGACCCGAAGGACGCAAAGAAGTGAATCGGCGCAGGGCGGCGCATCGCAGGAATGTGGGAAAAAACCGCCCGCCAATTTGACTCCGCCCCGGAAGCGGGATATATATGAGTGGAGGGCGAGATCGACAGTCCTAGTGGAGGACACCGATGAGGCTGATGAACCGCGAGCAAGAGATGAAAAAGCGTCTGTTGGTCGCGGGCGAAGCTTCAGGGCACATTCATCCTCAGCCCATGAAGACTGCGCGCCCGGTGAAGGTTCATCCCGATATAAGGAGGATGGGAAGATACTGAAAGGGCGTCAGCAAAGTCGGCAGCAGTTGCCGTAGCGGCTTGCAGATGCGCAGTTGCATTGCCTCACGCTAGAGACGGTGTTTGTGGCTGCACAGCTGTAAGAGATGCAGATGTACGGTTGCAGTTGCCGTCGCATGAGGCCGCAGTTGCAGGCTGTAGAAGCATGAGCAGAGAAGCAGAAGCACAGTGCGGGACGTCTCCAGGCTACCCCCTAAGCGCACTGGCTCCAGTGGAGCCAAGGGGCGGATGCGGAGCCCCGGCGAAGGTGGAAAGAAGTTAGGGTGGGGACCTGAAGACGTCCCCGTTTAATTGCGCTCGCCTCTTTGCCCCATGCCTGAACTGCCCCGCCGCGACAGCCCCCCGGCCGCGCTCACGGCTTCGACGGAGCCACCGGCGGTCTGCCGTCCGGCATCAACCCGGGATGGTCGCCGAAGCGGAAGAAGAACGGATCGTCGGCGCCCGGCTCCTTGATGTCCTGGGCAAGCTGGTGCGCGACCAACATGCAGAAGGGCCCGGCGCGCTTGCCGAAATAGTCTTGGATGCGCTCGGTGAAGCCGAGGGAATGCACGCCCCCCATGTCATACTCCTCGCGCGTCAGCACGTAGCCCATCGAGTAATCGTTGGACAGCGCCAGCGGCATCACCGAGTCCCGACGGACAAGCTGCTTGAGCTGCGCGGCCTGGGCGTTGCTGAAATCGCAGGGGAACGTGAACGCATACGCATGGTTGATGCGCATCGCCTGGAAGGTCGTGTCGCCGGGAACGAAGAACCAGTCCGCGACGCGATTGAAGAGCCAGTTGGGGATGATCGTCAGCACCCGCGCGGCGAGCCACGGGCGCTCCTCGGGAAAGAAATGCACGTCGGCCCCCGGCAGCTTCGCCCGAACACTCGTCCACGCCAGATCGATGCGGCCGTCGAGCGCGAGGCCATGCTCCGCCTGGGTCACGTACCCGTGCAGCATGTCCGCCTGCACCGCGACCTTGGCGAACTTCTCGTTCTCGATGCCGCGGTAGCCCTTGTAGGGGTGCAGGTTCTCCGCCGAGTGCGGCGCGTCCGACCGCACCGAGCCCTCGCCGCCCTGCACGAAGAGCGCGACGGAGCCCTTGCGCTCCTCCTCCAGTATCCGCGAGAGCGCTCCGGGGAACTCGCCCGAGAGCGTGTCCTTCGTCTGGTGCAGAAGCGTCGTCGGGTGCGCGCCGATGGAGACGACGGAGGCGATGGTCGAGCCGTCGAGCCCGTCCACGCGCGCGACCTGAAGCTCCTCGTCGATCGGCGGCGGCAGCCCCGTCTGCGGCTCGGTCCACCGGCGCTCCTGGACGAGGCGCTGCGTCTGGACCTTCGCGAAGCCGATGCGCGCGGGACGCATCGATTTCATCCCCTGCTCCACCGCGTCGGCGACGCGCGCGACGACGAACTCGAAGTACTCGGGCCGGTACGTCCCCATGTAATACCGCCCGAACGGCGCGTCCCAGAAGTTCCCCGGCCCGGCGTGCGTGTGCGTCGCGCATAGCGTCAGCGAGACGTTCGCCAGGCCGCGCTTCGTCAGCTCCGCCTGCACCGCCGGACGCATCGGGGGAGGCACGATCAAGAGCTCGATGCTAACCCACGCTATCACGTGGTTGTCGCCCGCTGCGCCGAGGACGAGCGCGCGCGCGTGGATATCGTCGGCGACGCCCGCGATGGGGTTCTTCTCGTCGTAGAGGTTCATCTTCGCCCACATCTCGCGAGGCGGCGTAATCACCGCCTTGCCCGCGCCGGCGCGAAGCTCGCCCGCGAAGCTCGCCCGCTCGCGCGAAAGGACCTTCAGCGTCAGCGTCCCCTCGGGGATGAACGACAGCAAGAGGCTCAGGAGAACGTAGACGATGGATGCCTTCCACGAGAAGCGCAGGAATCGCTTCCAGCGGGAGGACCGGGGGGAGGCTGTTTCGGGCATCGTGTCACCTCGAGACAGGAAAACAATGGCCAATAACCAATTATCAATGAAACGACAAACACAAATGACCCAATAACCCAGAACAACCGGAGGCCGGCGCACGTTCGGTCATTGGCGTTTGGTCATTGGAGTTTCCTTGATCATTGGTGCTTGGTTATTGGTCATTTCCGTTCAGCCACCGGGCCATGTCCGCGGCCCAGTAGGTGATGAGGATATCCGCACCGGCGCGGCGGATGCCGGTGAGGATTTCCGTGACGACGCGCTTCTCGTCGAGCCAGCCGTTCGCGGCGGCGGCCTTGACCATCGAGAACTCGCCCGACACGCTGTAGGCGGCGAGAGGCATCCGGAACGTCTCCTTCGCGCGGCGGATGACGTCAAGATACGCGAGGGCCGGCTTCACCATCACGATGTCCGCCCCTTCGTCGATGTCGAGCGCGATTTCGCGCATCGCTTCGTCGGCGTTGGCTGGGTCCATCTGATAGCTCCGCCGGTCGCCGAACTGCGGCGCCGACTCGGCCGCGACGCGGAACGGGCCGTAGAATCCCGAGGCGTATTTCGCCGAGTAGCTCATGATGGGAAGCTCCGCGAACCCGGCCCCGTCAAGCGCCCGTCGCACGGCGCCGACGCGCCCGTCCATCATGTCGCTCGGCGCCACAATGTCGGCCCCGGCATTCGCGTGAGAGACCGCCATCTTCGCAAGCAACTCCAGCGTCCGGTCGTTGTCGACGACCTTGCCGCCGCGTCGCTCGACGATGACGCCGCAATGGCCGTGGTCGGTGTATTCGCACAGGCACACGTCCGTAATGACGAGCATCTCGGGCGAGGACTTCTTTATCGCGCGGATGGCCTGCTGGACGATGCCCGCCTCATCGTAGGCAGCGGTGCCGGCGGAGTCCTTCTCGGCGGGAATACCAAAGAGCAACACGGCGGGGACGCCCGCGGCGTCGAGCTTCGCGACCTCTTTCACGAGTTCGTCGACGGAGAGCTGGAAATTGCCCGGCATCGGCTCGATGAGCTTGCGAACCTTCTTCCCCGGCCGCACGAAGAGCGGCATGACGAGGCACGACGCCGAAAGTTCCGTCTCGCGCACCAGCGAGCGCATCCTCTCGCCCGAGCGCAGCCGACGCATCCGACGAATGGGAAATCCGCCCATGGATTGCTCCTTGTACGATTCAGCTCTCATGCGTGGCCCCTACACCTTCGCCACATCCGTCCACCGGCCGGTGCGCGCGGACTTGTAGCATGCCTCCATGATGGCCACGGCGTCCACGGCGGAGGCCAAGTCGGCGTCGAGTTCTTCGCGCGAAACAGTGCCTTCGATGGCCGCGATGAGCCGGTCGACGCGGGTCGGGCGAGGCTCGCCCGGAGGCACGGGAACGGGCTCGGTCTTCGGCGCGGCGGTGACGAGGCCCTTGCCGGGGAGGTCATACAGGACGGACGTGGAGCCCGCGACCTCGAACCAGGAGATGCCGCCCCGCTGAATCCACGACGCCTCGACGACGCCCATGACGCCGCTGGTGAATTTGAAGAGCGCGAGACCGTAATCGTCCACGCGCGGATACTGGTGAGAGACGTTGCCGATCGCCGCGCAGACCTTCTCCACCGGGCCGAAGACCGTCCGCGCCAGGTGCACCGCGTGCGTTCCGAGGTCCATGAAGGCGCCGCCGCCGGCGAGGTCGGGGTCCGTGAACCACGCGAGGTCGGGCGAGTCGAACCATCGCCCGTAGGCCGCATCGTGCGCGTTGCGGATGCGCATGTGCGTCAGCGTGCCCAGGGCGCCCTCGGCGAGGAGCTTCACGGCGCCCCGCATCGTCTTCTCGAACGGCATCATGTAGCCCATGTGGACGATGGTGCCGTGCTTGCGGATGAGGCGCATCGCGACGCGGGCCTCGGCCGTCGTGGTGACGAACGGCTTCTCGCAGAAGATCGGCTTCTTCGCCGGGATGGCCGCCTTGAGGAGCGGCAGATGGCGGGTGTTCTCGGCGCAGATGATAAAGCCGTCCACGTCGCGCGAGCGGAGGAGCCACTTCAGGTCGGGCTCGAAGCGGGCGCCATATTCGACGGCGTAGCGCTGCCCCCGGTCGGCCACGTCGTCCCAGACGCCGACGAGCTTGCAACCGGGCTTCTCGGCGATGGCCTTCAGAAAGCCCTTCGTGTGGATGTGCGCCGCGGAAAGCAGCGCAATGTTGGGCATCGACATCTCCTTCAATG
>JBBIVY010000166.1:0-6592 GCA_037439485.1 Planctomycetota bacterium | reverse complement strand
GCCTGCTTCGCTTGCCAGGCGGCGAATCGCTTCGAGAATTCGGCCAGATCAGGCGTGGCGTCCTTGAAGCCGATGCCGACGACGGTGTGCGGGAAGTTCGGCTCGCCCGCGAATCCAACGAACGACCCCGCGAACGGCTTCAGAAGCGAACGGAACCCCTCGGGCGTATACCGCCAGTAGTCGTGAGGATAGTCGTGGATGGCGAAGCACATCACGCTCGTGATCACGACGATCCCGCCCGGTTTCAGGACGCGGTGCATCTCCTCGAGCGCCCGGCGCGGATATTCCACGTGCTCGAGCGTCTCGACGCAGATCACCGTGCCGGCGAAGGCGTCGGGCAGGTCGATCCGGTGCAGGTTCAGCACGCGGTCGACGCCGGGGCCGGGCCGCATGTCGGCGCCGATGTAGTCCTTCCCCGGAAAGATCGGCCGCAGGTCCGCAAAACCTTCCTGCCCCGGCACCTGCAGCGCCCCGAACTCGACGACAGGGCCTTCCATCGGCAGCGCCGCCGCGGCGATGGAAACGAATTCCTTGATCGTCTCTCTCATGGTTTCCTTCTACTTCATCTCGCGCAGGCGCTGGATGCGCTCGCGGATGGGAGGATGCGAATCCCAGGCACTTTCGCCCGTGCGGCCTTCGAGGCGCATCACGGGGTTCACGATGTAGAGATGCGCCGTGGCGCGGTTCGCCTCGTCCAGCGGCTCGGTGTCGGCGGCGATCTTCTCGAGGGCGTTCGCGAGGCCCTCCGGATAGCGCGTCAGCTCGGCGCCCGAGGCGTCGGCGAGATACTCGCGCTGGCGGCTCACGGCAAGCTGGATGAGCCTGGCGAGGAGCGGCGCGACGATCGCAAAGAGCGCCGCGATGATGACGATGACGATCACGGCGGCGCCGCCGCCCTTCCCTTTGGAGCGGAGGCGCCCGCCCATGCTCATGCTCCTCAGAAACGCGTCGGAGACGAGGACGATCGTCCCGACGAGGATCGCCATGAGCATCGCGAAGCGGATGTCGTAGTTGCGGACGTGGCTCATTTCGTGGGCGACGACGCCCTGCAGCTCGTCGCGCTTGAGCTTGGCGAGGAGGCCGGAGGTCACGGTGATCGACGCGTGCGCGGGGTCGCGGCCGGTGGCGAAGGCGTTCGGCGAGGGGTCGTCGATGACGTAGACCTTCGGCATCGGAAGACCCGCGGCGATGGACATCTCCTCGACGACGTTGAAGAGCTGCGGGTTGTCGGCGTGCCGGATCTCTTTGGCGTCGCTCATGGAAAGGATGGCCGAGTCGCCGCCGAAGAAGCCGAAGAGCGAGACTCCGAAGGCGATGACGCCGGCGATGGCCGCGCCCACGAGCCCGCCGAACGGGTCGGCGCTCGTGAAGGCCAGGCCGATAGCCACGCCCAGGATGACGAGCACGAAGAACATCAGCGACATGATGAGCCAGGAATTGCGCTTGTTGGCCGCAATGAGCTGGTTCATGGACGCCATGAGGAGGGCCCTTCTATCGTCCTAACAATGCGGGCTCTAATCCGGAGCGGCGTCGGCGAAAAATGACGAATGACGAAATCCGAATGACGAATGAATGACGAACACGAAACGACACTCACGAGCCTCGCGGAGCCCGTCCGCCGTCCTTCGGGCATTTGGGGTTCATTCGTCATTCGTGCTTCGTCATTCGTCATTCGGCCGCGGCTTAGCCCGGCCCCTCACCCCGAGAGGCCCGGCCGCAGGAAGGCGGCGCAAACGCTCAAAACTGTACCTTCGGGGCATTTCGCGCCTCGGCCTCGGTGACCTCGAAGAACGGCTCTTCCTTGAAATTGAACGACCCGGCGATGAGGCTCGACGGGAAGACCTGGATGGAGGTGTTGTAGTCGCGGACGACGTCGTTGTAATGCTGACGCGCGAAGGAGATCTTGTTCTCGGTGGAGGCGAGTTCCTCCTGCAGGCCGAGGAAGTTCTGGTTGGCCTTGAGTTCGGGGTAGGCTTCGGCGACGGCGAAGAGGCTCTTGAGGGCGCCGGTGAGCATGTTCTCGGCCTGGGCGCGGTCCTGGAAGTTCCCGGCGTTCATCGCCATGTTGCGGGCCTTCGTCACGTTCTCGAACGTCTGGCTCTCGTGCTTCGCGTAGCCCTTCACCGTCTCGACGAGGTTTGGGATCAGGTCATAGCGCCGCTTGAGCTGAACGTCGATCTGCGCCCACGATTCCTTCACCGTGTTCCGCCGGCCGACGAGACCGTTGTAGATCCCGATGCCCCACCCGACGATCACGATCAAGATCAGTACGATCGCCCCCAGCACGATCAGAACGGGCCACATGTCGCGATCCTCCTATAGAATCCACGGGATATGACGCCTGTGCGTCCGCAAAACATCTTATCGGCCGCGGCCCCGTCCGCGCAAGCAAATTCGCACCGTCAGGCCTTCCGCGCGGCCCTTCAGCCTCCCGGCCTTTCGTCCCGTCGCTTGGGGTTATGCGCCTTGACTTCCTTCCTCTTGCTCGACATCTGCCGGCCTGCGGCCTTCTCGGCCATGCGCGCCTTATTATCCTGCCGACGCGCCTGGTGCGCCAACTCGCGCAGGAACGTCTGATACTCCTCGAGCCGCCCGGCGTCGAGCACGCCCGCATCGACGGCGGCCTTCACCGCGCAGCCGGGCTCCGAGATGTGCCCGCAATCGCGGAAGCGGCACGCCGACGAGAGGCCTTCGATGTCGGCGAACTCCGCCGCAATCGCCTCCTCGCCCGACCAGAACTGAAGCTCGCGCATCCCGGGCGTGTCGACGACGATGCCGCCTTCCGGCAGCACGATCAGCTCGCGCCAGGTGGTGGTGTGGCGTCCGCGGCGGTCATCCTCGCGGACCTCGCCGGCGGCGAGCGCATCCTCGCCGAGCAGGCGGTTGATGAGCGTGGACTTGCCGACGCCCGAGCGCCCAAGAAACGCGGCCGTCTCGCCGGGCCGGATCAGCGCGCGCAGTTCGTCGATGCCGCGGCCGTCGAACGCGCTCAAGGCGAGCACCGGCACGCCGGGCGCGATGGACTCGGCCTCGGCGACGCACGCGTCGAGGTCCTTGGCGAGGTCGCACTTGTTGAGCAGCACGACGGGCGACGCCCCGCTCTCGTAGGCGACGAGCAAATATCGCGCGACCGTGGCGGGATGAAAATTGCGCCCGCCGTCGAGCGACGAGACGAGAAACGCGACGTCCACGTTCGCCGCCAGGACCTGCTCGCGCGTCACGGCGCCCGCCGCCTGCCGGGCGATGCGGGTCCGCCGCGGAAGCGTCGCGCGGATGATTCCTTTGGCCTCGCCGCCCACCGGCTCGATCGCGACCCAGTCCCCCACCGCGGGCCAATCGCCCGCCTCCGGCCCGTCGAGCCTTGCGCGGCCGGGCAGCGTCGCCGTCCACTCGCCGAACTCCCCGCGCACGACGTATCGCTCCCGGTCCTCCCGCGCCACGCGCGCCGGCACGAGAGCCGCCTCGCGATGCGGCGCAAAGTGCGCCTCGAAATGCGCGTTCCAGCCAAGACGTCTCAAGTCGATCCTGTCGCTCATTGTCATTTCCGATAAGAGTGTCCGTCGTGCGAGGCGCCGAGCCCCGGCCCCGCGATCCCTGTTCCCCGGCGCAACTCCTTCTTGCCCGCCGCGTCGAGCAGCGCATCGAAACCGTCCGGCTGGGCCGGATCGTCGAGCGCGACCTTATTGCGGCGGAGCATCCCGCAGCGTTCGCAGCGGTGAACGATCATCCACCCGCGCCGCGCGTCGTGTTCCACGGCAACGGGCGGCATCATGCCCCCGCAGCGCGAAGCGCGGTCGCCCGGAACGTCATCCGCGTGCTTCGACCACAGACAGCGCGGGCAATGGTTGCGGCACGACCCGTTCGCCAGCGGCCGCACGTCGGCGCCGCAGTGTTCGCAGACAAAGGCCTCGTTCCGCTTCTCGCGGAATCTCCTGTTTCGGCTCGTCACCGCCGATCTCCTTGAAGTGGGTTGAGACCACGTCAAGGGATCGGGGTTCAGTAGGGTTCCGCCGCCTGTGGCTCAGGCGGCCGACGGGCTTTGCAGCGGCAGCGCCGAGTTCACCGCCGATCCTCTGGGGCCGGCGATTACTTCCGGTTCCGGCATCACGGCGGCATCTTTCATCCGCCGATCCGAACTGGGGCCGGGTTTGGACGTTATTGTCCCGGCCATTGTCAGGCAGCCGCCCTCGCTCAACAGGCCACCTGCCACCGGTATGGGTGTCCGCCACATCACCGTCGCGCGTCCTCCCCCAACTATCGGCAGAGACGAGCACGCGTCGCATCTTGGCGCATCCGGCGCCTCCTATTCCCTGAAAGTAATCGTCCCGGCGGACGCCGTCGTAGCATCCGCTCGACATGCAACACTTCTTGAAACCGTCTCCCGGAGCCGCACGGACAGAGGTCGCTGCGGCCGAGCTTCTCGACGAGCCACTTGTCGCCGTGGACAATCCTCCGGCCGCGCTTCACGCAGCGTTCGGACGGGAAGCCCTTTCGGCGTTTGCTCATCGGCTCAAAAACAGGACTCCTGCTCGAAATCGCGGTTTCTGCGCATGGCAGACCTCCTTTCGCACGAAATCCCGCGACGGAGTCGATAGAGAATCTCCGCGCGGCGGAGCGATATTGGAAGCGCGCCTGGGTCGGATGGGGGTGCTGGGAAAGACTACGCCTGCACCCGGCGAAGGCGCGACGAAACAAGCGTGTTGTGGACGATGACAGTCACCGTGCGCCTCCTTTCTTCGGGTAAGGTTGGGAAGGGACTTCAACTACCGCCGCCGATTATGCCCGGGCGCAGGGCGGTTGTCAACACAAATATAAACCCATGCCCCGAGTCGAGTCCGTCGGCCTCACTCCGCCTCGTGGCCGGAGCGGCGTTTGTGGTCGGCGGGGTTGGCGTTGGCGCGCTTGCGGCTCATCTCGCGGCTGCGGGCCTTGACGTTGAGACGTTTCTTCGCCACCTGCCGCTCGGTCGTGACGGCCTCTTCCACGCGCAGCTTGTAGAACCGTTCGAGGCGCACGGCCGTGAGCTTTCCCTCGGCGACCGCCGCGAGGACCGCGCAGCCCGGCTCCGTCTTATGGCGGCAATCCGTGAACCGGCACCCGAGCGACAGCGCGTCGATGTCGGGAAACTCCTCCTGGATGCCCTCGCGGTCGCCCCAGAGCGCGATCTCGCGGATGCCGGGCGTGTCGATGACGACGCCGCCGGTGGGCACGACGAGCATCTCGCGCCAGGTGGTCGTGTGGCGGCCTTCGAGGTCGTTGGCCCGGACGTCGCCCACGGGCTGATCGGTGCGGCCGAGCAGGCGGTTGATGATCGCGGATTTTCCCACGCCCGAGCGGCCGAGAAAGACCGCGGTGATGCCCGCCGCCACGTGCCGGCCGACGTCGTCGAACCCGCGGCCGTCGAAGGCGCTCACGGCGTAGACCGCGACCCCCGAGGCGATGGCCTGCACCTCGGCGACGCGCTCGGCGGAATCGGTCACGAGGTCGCACTTGTTGAGCAGGATCACCGGCTTCGTCGAACTCTCGAAGGCCAGCGACACCTGCCTCTCGATCGTCGCGAGGTTGTAGTTGCGCCCGCCGTCGAGCGAGGAGACGAGGAAGGCCACGTCCACGTTGGCGGCGAGAATCTGGACGTCGGTGTCGGTGCCGGGGCGCAGCCGCGAGATGCGCGATCGGCGCGATAGGACTTCGCGGAGGGTGCCGGTGGGCTCGCCGGGGGTCAGTTCAACGGCGACCCAATCGCCGACGCCGGGAAAGTCCGAGCGCGAGCGGGTGAGGCGCATCCACTTGCCGGGGACCTTCGCGGTCAGCTCGCCGAAAGCGCCGAGGATGAAATACGCCAGCCTTTCCTGCCGCGCCACGCGCGCCGGCACGAGCCCCTTCGCGCGGAACGGCTCGAACTGCCGCTCCCGCGCATCGTCCCAGCCCAGTTGCTCCAGGGAGATCACGTCGCCCATCGCCCTCGCCCGCATGGCACCATTGCCGCCGCCGAGTATACCGTCGCGCGCCCGTCTCGACAAGAGCTGACCGGCCTGACCCTCCCCGCCTTCATCAAATTAACGGACTCACAGCCGCGGGCGAATCCGACTGTTTCTACCTCTCCCTTCCAGGGAGAAGGTGGGGTGAGGGCAAGGCTCCCGTTTCGTCGAGAGTCTCGTTGCGCTTGAGAGGCCACACCCTCACCCTACTATGTTGTCACATGACTCTTTGGCTGTGGCGGCTGTAAGGCCCGAAGGGCCGACAGAGTCTAGCCGGGGGCGTAAGCCCCCGGAGTCGGAATCCCCCAACGCCACGCCCGCCCCGGAGGGGCGGAAGAATTCGCCGGGTTCTTTCGTCCCGTTGGGACTCAGAGGGAATTGAAACCCGGCTCCCGGGGGCTTGCGCCCTCCCGATGCATCGGGACCCTTCGGGCCGGAAAGCGGCCGCCACTCCCAAAGAGTCCTGTGACAGCGTACTACCCTCCCCCTGAAAGGGGGAGGCATGAAGAAGCACAGCGGCCCATCGACATCGACCGGTCAAAGTGGGGACGGGGCAGTTGACCGGCGGCATGCGGGCAAAATGCGTGCGCATTCAAGAACGGTGCCTGGCACCA
>JBBIVY010000165.1:0-6600 GCA_037439485.1 Planctomycetota bacterium | reverse complement strand
TCTATCCAGTTGAGCTACGGGCCCCCAAGATGGTGCGGATTATATCAGCGAGGGGTGGCGTCGGGCAAACAAAAAGCATGTCGGGCTGCTTCGCCTTCCGCGCTTGACTTGGGTTTGGGGATTGCTATTATCTTGAGTCGACAGGGAGCGCCGGGGGCCCTGAGCGGACCGCCGGACGGGCTTCCTGATATGACCCCAGGAGGAGAGCACCATGCCCGAGCCCGTGATGTGTCCCGGTTGCGGTGAGAGCTTCGGGGACTACCCGGCGGGTGGGAAGTGCGCGAAGTGCGGCGCCTCGATTCCGGCGCCGGGGGCGAAGACGGGGAAGGGCATCGACGACGAGCTGGCGCGCTTGGGCGGGCCGGCGAAGACGTGCGCGACGTGCGGCAAGCCGATTCCTCCCGGAAAGAAAAGCTGTCCGAACTGCCGCGTGGCGGAGACGTCCCATGAGCATCGGGGGATGCCGGCGTGGCTGACGCTGCTCTTGGTGTTGCTCTTCGCGGGCGTGGCGACCACGGTGACGGTCTACTACACGAAGCAGTGGGGCCACCGCAAGCACGTGGACAAGGTGAAGGAGTACATCGCCGACGGGCGGAAGGCCGCAAAGGACCTGAAGTACAACGAGGCGCGCATCCTGCTCAACAGCGCCGGCGAGCAGCTCAAGGAGTATTTCGACGACGACGATCTGGATCGCGCGGACCTTGCCGCGGAGGTGGAGCAGGTGCGCAAGGCGGCGCGGCAGAGCGCGGACGACAAGATCAGCGAGATGATCCAGAAGGGCGATGAGTTGGAGGCCGAGCGGTTCTACGAGCAGGAGGTGAAGGAGATCGACGGCAACGGCCACGGCCCGATTCACGACCGGGTGGTCAGGGCGCTGGAGACGCGGACGACGATGCTGCACTTCCGCACGGCGTTCGAGGACGCCAAGAAGCTGCACGCGGACGGGAAGCTTCCCGAGGCGCTGAAGGGAATCTTTGACCTCCGCAACGAGCTGGCGAACACGAAGGGCGAGAACATCGTTGCGATGCGCACGCAGGTGGAGGCCGTTCAGAAAACGTGGGTCCTCGAGGCCTACGACGCCGGCATGAAGTCCCTGGACGGCGGCAAGGTCGCCGAGGCCCGTGGTTTCTTCGACCTCGCCAAGCAATACGTGTCTCCGAACGACGGCACGCTGCGCCGCAAGATCGAGGACACCTGCTCCAACGTCGCCGAGAACCGAGTGATGGGACTGGTGATCAACGTCAAGTCGGTGCGCCTGGCGAAGGCCGAGGAGGTGAAGGCGGAGATCGCCGCGCACTTGCGGAAGAAGCTTGATGAAGAGGGCGTGCTGTCGGTGGTGCTGACCGACCGGAACGACGCGCGCGGCGCCGAGCTGTCGCGGCTCCTGGTGGCGGATTACGACGAGCAGCGGGGCGGGGTGTTCACGCTGCCGACCCGGGGGAGGGTGACGGGGACGAAGATCTCATGCACGGTGAAGGTCATTTCCACCAAGGACGGTCGGGCCGTCTGGCAGGAGAAGGACCCCGTGGTGGGCGAAACTCCGAAGACGGGCGTCCCGGGCGACAGCACCGACGCCACCCTTCGCGCCG
Source organism: Planctomycetota bacterium (assembly GCA_037439485.1). Lineage (GTDB taxonomy): Bacteria > Planctomycetota > DG-23 > DATKVD01 > DATKVD01 > JBBIVY01. The sequence goes on along the minus strand of JBBIVY010000165.1, from coordinate 5,011 downwards.
ACGCCTCGCGCCGATTCTTCATCAGCCTCGACGCCGTCCGCGTTCCCGGCCGCGACGCGATGCAGTAGCGCGCGAAGCGGGCGTCCCAACGACTTCCACGCCCGGGGCGTAGCTCAGCTTGGCTAGAGCGTCTGGTTTGGGACCAGAAGGCCGTGGGTTCAAATCCCACCGCCCCGACTCTTGTAACTCAGCTTGGCTAGAGCGTCCCGATGGAATCGGGAAGGCCGTGGGTTCAAATCCCACCGCCCCGACCATTGTCCTCCAGACGCCGCGCGGCATCCTGCTGCGCGGCTTTCTTCTTGCCACGATGGCGGAGGCTGAGATATCCTGACGGGGTCGGCGGCGCGGCGAAGAGACGGAAGCACCCATGAGGAGACTCGATGCTTGGCCCGTATACCCTCGAAAAGATCGAAAACTGGGTGAGCGATTTCTGCCTCACCGACGGACTCGGGCCTTTCTCGGCCCAGACGCGGGACTCGGCGGGGCAGGTGCTCGTGGTCTTCCTGAAGGCGGCGTGCGAGAACCGGGGCGTCGAGCCCGATGAGATCGAAGAGCCGGACGTGAAGGCGGCGCTCCTGGGCTCTGTGGCGCGGCTGGCCGTCCCCGAGCCTGTTCGAAAGGAAGTGCCCGGGCTCGCCGGGGCTTTCCTGGCGTGGCTCGAGACCGAAGGCCGTCTGGGCGGCGGGCGTCTGCTCGGCGCCTACTCCGCGGCGCTTCGTGACGGCTACGCGGATGCCTCCTCCGGCAAGCCCAGGCCGGTCGTCCGGGCCGGCAGCAAGATCGGCCGCAACGACCCGTGCCCCTGCGGCAGCGGCAAGAAATACAAGAAGTGCTGCATGCGCGAATGAGCGGGCGAAAGCGTCACTTCTTCTTGAGGACCACCAGCCTCGGCGATCGCTCCGCGCCGGCGGGGTGTTCCTTCGTATACAGGACGGCCTCCTCCTTGATCGTCGTCGTCAGCAGGAAGCTCGCCGTCTTCGCCCCGCGGGTCAGCTTCGCCTTGATTGCCGGGCCGATGTCCGTGGAAATGTGCCAGCGCCCGTCGGTCTGGCGAATCTCCCCCTGGGTGACGTAGGTGAACGTGATCTCCCCGACCGGCTTCTCGTCCGGCTTGGGGGCCGTGTTCCACGTGACCTTCATCTCCTGCCAGCCCTCGTCCTTGTCCGCCAGCGCCAGGATGTCGACCTTCACCGGAACCGTGCCGTCGCCGAGGTTCCCATAGAGGCACAGGTACGCCTTCTCCAGGCTCTTCGGATCGACGCCGTCGAGCTTGAAGCGGAGGAGAACCCGCTGAAGGACCCATCCCCACTGGGGGGTGTCCTCGTAATTCTTCACTTCGAGCGTGGCCTCGCGTCCGAGGTTGACGTCCTTCTGGGCGCCCGCCCGGATGCCGGCGTCGGCGTCGACCTTGACGATGTCGACCTGGGGGCCTTTGAACCGCTCCGAAAGCTCCTTGGGATTGTCGGGACGGTCGGCCGCCTGGCAGACCGCGGCGGCCAGGACCACGGCGAAAAGCACCTTGAGAGAACGCGGCATGACACGGCCTCCGCTGAACGCTTCGAGGCGCCCGATGCGTCTCATTCCGCCGGGATTATATCGGCTGCGCCCCGGTCGACAAGGTGAAATCGTGGGGGAGAGTCGCCGAGGCGATGCGTCAAGGCGATTCGGGCCTTTGTGTTTGACGGGCGACACGTTGCGGTGCTAAAATCCGCCGGGGACCGGGCCAATTCCAGGGAGACCGACGATGTCGAGCATCAAGTTCTTCGACGCGCATTTCCACGCGGGCGGGCTGGGGAAGGGCGATGCGAAGCTCCACGCGGCGGCGCTCCTCGACACGGGGCGCATTGACGGGATGAACCTCATCCTCTCCATGCCGTCGCGGCCGGGCGCGGACGCGATGAACGAGCAGGCATTCGCGCTGAAGAAGAAATACGGCAAGCGCGTGCAGCTCTCCTACTGGACCGACGTGAACGATTCCGACTACCTCGCGCGGATGAAGTCGTTCCTCGACGCGCACCCGGATGTGACGGGCATCAAGATTCACCCCACGGCGCTGAACCTGCCGATCACGGAGGAGAATTTCGGCCCGACGCTCGACGTGGCGGCGGAGCGCGGCCTCTACGTCATCACGCACACGCAGCCGACGCCGGGGCACAGCGCCATCTGCTTCCACGCATTGCTGAAGAAGCGGCCCGACGTGCGCTTCATTGTCGGCCACGGCTCGACGATGGAAGAGTCCGTGTTCCTTGCCACGTCGTTCAAGAACTGCTACGTGGAGCCGTCCTGGCTGGGGTTCTACTCGCCGCTGTTCGAGATGGCCGAGCGCCTCGGCGGCCACCACAAGATCATGGCCGGCACCGACGGCCCCGGCTGGTTCGCGGGCTTCGACGGCGACCCGTTCGAGGACGTCATCCAGCTTGTCCGCGGCTACCTGCCCGCGATGAAGCAGGTCCGCATGTTCTGTTACGAGAACGCCGCGACGTTCTTCCGGCTCTAAGGGGGCCCGGACAGGTCCCTCGGCTCTCAGCCCCATGGGGAAGCGCCTTCGCGTCCCGGCCTGCTGCCGGTTTGCCGGTTATGGCCAAAACGGTCCAATCCGAGAAAGGGTGTTTTTGTGAAAAGAACAGGAAAGGCGCAGGTCGGTATTCTCGGCGCAACCCGCGGCTTGACGTTCGCCACCGAGACCCTGCTCGACCATCCTTTTGCCGAAGTCTCGGCGATCTGCGACTTCTACGAACCGCAGATCCGCAGAGTCAAAGAGAAGATGGAGGAGCAGGGACACCGCGGCATCGCGTATTTCACGGACCCCGACGCCTTCCTCCGGGCGGACTTCGACGCCGTCATCATCGCCAACTACGCAAACCAGCACGCCCGCTATGCGATCCAGGCCCTCCAGAACGGGAAGCACGTGCTGAGCGAAGTCATGCCGGTCCAGACCCCGGCGGAAGCGGTCGCGTTGTGCGAAGCGGTCGAAAGAAGCGGGAAGATATACCGCTATGCCGAGAACTACTGTTATGCCGAGCAGACCCTCGAGATGCGCCGCCGCTATCGGCTCGGCGACATCGGCTCGGCGGTCCAGATCGAGAGCGACTTCATCAACGACTGCTCCGGCCGCTGGCACCTGCTGACCCGCGGCCGGCGCGATCACTGGCGCAATCACGTGCCTTCCACGTTCTACTGTACTCACAGCATCGGTCCCATGCTGTTCATCACGGGGGCGCGCCCGAAATCCGTGATCGGGCTGGAAAGCCCGCGCTGCGACTACATGGCGCGGCACGGCGCAAGAAGCGGCAGCAACGCCATGGAGATCATGCGACTCAGCGACGATTCCATCGCCAAGAGCGTGAACGGCAATCTGAAACACCCGTTCCACTCAAGCGTCCGCCTGATCGGAACGACCGGCAGCATGGAGCACGAACTCGGCGATCTTCATGTCCGGAAGGAAGGCGAAAAGACGGCGCAATTCCTGTCGGAAGATTACCGGCCGGAGAGCCCGCACATTCAGGACCGGTTCCGCAGGATCGCCGGCCCGCTCGACCGCGGCGTGGCCTATGTCACGGAGTTCTTCCTTGGCGCGATCACCGGCGACCCGGTCGCTTTCGACATGGGGATCGACGTCTACCAGGCGCTGGACATGGGGCTTCCCGGGATATTCGCCTACCGGTCCATCCTGCGGGGCAGCATCCCGCTCCAGGTCCCCGACTTCCGCGATCCGGGAGCCCGTGAGGAATTCCGGAACGACCATGCCTGCACCGACCCGGACGTAGCGCAGGGCGCCGAGTTGCTTCCCTCGTGCTCCACCTGGAACGGCCTTGTTCCCGATGAGGTCTACGAGGAAGAGGCCGCCCGTTTCGAAGAGGCCATGAAGACCGCATTCAAACTTGGACATTATTAGTTGAAGGGGCGTTCGATATGCGACTTGGAATCGCCGCTGCATTGTCTCATTCTTCCCCGACGGAGTGGGCGGAAAAGCATCACGCCCTGGGGCTGCGGGCCGTTGTGTTTCCGCTGGACTACCGCGCGAAGAGTTCCGACATCGACGCGTATGCCAAGGCCGCCGGCGCGTATGACCTGACGATCGCGGAAGTCGGCGCCTGGTCCAACCCGATGTCGAGCGACCCGAAAGCCCGGAAACAGGCGCTGGAGAAATCGGTCGAACAGCTTCGCCTTGCGGAGCGCCTCGGCGCAAACTGCTGCGTGAACATCTCCGGGACGGAAGGCGAAGTCTGGGACGGCGGATACGCCTCCAATTACGATCCGGATTTCCGGAAGAGAATGGTCGAAACGGTGCGGGGCATCCTGGAAGCGGTCGACCCTCGCAGGACCTTCTATACCCTGGAGCCCATGCCCTGGATGGCGCCGGATTCGCCGGAAGATTGTCTGAAGCTGAAAGACGAAATCGCCCATCCGGCGTTTGCCGTGCACATGGATCTGGTGAACATGATCTCCTCTCCGGACAAGTACTTCTTCAATACGGCGTTCATGGAACACGCGTTCGAACTGCTCGGCCCGCACATCAAGAGCTGCCATGTGAAGGACGTTCGGCTGGAACGAGTCCTCACGTTCAACCTGAAAGAAACCACCTGCGGCGGCGGCGCGGTCAATTTGAATCGCTACGCCGAACTGGCGGAAAAGGCCAGTCCGGAGATGCCGTTCATCATCGAACACCTTGGCAAAGAGGAGGAGTATCTCCGGGCGATCTGTTATCTTCAGAAGAAACTCGCCGGGGGGCCCGGGGGCAAGCGGGGAGCGCAGAAGCACAGCGGGACGGGGCCCAATGGCGCTTCCTCAACGTGAATACCGTCCTGCTTCGCGCCTTGTTCGAACAGCGCGAAGCGACCCACGAAGCGCAAAGACGGTTGTTATGAGCCACTACGACATGCCAACCTTGACTTAGGTCAAATCCTCCGCCCCGGTCGGTCCCAAACGAGTCAATTAACGCACATCGAAAACCGCAGAGATTTGCCAAATGGAGGCCGACTACACCGTGCGCATTGCCGTACAGAGAAAA
>JBBIVY010000164.1:5137-6711 GCA_037439485.1 Planctomycetota bacterium | reverse complement strand
CGGGTAAAGGTCGATCTCCACTTTCAGCGGCCCCGTCATCGGCGTCACGCCTGCGGCGACGAGGGCCGAGCGCACGGCTTCCCGGAACGCCAGGCCCTCGTAGCTGATTAGCACGCGCCGGCCGACGAAGCGGTAGTGGCGGTTCAGGCTGGGAGGGTACGGTAGTGCGATCTCCATCCCCGTACCCTCCCCCTGAATTCCACACACGCCTCGTTCAGAACGGCACGATCTTCGACGGGCCGTCGGCGAGCATCACGCCCCAGTCGGCGGGGGTGAGATCTTCGACCTTCTTCCCCGGGAACATCTCGCCGAGGATGCGGAACCACTCGGACTCGATGTGCTCCTTCGACCAGTCCGGCTTGCACGACATCGAGAACGCCGCCCAGGCCGCCTGCATCGTGCTTTCGGGGACGGGCTTCTTCGCGGGCGGCGCGGGGGACTTGGCCGGGGGTGTGGGCTTGCCCGCGGGCTTCGGCGCCGGCGCGGGCGTCCCACCGGCCAGCGCCCGGAACTTCGCCCCCAGGCGGGCGCTGAGGGCGCGGCGTTTCCCCTCGTCGGCCTTCGTGACGCCTCCCGTCGGCGCGGCCCCGTAGGGGTTCAGGAACTTCACCTTGATGCGGTTCTTGCCTTGGTACTCCTCGAAGGCGAGCCGCACCTGGACGGGCTGCTGGCTGAGGTCGGTGTCCTGCAGCCAGAACATGTCCCGCCCGTCCCAGCCGAGCGCCGCTTTGAGCGAGTCAATGGTCGCCGAGTTGACCGAGCCGTCCTTCTTCTCGAGGAAGAACCAGCCGGTGATGTCGAGCGACTCGTCCTCGCAGCTTTGCCACTGGCCGTCGATCATCTCCTCGAAGAGCGAGAAGTTGATGACGCACGTGGCCAGCTTGTGGTCCCCGATCTCGTCGATGCCGATCGACGCCGGGTACGCGTGAAACAGTCCTTCGCGATTCGGTAGCATCCGTGTTCTCCTTTCAGGGGGTTCAGTCGTTCGTGCCGAGCAGCTTCTTCCAGAGCGCCGTGTCGAATTTCACGAGCGGCACGGGCTCGGCCATCGTGCGGCTCTTCGCCATGCAGTGCGGCAGCTCGCAGGGGTAGATGGTCCTCGTCCCCGAGCCCCGGCCCTTGCCGTCCTTCACGTCCACGTCGTAGCCCAGGAACAGCATGTGGTCGGCCCACTCCCGGGTGCGCAGGCGAATGGAGGCCTTGCCGCTCCCCGCGCTCTGGAGGCGCGGCTCGTAGCGGAGCCAGTCCTCCCCCGCGGGGTTGGGGACGGAGTTGGTGCAGTCGTGGCAGATCAGCACGACGTTTCTGCCCGCGCGGACGTGCGCGTCGAGGTCGCCGAGGAGCGTGAGGAAGGCGTCGTAGACGTGCTGGTAGCCCTTCCCGTAGCCGTAGTCCTCGATGCGCTCGACCTTGTTGCCCTTCTCGTGCGGGATGGTCTTCACCACCCAGGCGACGGCGAGTTCCTCGGCCTTCGTGGCGCTGTCGATGACGAGGGTCTTAACCTCGTCCCACCCGGGCGCATGGAGCGCATCGCGCAGGTCATCCCAGGTCGCGACGCCATCGACCTTGCGGAT
>JBBIVY010000164.1:0-5037 GCA_037439485.1 Planctomycetota bacterium | reverse complement strand
GGATTCGCTGGAAGCACAACTCCGAGAACTGGCACATCGAGCACGTCATGCGGTTGACGTTGCGGAACCACCGCTCGCGCCTGCGGCTCTCGATCAGCTGCTGGGCCTGCTGCCACAATTCGTGCTGGAATTCGATCAGGTCGTCGGCGAGGCGGGGGACCTCGCGGCGCTGGAAATAAAAGTCCGGCCGGTCCCCGATGTCGGTGAGGAGCCGCTCGCCGAATGCCTCGGGCGTTTCGTCTTTCCTGAGCCGGATCGCCGGCTTGCGGGTGACGTCGTAGAGGACGGTGGAGATGTCGTAGCCGATCGCGCGGCCGGCGAGGACGTATTGCGAGATCTGCAGGTCGCAGCGCAGGCGCAGCCAGTAATCGGAATCCGGGCCGATGTCCTCGCCGCACGTCTTGTACTCGAGGACCGCGACGCGCTGGTAGTCGACCTCGGCGATGCCGTCGATCTTGCCGGCCAGGCAGAACGTCCTGCTCTTCGCCCCGGAGTCGGGATTGACCAGGGGCAGGTCGAAGACGAGTTCCGACGCGACGATCTCGATGTCATCCTTCTCGTAGCGCCAGAAATGGCCGGCAAGAAGGGCCTTGACCGTCTCGTGCTCGACGGCCCATTCCGTCGCGTCCGTCCACTCGGGGATGCGGTCGTAGCCCGCGGTCGCGTCCGTGATGGCGCGCTCGGCCGACGCGCCCTTGTTCTTGGCCTCGAGCCCCGCATGGAACGCTGCCCCGAGCCTCAGCGCCGCGGCGTCCTTCTTCCGCGAGAGGCCGAGTTCATAGCGATAGTAGTGCTGCCGCGGGCAGGACCGAAGGGTCGCAAGTCGCGTGGCCGTCAGGCGCGAAAGGTGCTGCTCCGACATGCGCTTCTCCTCCTTTTGAGATTGACCGGGCCGCCCAGTGCGCCCCAACCATCGAGCGCCTGGGCGGCCCAGCCCTGGAAGCGGCCCTTCGGCCCCCTCCGGTTCCATGCCCCGCTGGCGTCAAGCGCCGTTCTACGCGGGGGGACATTACTTACGTATCCGACGAACCGTCACCGTCATCGAGGATGCCCCAAATAATCTTCGAGGCCGGCCCTCCGGAACCGGTCGCGCAGCCCATGAATCTCCTGGTATGCCTTGACCTCCGGCATCTTCAGGCGCTTGGCCGCATCGCGGACGGTCATGGTCTTCACCAGCTCGCACAGCCTGCGGACCTTCTTGGGCAGCTTGGCGAGCATCGTCGCAACGTCGATCTCCATGTCGCGCCGGTCGCGCTCACTGCGGACGATGGGACGCCGGGTATCCTCTTTCCCGCTCGTGAGATCCCCGTACGTGGCTTCCTGGAACGGGGACCTGGGGATCTTGTCGTCGAGCGAGAACTCCTCGCGCTTGGGGTCCCGCATGTCGCACAGGCGGTACTCGATGATCTTCTTAGCCTGGGTCCGGACAACGCAGGCGATGAACTTGTTGACGTGCCCCCTCGACAGGTCGAAGTCCTGCAGGTGCTGCAGCAGCGCCAGTCTCATATCCTGCTGGATGTCCTCGATGTCCGACTCCGTCAGGCCCGCCTTTCCGACCAGGCCCTTCGCCGTCTTCTGGATGAACCTTTCCGCGAACTCGTTGATCTCGACCTGCTTCGCGTCGCTTTGCATCTTTGCCTCCTTGGCTTGGAGGCGTGTGGATGCCGACGGAAGCAGCGACCGAGAGAAGCGGAGGCGTTGCAGGTCTGCCGCATCAGCGGCACCCACAACGCCTCCACTTCGTGGCCGGTTAGTTGTCTGGTGACAGTAGTAAGGACTGGACTATGCTGGGGAGCCGAACCCCTTCTTAGGCGGCGTCCTCCTCCACGGTCATCTTGAACGGCAGGCCGTGCTTGACCTCGATGCAGCGGATGACCCCGTCGCCCATCGCCTCCATCTGGGCGAACAGCTCCTGGACCTCCGCCTTCAGCATGAAGTCCTCCTTGGCCGACTCGGGACGAGGGCCATTTTCTCCGGCGAACTTCACCTCGCGCACGATGCGCGGGCGCGGATCGAAAGCCGGCTCGCCATGACGGACGATGAGCCCCTCGATCCGGCCGAAGTTGAGCACCTGCATGATTTTCACCAGTCGTCTCCGTGCAGGCGGCAGAGACGCGGCCATCGCGACAGTGGTCATGGCTCCTCCTCAGAATCTGGACCGTTTCGGGCGACACACGGCGCGCCGCCAACTGACGGACCGATTCTCTCACGGCCAGGGGAGGATGGGTATGACGAGGTACTGACGGCGTACTGACAAAAAGACCCCGACTTTTGTCAGGGTCTTGTCAGGGTCTTGTCAGACTGAGTAAAGCGGCTTGGAGAAAGGAGTTACGGCGATTTCTTGGGGTTGCTCCCAAGCCTGGCCAGGAGGGGTGCGCCCTCGGGGAAGTGGCGTGCGACCATGTCGGCGTCGATGGTCACGTTCGCGGGCGGGACCGAAAGGCGGTACTGCTTTGCGCCGCTGTTCTCAATCAGCGGCTCCGGGTCTATGCCGGCGGCCTCGAGGTCCTGCTTCAGCCGGCGGACGACCTGGTAGTAGGTGTCGGGGCCGCCCAGGCCGGCGGACGACACCCATCCGAGGTCCGTGGTCTTCGCGGCCACGGCGAACTTCAGTACCGCCTCGAACGACTGCTCTGTGAGCCAGGCCTCGGCGCTGTCGATCACGACGCGGTGCCGGCGCTTGTCGGCCCGGCCGTCGATGAGCACCTTCGCGGCCGACTTGTACGACACGCCCATGTCGTCGGACGGCGGGACCGTGTCGGTCCACTCGGCCTCGACGTTGGTGGACTCTTCGTCCCCATTTGGCTTCTCGGAAGCCGGCTCTTCTTTCTGGAGCTGCCGCCGGCGCTGGACGGACGCGACACGACGGAGCAGCCGCACAGCGACCCGTTTCCCGATGAGCTTTTCCAGGAGGTCGCGCGATGCGCTCGCGACGCCCGCGAGGGTGCTGACGCCGTGCTCGATGAGCGACATCACCCGCCCACGGCCCAGGCCCCGGACGTCTATCCCGGCGACCTCCACCCCGGCCTCGGGCACGCCATGCACGAGCCGATCGGATAGGTCGCGCAGTTCCTTGACGACCTCCTCGGGCCATCCGCAGATCTTCGCCACGGCGCTGAACGTCTCCGCCAGCCACGCGAACTCCGTGGCAAGCCCCTGGGCGCTGCCGGAAAAGCAGAAGAACCGCTTTTCGAGTTCGCGGGTCGGCGTCCCCATGACCCACTCGTAGAGCAGCAGGGTCTTCTTGATTCGCTTGGTGGATTCATACCGCTGGCTCCGCGGGTCCTGAAGCCAGGCCAGCCGCGCTCGGGCGGCCGGGGGAAGCGAGGCGTACTCGCGGGCCATCAGGCGGTGGTAGTGCTCCGACTCGTACTCCTGCGTGCTGAAATTGAACCACACCTCTTCGCCGTCATCGGTGCCCGTCAGCAGGAAGAGGATCTCCAGCAGGTGGATGCCGGACGCAGCCTTCCGGTTGTTGCGGGCGAAGTCCGCCATCGCGATGGCCGTGTCGACGGTGACGCCCTTCACGGCGGCAAGCTGTCCCAACCGCGTCGCGACGAGACCGCCATCCGCCTTTTCGATGAGCCCGCCGTCGAGGCACTTCCGGAGGCCCTTGGACAGCTTCTCGTCGAATTCCGCCTCCCGTTCGCCGCCGCGCCAGCAGGTCTCGCCGGTGTAGGATGACAGCAGCAGGTCGCGGATCTCCGCCTCGGTGCGGCAGAGCTTCGAGGCGACGAGGTTCAGGACGTGGTGGTCCAGGGGATCGCCGATGAGCGCCGGCTCGATGGGGTCGAGATCGCCTTCGACAAACTGCTCGTAGAAGACCCGGTCGTCCCATTCGCTGTCGGTGACAATGATCGCCCGTCCGAAATTGTCCTCGAACCCGAGACGGCCCGCCCGGCCGCTCATGTTCTCGTACTCCGCCTGGCTAATCGGCACCGTGGTCCAGTTCCCGTATTCGTCGCGGTGCCAGCGCTCGGTGTCGATAAAGACGTTGCGGGCGGGGAGGTTGATCCCCATGGCGAGCGTCGTCGTCGCGCAGATCACCGCGATCTCGCCTTCGCGGAACCACTTCTCGATGACGTGCCGCTGGTCCCAGTCCAAGTCGGCGTTGTGGTAGGCGACCCGGCGTCCGAGAAGGTTTGCGAGCACGTCCCGACCCTGGGAGTCGTCGAGGTCGCGGACGTCGAGCAGGGCCCGCTCGGCTGGAACGGCGGGAAGCGTCCGCGCGAGCGCCCGGGCGGTGTCCAGGGTTTCTTTCTTGCTGCGGCAGAAGACGAGGCACTGTTCCCCGGCTTCCACGAACGCCTTAACCTGCGTGACGAGGGAAGACTGGCCTTCCACTGCCGGGGCGAGTTCCTCCACGCCCTCGCGGCCGCTATTGTGCTCCTGGTAGCGGAAGCGGCCGTTGCAGAGCACGCCCTTGCGTAGCTCGACGGGACGCGCGTCCTGGGTGCAGAGGCTCGCCCCGAACCAGTCGGCAAGGGCCTCGGTGCCGCCCAGCACCGCCGAGAGCCCCACAACCTGGGGGCTGCCCGGCGCCGTCTTGATCTTGGTGAGGAGGATTTCGAGCTTCGGGCCGCGCATCTTGTCGCCGACCATCTGCAGTTCGTCCACCACCACGAGCCCGACCTTGCTCAGGAGCGCAGGGCTGTTCACGAGAAGCCCCTGCATCTTCTCGAACACGATCACGGCGATGTGGAAGCGGCCGCGGTTGATGTCGCGGTCGTATTCCTTCCGGTCCCGCGTCGAGATGACGACCCGGATTCCGAGTGGCCCGTACTTCCTGCGGAAGTCCTCGAACTTCTCCTCGGCCAGGGCTTTCTGCGGGACGAGGTAGACTACCCGGCGGCTCCGGCGGGCCATGCGGGCAGCTGCCAGTTCGCCCACGAAGGTCTTGCCCGAGGATGTGGGCGAGACGACCAGGATGTTGTGCCCCTTCAGGACGCCGCAACGCTGGATGGCGAGTTCCTGGACAGGCAGGAGGTCCTCGTGGCCGTTGGAGCGCCAGAGGTCGATGACGTTGCTGTCGATGCC
>JBBIVY010000163.1:0-6770 GCA_037439485.1 Planctomycetota bacterium | reverse complement strand
TCACGGTCTTCCCCGTGCGCACCGACTTGTCCGCGGCGAGGACGATGCGGAGGGTGTTGACGGCGTCTTCCATGTGCTGCGTCAGGTCCAGATCCTCGTCGATGGCCTTGAGCAGGAACTCCTGCTCGCGGCGGACGAGGGCATCATGATCGGGCTCGTCGGAGAGGTCGACAAGTTCGTCTTGCCGGGCGAAGCCGCCGTCCGCGGCGAGCTCGGCGTAGTGGACTCGGAGCGTCTGGGCGCTCGTGTGCGACTTGAGGTCGCCGGAGTTCGACGGCCCGCCCGGGTGCGCCGGGACGATGCTCACGCACCCCCTTGGCCCGACGACGTCCTTGACGAAGTAGGCCGTTTCGCTCATCATCGGCCCCCAGCCCGCCTCGTACCAGCCGACCGAGCCGTCGTCGAAGGCGACCTGAAGCTGCCCGTAGTTGAACATCGCCGGCGCAATCTCGTCCGAAAGCCGCGCGCCGATGGCCGACACGCGCACCGGCTTGGCCTCCGTCATCTGGCACATCACGTCCACGTAGTGAACGCCGCAATCCAGGAGGGGCGAGGCCGATTTCAGGATGCCCTTCGCAATGCCCCAGTTGTCGGCCTTCGTCTGCTGGTTGAGGTTCATGCGCATGACAAGCGGCTTGCCCAGCGTCCGCGCGATCTCGATGAATTTCTTCCACGACGGATGATGGCGCAGTCCGTAGCCGATGAGCAGCTTCCGCTTCGCCTTCACCGCGGCCGCCACCACGCGCCGGGCGTCGGCGACTGTCGTGGCGATGGGTTTTTCCAGAAACACGTGCGCGCCCGCCTCGAGGGCCTGGATCGCGAACGCCGCGTGCGTGTCGGGCAGCGTTGCAATGGCCACGACGTCCGGCCTTGCCGCCGCGAGTCCCGCAGCCAGGTCCGTAAACGTCGCGACGTTTCCTCCGAGCGCCTCCGCGAGCTTCTTCGACGTCTCGGGCCTCACGTCCACCAGCCCCACGACCTCGAACCCGTCGATGGATTTGTAAGCCTGCGCGTGCGACGACCCCATCCGTCCGCACCCCGCCACGAGCACCCGCTTCTTCGACATATCTCCGTCTCCCTTTTTTCTCCCTCTCCCGTCGGAGGAGGGGGTATCGCCTCGCCACCCCTTGCCGATCAGCCCTAAAATAGGGACGCAGGCTATTTTAAACCAAAACAGCAAACAGCGGAAATTCGCCAAATCTCTGCGCTATGACGCAGAATAAATAGCCTGCGTCCCTATTTGTCTGATGCTTCTCTACCTCGGCCGTATCTCCTGGCTGACCGTGATCCACCTGCGGTCCTCATTATTATCGCGGGGGGCTCTGTAGGTCCCGTGCAACTCATAATGAGTCCCTCGGTACAGGATGGTCGCGTCAAGACGCACGATCCCTTTGAGTTCCCCCGCGTCGACGGCAATAGACACATAAGGGCCGTACTTGCTCGCGTCCTGGCTTTGCACGAAGACATGGGTCGCGAGGACCTCTTTGCCGTCGCGCCTGGCCTCGATCGTGGCGATACGGAAGGCGTCGGTTTGAAGGTTGTGCATGCGGCCCATGAGCGCGCCGACAACCCACACGTCGATGCGGTCTTTCTCACTGTGGGTCTCCAGTCGCAGGAGATCCTGTGGCTCTTCCCGCACGGGCTCCGCCTTGTCCGGGCTGCCGACACAACCACATGCCAGGCAGGATAGAATTGTGGCGACAACATAGGACCTCATCATGCTCGCCTTGCCCCCTCGAACTGCGTCGCTCGTTACGGGCTTATTCTCTGCCTGTCTGTGGTCTCAGCGTCCTCGGTCTTTTTCGGCCGACACAGGAACACCATCGCGCAATTGACGGCGGCAACGAGCGTGCCGAGCCCGGCGAAGAACAGCGCGGCGTGATGGTCCTTCTCGGCAATCCATGGGCCCAGCCTGTCGCGGACACTGTCCGCCAATTGCGGATAGCTCTGTTGGAGCGCCTCCTCGTTGATGACGCCCGCGCGGTCAATCTCCGTGACCCGCATCTGCGCGTCCAGCGGCACGACCAGCGCAACATAGCCCCACCCGACCGCGAAGCCCGCGACGACGATGCCGTTGAGCGCGAACAGCAGCTTCCAGCCAAAGCCGCGCGGGGAGTCGGTCATCTCCGTCATCGGCGAGGCCCTCCAGCAAAGAGAAGCGCGGGGGGACACATGGGTCCCCCTTACGAGAAAGCTACTCCGCAGCAACGACGATCTTGTGCTTCACCGGCACCACCGCCTCGCGGACGGCCTTGGCGAGGGTGTCCTGCTTCGCCTGGAGCTTCGCGAGGACCGTCTTCGCCGCGGCGGCGGCCTCGGGGTCGTCGGAAATCATCCGGCCCGTGAGCGCGGGGTCGTGGAAGCATTGCTTGACCATCGTCGTCTCGAACGCCTGCTTCGCGGCGACCGCGGCGTCCACCTTCTTGAACGCATCCGAGAAAGGATTCTCCGGGAACTCGGCCGCGAGGTTGATTCCCTTCTCCAGCTCCGCGCGGGCAAACTCCTTCGACTCGGCGCCCCAGGTCACCTTGGCCTTCTCGGCCTTCAGGTTCTTCACCACGAGCGTCAGGCGGTTGAGCTCCGCGTTGAACGGCACAAACGGCAGAATGCTCCGCGTGCCGGACGAGCTTTTCTCGTCGCCGGTGAAGCAGAACGGATACCGCGCGCTCTCGATCTCGGCCGAGCCCGGCTCCGTCGCGACGACCTTGTGTCCGTCGGTCGCCTCGGCCTTGCCCGCCATGTCGAGGGTGATCGTGCCCAGGTTCCCGTCGAGGCCGAGGCCCTTGAGCAGCGCATACGCCATGACGAGGTGCCCGTCGGCCTGGGGATGGACGCCGTCGCGCCCGCAGACGTCGAAGTCCGCGCCGAACTTCGCCTTCGCCGCGGTCATCGCGCTCATCATCGGCGCATGAACGTCCGCGAAGCCGACGCCCAGCTCGCCGGCGAGCTTGCGGTCAATCTGGCCCAGCTTCTCGAGCGTGACGTTATAGATATCCGCGGCCCCGGCGCCGCCCCGGCCGTAATACCTCGTGTCGACGGCCCCCGGCGTCCCCGCGACGATGCGCGCGCCCGAGGCCTTCGTCTTCTCGATGAGCATCCGCATCGCGCGTTCGTAGGACGCGCCGGTCCCGTCCCGGTAAGGCCCGTATCCGCCGTCGTTCATCCCGTAGCAGGTGGTGACGACGCTGGGCTTGAAGGAGAGGAGGTCGACGTCCATGCGGCCCAGGAATCCCGCCGCGGTCTCGCCGCCCCAGCCGAGCTGCACGCACCAGAGATCGAGCTGTGGTGCGCACGCGGCGAAGTAATCCTCCATGTATCGCGAGTAGAGCTTCTGCTCGGTGATGGAATCGCCGACGATCGCGACGCGGTCGCCCTTTTTCAGCGTCACCGCCGCGGGTTCCTGCACGGCCTTATTGACCTCCGGCGTCTCGCCCCACGCCACGCACGCCGCCGAAACAACCAGTGCCCACGCCGAAAGCCTTACGATCGATCTCACGATGCTTCTCCTTAATGGATGTCCGTCCCGTCCCGCAGATTATACGCCTCGCCGCCGCCGTCACAACGGGAAACCGAGGGAGCTACTCTTTTGCGCCGTGCGCACGGAGGAGGGCGATCAACCGGGCCAGCCGATCCGACACGTCGGCGGACGGGTTGCGGAGATTGTGAGCCCGGGCTACCGCCAGCGGGGTGATCCCGGCCTGATTCACGGCGTCAATCTCGGCGCCTTTCGAGAGGAGAAGCTCCGCGCATTCACGGGTGACGGCCACGCCGCCGCCAGCCTCCGGATCGTCTCTCCGTCGTTCACCGCCATCGCCGCGAGCATGTGCATCTCGAGGATGTGTTTGCGGACATAGTAGGCCCCGATGAACGTCCCTGCCAGGAAGAGCATAATCGAGATCGGCGCGATGAACTTCCCGAGTTTCATGGCATGTCGCTCCGGGGCAGGGGCCGAAATCCGACTGAAGACCACCGTATCAATCCGACCGCCCGGGCGCAATGGCTTTTCGACGGGCTGCCGGGAATCGGGCGAATCCGGATACTGTGGCGAAAGGGGATATGGCTTGTCGAAACCATCGAGGAGGTAGGCCTCAGCGGGGCCTTGATGCGCGGAGCTGTGAAGCATCGTGCCGAGGGGCGCTGATTCGGCTGAATCGGCCGGATTCTGACTGCGCGGCGGAGGGGTATGTGGCTTTTCCCTGAATCCAATGCGCGTTCTGCGGGATTACCCAGCTTGACAGGCCGGGGGAAAGCGGTAGGCTGGACGAGACAAGGAAACCAGGGCTATCGGAGGGCATTCGCATGGCGGGACCGCTTTCTCCTGAATTGCTGCGGAAGATGGACGCGTGGTGGCGCGCGGCGAACTACCTGTCGGTGGGGCAGATCTACCTGCTGGACAACCCGCTCTTGAAGACGCCGCTGAAGATCGAGCACGTCAAATCGCGCCTCCTCGGCCACTGGGGCACGACGCCGGGGCTCAATCTCCTCTACGTTCACGCCAACCGCTGCATCAAGGAGCGCGACCTCAACGCGATCTACATCATCGGCCCCGGCCACGGCGGCCCGGGCATCGTGGCGAACACGTATCTCGAAGGCACTTACAGCGAGATCTACCCGCAGATCTCTCGGGACGAGCCGGGGATGAAGCGCCTCTTCAAGCAGTTCTCATTCCCCGGCGGCATTCCCAGCCACGTCGCGCCCGAGACCCCCGGCTCCATCCACGAAGGCGGCGAACTCGGCTATTCGCTCTCGCACGCCTTCGGCGCGGCGCTGGATAATCCCGAGTTGGTGGTCTTCTGCGTCGTCGGCGACGGCGAGGCCGAGACCGGCCCGGCGGCCAACGGCTGGCACTCCAGCAAGTTCCTCAACCCCGCCACGGACGGCGCCGTGCTGCCGATATTGCACCTCAACGGCTACAAGATCGCGGCGCCCACGATCTTCGCGCGCGTGCCGGAGGCGGAACTGGTCGACCTCTTCCGCGGCTACGGATACGCCCCGCGCATCGTCTCGGGCGACGACCCGGCCGTTGTGCATCAGCTCATCGCGGCCGCGATGGACGACTCGCTCGACGAGATCCGGCGCATCCAGTCCGCCGCGCGCAAGAAGGGCGCCGCGGTCGAGCGGCCGATGTGGCCGATGATCATCCTGCGCACGCCCAAAGGCTGGACCGGCCCGAAGGTCGTCGACGGCGTCCAGATTGAAGGGACATGGCGGGCGCACCAGGTGCCGCTCTCCGGCATCGGCGACAAGCCCGAGCACCTGACGGAACTGGAGCGATGGATGAAGAGCTACCGGCCGGAGGAGCTATTCGACAAGACCGGCCGGCTTGTGAGCGAGATTGCGGAGTTAGCCCCGGCGGGGGAGCGGCGCATGAGCGCCAACCCGCACGCCAACGGCGGCGCGCTCCTCGTCGACCTGCGCCTCCCTGAGTTTCGCAATTACGCCGTGGCCGTGCCGAAACCCGGCTCCGTTCGCGCCGAGGCCACGCGCGTGCTCGGCGGGTACCTCCGCGACGTGATGAAACTCAATTCCTCCGCGCGCAACTTCCGCCTCATGGGCCCGGACGAGACCGCGTCGAACCGGTTGGACGCCGTGTTCGAAGCCACGGATCGCGACTGGATGGCCTCGCGCATTCCCGGCGACGACCATCTCGCCCCGGACGGCCGCGTGATGGAGGTCCTCAGCGAGCACCTCTGCCAAGGCTGGCTCGAAGGCTACCTGCTCACCGGGCGGCACGGGCTCTTCTCGTGCTACGAGGCGTTCATCCACATCGTCGATTCGATGTTCAACCAGCACGCGAAGTGGCTGAAGACCACGCGCGAGATCCCCTGGCGGCGGCCGATCGCATCCTTTAACTATCTGCTTACGAGCCACGTCTGGCGGCAGGACCACAATGGTTTCAGCCACCAGGACCCGGGCTTCATCGATCATGTCATCAACAAGAAGGCCTCGGTCATCCGCGTCTATCTGCCGCCCGACGCGAACACGCTGCTTTCGGTCGCCGATCATTGCCTGCGCTCGCGCAACTACGTCAACGTCATCGTCGCCGGCAAGCAGCCCGAGATCCAGTGGCTCGACATGGACGCCGCGGTGAAGCATTGCGCCGCGGGCATCGGCATCTGGGACTGGGCGTCGAACGACGGCGGCTCGCCGGACGTCGTCCTCGCCTGCGCGGGCGACGTGCCCACGGTCGAGACGCTGGCGGCGGCCTCGATCCTGCGCCGGGAGCTGCCCGATCTCAAGGTGCGGGTCGTCAACGTGGTGGACCTGATGAAGCTGGAGCCTCCGAGCGAGCATCCGCACGGCCTTCCCGACCGCGAATTCGACGCGATGTTCACGACGGATAAGCCGATTATCTTCGCGTTTCACGGCTACCCCTGGTGCATCCACCGGCTCGCGTATCGCAGGACGAATCACAGGAACCTCCACGTCCGCGGCTACAAGGAAGAGGGCACGACGACGACGCCCTTCGACATGGTCGTGCGCAACGACATGGACCGGTGGCACCTCGTTTCGGACGTGCTCGACCGGCTGCCGAACCCCCCGGCTTCGGCGGCGGCCCTCAAGGCAAAGCTCCGCGACAAGCACGTCGAGCATCGTGAATACATCAGCCGCACCGGCCAGGACCTCCCCGAGATCCGCGAATGGCTGTGGGGGAAGTAAGACAGATATCTCCCGTCCCGAATAAGGAGGGAGCGTGGCGGCCGGCCCCGCCGGACGACGCCGACGCAGGGTGTGACAAATTAGAGTGGTAGATTTCATGCGGCGGAGAC
>JBBIVY010000162.1:0-6773 GCA_037439485.1 Planctomycetota bacterium | reverse complement strand
GTCTGATAGTCGCGATACGTCCAATCCCACGGCGCATACCGGCCCTTGTGGAAATGCAGCGTCACCTCGGCGTAGATTCCCTGCGCGAGGTAGAGCCGGTGCGAATAGTCCTTCGTCGTCGCAAGGACGACCTTCGAGAGCGTGAGGTAGCCGGGGTCGAGGTTGACGGGGCGCTTCGGGCCGCCGGCAAGCTTCTCGGCAAGCGTCTCCTCCATCGCGTTCGTCGCGCGCTTGATCTCGACGATCGCATCAGGCGCGATGAGCCGCTCGAAGCTCACGAACTTCCGCTTGAGGTGCTCCCCCATCTCCTCCTTGTAGTAGTCCGTCCACCCGAACGGCATCTCCGGCGACGCGACGTCGGCCGGGCCGAACTGCGCGGAAAGCATCGCCTCGGCCTCGGCGAATCCTTCCGATCTCGCCGAAAGCATTCCGACGAAGAGCTTCACCGGTTGCGGTTCGTGGATAGCGCCCATGTTCATTTCGGCCAATGGGAGGGATGACACGCCTTGACGCAGAGGCCGCAGATATGCTGGCCGACGAACGGGATTCTGGCGAACTCGCAGAGCTTCGCGTAGCAGAGATCGAGGCGGAACTCCTCGCGCTTGCCCTTGATGGCCTCGGCCGGGCAGGCGCGAACACACGCGACGCACTTGCCGCAATCGCGTTCGAGCGGCTTGTCCGGCTCCATCGGCGCGTCCGTGAGCACGCTGACGTATCGCACGCGCGAGCCGAACGACGGATTCACGAGCAGGTTGTTCCGCCCCCGCCACCCGAGGCCCGCCGCCCAGCCGAGAAGCCGGTGAGACGTGTGTCCGCGCATCGGGTCGTGGGCGATGAGCTGGCTCGCGGCGACCGCCATCGCGCTGAACCCGGCGTGCTGAATCGTCGCCGCAACTTCGAGCGCGGCGGAGTCGAGCTGGTAGTTGGCCTGGCGATAGTTGTGGAAGTAGAGCGGCGTCGGCCGGTCGACGAGCGATTCGAGCACGGCGTCCTGGAGCGGGAGGCCGAAGACAATCGCGCGGGACCAGTTGCCGGGGACAAGCGACAGCGCGTCGGGCTCGGCCTTGCGGACGACGTCGAGGTCGGCGACGCCGAAGGCGTACATGAAACGGGCCGCGGCGAGGGATGTAAGTTGGTTGCGCAGGTGTGCGGTGCTCAAGGCGCGAGTTCCCCTTGGGTGCCATGCGTGATGGCTGAGGGAGCGCCTCGAGACCGGCCCTATTTGCGCCAACGTCCCTGACCGCGGCCCGTCCCGACGTCCATCGCGCCCCGACGTCAATCCGCCGGGGCCATTATACCTTGCGGCCGACGCACCGCAAGTCAGCCCTTCGGCTTTCCGATCCGCGCCCTGCGCGGCGGACAAGTCGCAAGGGCCCGATGATCAAAGAGGCGACGAACCTCGCTCCCTTCTCCGATCGCTCCGTTACGCACTTCCACGTCGGAAAAAGAAGCACAACATGCGCCGCAAAAGAAAAGCCCGGTTCCTCCGAACACCCGGGAAACCAGGCCGCGCCACTCGGCCGTTCCCTTCGGCAGCCAGGCCGCCCCGCTCGGAAGCACCTCCACGTCCGATCTTCTTCCGAGCGTCGGGCCCCTTGGCTTTGCGTCTCCCGATTACTCGGGATTTGCCTTTTCGGGGTTCGTCGCCACTACTATATACCCCGGCCCTCCGGAAAGGTTGCAGGGATTCCCGGGAAAGTCCACGGAATCGAGAGGGCGGCAAAACGCCTCTTACGGGGCCGACTTCTCGGGCGCCGGCGCCGGCGCGGGCAGGGACGAGCCGATGTCGCCGGGCTTGGGCAGGTGAAGCGGGACGGCGGGGAGATCGATCTTCCAGATGCCGTTCTCGCGGACGAGGGGCATGGGGTTGGGGTCTTCGCGGCCCTCGAAGCGAACGTAGACGGAGGCGCGGTCGCCCTTCTCATCGGCACGGGCGAACTCGGCCCGGGACATGCGGTCCCACTCGTCTCGGCCCGACTCCGCGGCCATCTTCATGTCCGCGATGAAGAGCGTCCGGCCGTCCAGCTTCTTCATGTCGTCGAGCGACATGCCCAGGAAGCGCGCCGTCGAATCGAGCGCCGTGCGCGCGGGGCCTTCCGCCTTCTTCGCCTCCTCCGACAACTGCTGCGCCTCGATCGCCTTCTGCTCCTTCGAGGCCGCGCTCACCATCTCCCACACGTCGCCGTAGCTGCGATCCGACACCGCGGACTTCCACTGGCGGAACGTCGCCTCCGGGGACTTGCCCCCCACCGAGCCTCCGCACCCCGCAAGCGCCGCCAGGAACATCGCCGCCAGCACCGTCGTCCGCATGATCGCCTCCGCACTCTGATGGCCGTTTCAATCCACACGCTCCCGCGCGGGAGCGAACACCAGTACGGGCAGCACAACAACACCGAGGGCAGGGCTTCCGCCGGCAGATGCTATCTCGCCGGGCGCGGGGAATCAAGGAGGAATTGCATCTCCGGGCCATTAGACACACCGGGCGGTCCCTGACTTCGGGAGCCGCCCTCGCCCATCTTCGCCGAACAGGACCGCAGGTCGTCCGCGCTCGTCCCGCCCGTTGGTTTTCCGTTCTCGTGCGCCGTCGAATGCCCGCGTCTTCTCGCGAAACCCTTCATCACGCGCGTCCTTGCGTCTTGCACCTTACTACACAGCAAACGGCGTGCCCATCGCGCGGAAAACCCGGAATCCCGCAGTAAAGGCCCTCCGCGGCCTCGCCGCGAGGGTGTCGACGGACGGGGTCTTTCGCGGACGACAACGGTTTGTCAGTCGCGCGCGACAGTTTGGCAGTCGGTGCCGATTCTTGCGACGGGGGACGCAAATGTCGGCAGGGGGAACCGCGCGGACTCAGTTGGCCGGCAGCCAGATGCCGCCGTCGGCGCCGACTTCGGTGGTGCCAAGGCGCGGGAACCGTCCGCCGAGGTTGGCGATGGGCGGATTGCCGGGGACGTCGACGAACGCGGCCTGCGCCTGGGGGAAGGTCGTGCCGGTGTAGCACTGGGTCGGCAGGTTGTTGAGCGTCTGGTAGACGACGCCGGTCTGATTGACGCAAAAGGCGCGGTTGCCGGTCTGGCCGCGATTCGTCGGCCAGGCGTAGCAGCACCACCACGTTTCCTGCAGGGGCGCGAACGCGGCGGTCCCGCGTCCGACGGTGAACTGCCCTTCGTTGCGCGCGACGCCCGCGCTGGTGGGCAGGTAGACGAGGAAGCTGTAGCCGTCCTTGGTGGCAATGCCGTTGGAGGCGACGGAGCCGAGCTGCTGGGAGATGAACTCGCCGGGGGTGCGCCCGGATACCCCGCCCCTCGGCACGGCGCCGCCCGCCAGCTCCTGCAGGAGGCCGTATTCGCCGACGCCGTTCTTGTCCTGATCCACGACGCAGGCCTGCCGGAACTCCGCCTGCACGGTGCGCAGCGAGGTCAGCGTGGCGATCGCCATCGTCTCGTTCGCGCTCAGGCGCGAGCTCATGAGTTGCGGGATCGCGATCACGCTGATGATCGAGATGATCCCGACGACGATGGTGATTTCGATGAGCGTGAAGCCCCGGCTTCGCCTCATGCGCCTCGCACTCCGTGGTCCGTGGATGTCGCGGCCTTCACCGCGACGGTTCGAGCGCCCGCCTCGCGTCCCGGGTCAACTGGCCGGGACCCAGACGCCGCCGTCGGCTCCCTTTTCGGTCGTGCCGAGCTTCGGGAAGCGTCCGCCGCAGTTCGTGATCGGCGGGTTCCGCGGCACCGCGATGAACGCCGCCTCGACCACCGGGATCTGCGTCGTGCCGCTGTAGAGCTGGTTGGCCCCGTCGTTCGGAGTCTGGTAGACCGTGCCCGTCTGGTTCACGCAGAAGGCGCGGTTGCCCGTCTGGGTGCGGCTCACCGGCCAGGCGTAGCAGCACCACATGACCTCCTGCTCGTCGGCGTCGGCCCAGATCGTTGTGTTGGGCAGGATGTCCCCTTCCTTCTTGGCCGGGCCGTTCGCGTTCGTCGGGAGATAGATGAGGTAGTTGTATCCCGCCTTGGAGGCGATGCCGTTGGCGTCAAGGGCGCCCATCTCCTGAGAGATGAACTCCCCCGGCGGACGGAGCGTGTTGCCGCCGCGGACCACGACGCCGCCGGCCAGCTCGCGCATGAGGCCGTACTCGCCGGTGCCGTTGAAATTCTGGTCGACGACGCGCGCCTGCTGGAACTGCGCCTGCACGGTGCGCAGCGTCGTTAGCGTCCCGATCGCCGTCACCTCGTTGGAGCTGACGCGCGATCGCAGGAGTTGCGGAATCGCGATCGCCGCGATAATCGCGATGATCGCCACGACGATCATGAGCTCGATCAGCGTGAAGCCCTGCCTCGCCTTCATGGACTCCCTCCGGAGTTCTAACGTCGTCCGTCTGTTGCGCCGCAAAAGCACTTTCCCGTACCGCAAGCGGCCCCTCTCGGGGTCGCTCGCGTGCCGCTGCCGGGAATCAATTCGCAGGAACCCAGACGCCGCCGTCGGCGCCCCGCTCGGTGGTGCCGAGCTTGGGGAAACGTCCGCCGAGGTTGGTGATGGGCCGGCTGCCGGGCACTGCGATGAACGCCGCCTGGGGCGCCGGCATCTGGGCCGTGCCGCTGTAGAGCTGGTTGACCCCGTCGTTCGGGCTCTGGTAGACCGTGCCCGTCTGGTTGACGCAGAACGCGCGGTTGCCCGTCTGGGTCCGGCTGATCGGCCAGGCGTAGCAGCACCACGCAACCTCCTGCTCGTCGGCGTTGGCCGCAATCGTCGCGGAAAGGTCAATGTCGCCCTCTTTCGCCGCCGGGCCGACGCCGTCCGTCGGCAGATAGATCAGGAAATTGTAGCCGGCCTTCGTCGCAATGCCGTTGGCGTCCACGGCGCCGAGCTCCTGGCTGATGTACTCGCCGAGGCCGACGGCCGAGGTGCGTCCGCGCGGCTTCGCGGCGCCGGTCAACTCCTGAAAGAGCCCGAACTCGCCGACGCCGTTGTTATTCTGGTCCACGACGCGCGCCTGCTGGAACTGCGCCTCCACCGTGCGCAGCGTCGTCAGCGTGCCGATCACCGTCACCTCGTTGGAGCTGATGCGCGATCGCAGGAGCTGCGGGATCGCAATCGCCGCGATGATCGCGATGATCGACACGACGATCATCAGCTCGATGAGGGTGAATCCCCGGGTCCGCTTCATAGTCCTCGTCTCCTGGGCTGGGCCGACGTCTTGTCTCGTTTCATTGCGGCTTGAAAGAACCATGCTTCTATTCATCGTCGTCCCGCGCCTTGTTCTATAGCAAACGGCGTGCCAAACCGCCGCATAATCCGCAACGCCGTTCGTAAGTCCTGTCCCACAAAGGAGTAACGCCGCCATATTCCCGGATTGCCGCGTGTGCCGAGCAGGTCGTCCAGCCAAATTCTTGCACTCTTCGCCGCTGCTTTTGCCGCCCGGTGCAAAATTTTGTCACGACGCCTTATCCCTCACGCCCGCAGCGTCTTGCGTCGCGAGTGCACCTGGAGAGGACGAGGTTAAAGACAACGGGCGGCCCCGACTCGCCGGGACCGCCCGTGTGCATCTCTCGTCAGCAGGACCGGGGCATTTCCCCGAACTCCCGCCCTTCGGCTATCAACTCGCAGGCACCCACACTCCGCCGTCCGCACCCTTCTCGGTCGTGCCGAGCTTCGGGAAGCGGCCGCCGCAGTTCGCGATCGCGGGGTTGCCGGCAACCGTGAGGAACGCCGCGTTGCACGCCGGGATCGTCGTCGTCCCGCTGTAGAGCTGGGTCGCGCCGTCGTTCGCCGTCTGGTAGACCGTGCCCGTCTGGTTCACGCAGAAGGCGCGGTTGCCCGTCTGGGTGCGGCTCACCGGCCAGGCATAGCACACCCACATGACTTCCTGGAACGGGCCGTCCGCGGCGACCGCGGTGCCGGCCGTGCCGATCGCGCCTTCCGACTTCGCCGTGCCGGCGTTCGTCGGCAGGTAGATCAGGAAATCGTAGCCGGCCTTGCTCGCAATGCCGTTCGCGTCCACCGCGCCAAGCTCCTGGCTGATGAACTCACCGGGCGTGCGCGCCGAGGTGCGGCCGCGGCAGGTGATGGCGCCGGCCAGTTCCTCAAGCAGGCCGTACTCGCCGATGCCGTTGTTGTTCTGGTCCACGCAGAGCGCCTGCTGGAACTGCGCCTGCACGGTGCGCAGCGTCGTCAGCGTCCCGATCGCCGTCACCTCGTTCGAGCTGATGCGCGACCGCAGAAGCTGCGGGATCGCGATCGCGGCGATGATCGCAATGATCGCCACGACAATCATGAGCTCGATCAGTGTAAAGCCCTTGTTCCGCTTCATGTCCTCGTCTCCTAATCAGGTTCCGTTACTCGTTCTTTCCTGCAACACGAAAAGCCGACTCGTTTCGACCTCTCGCAAAGCCTCCTTTCGAAATTCAAGCCCTTTGGTTCCGGTGTCGTTTCGCTTTCCACTCAGCACTACAGCAAACGGCGTGCCAAACTCCTGAAAAATCTTCGCCGCGCGTCATAACTTGTTGTCAATCAACCGGTTACGAACCCGCTTTGCCTTTCCACCCGACCCTATCGCTTCTCGCCAAATCACCAATTTTTCGCACTTTCCACCCACCATTTCCTGTCCGGTGCAAAATCCTGTCACTCCGGTCCCACGTCCTGCATCGCGTGCGCCTCGGAGCGCAGGTCCAGCTTCTTGATGCGATAGCGCAGCGCCCGCACGTCGATGTGCAGCAGGTCCGCCGCGCGCGTCACCACGTTGTCGCACCGGCGCAGCGCCTCGACGATGATGGACT
>JBBIVY010000161.1:0-6891 GCA_037439485.1 Planctomycetota bacterium | reverse complement strand
CTACATGAAACAGCGGTTTTGAAACAGCTTCCAAGAGCCTATCCGGATAGCCCCAGTATCGGGTGTCATTCTGAGGCCCGGCTTCAGCCGGGACGAAGAATCTGGCCCCCGTCTCGGAAAGATCCTTCGTCCCGATAAATCGGGACTCAGAGCCTGCCCTGAGCGAAGCCGAAGGGATGACAGAAGAAGAGACGGGCATCGCGCGGTTACTCAGATGGGCTCCAGGCAGAATGAGGAAGTCCATCGCCGCTATTCGTATCGGAGGGCCTGAATCGGGTCCTGCTTGGCGGCGGTCCAGGCGGGGTAGATGCCGAAGGCGAGGCCGACGAAGACGGCGACGCCGAAGCCGAGAACGGTGGCCTGCCAGGAGGCGCTGGCGGAGGCGAGCTCGGCCATCCACGCGATGGCGTAGCCCATGAGGAACCCGATGCCGATTCCCACGATGCCGCCCACGAACGAGATGCCGACGGCCTCGGTGAGGAACTGCTTGAGGATGTCGCGCTGCGTGGCGCCGATGGCGCGACGTATGCCGATTTCCCGTATGCGCTCGGTGACGGTGGCGAGCATGATGTTCATGATGCCGATGCCGCCGACGAGGAGCGCGATGGAGGCCATGGCCGCGAGCACCATGTTCATCAGCTTGCGCGTCTTCTGCTGGAGCTGAAGCTTCTCTTCGGGGATCGAGATGTCCACGTCCGCCACGCCGAAGTGCCGCCGCTTGATGATGCGCGCCGCCGCGTCGGCCGAGGGCTTGACGAGCGAGCTTTCGCGCACGGCAATCACCACGCGGTCGAGTTCGCCGGAGCCCGTGGTGCTCTTCACCCGCCGGAGCGCGGCGCTGAGGGGGACGAAGATCTGCTTGTTGAAGTCCTCGTCGCTGACGGGCTTTCGCGCGAGAACCCCGATGACGTCGTAGGCCGTGCGGCCGATGGTGACGCTTCGGCCGACGGGGTCGTCGGCGCCGAAGAGGCCCTTCGCGGCGTCGTCGCCGAGGACGCAGACGGATCGGGCGTAGTTGACCTCGGATTCGGTGAAGAAGCTGCCGCGCGCCATGCGGAAATTGACGATCTTCGGGAACTCCGGCGTCGTGGCCCAGACCTCGACGTCGCCGGACGCCGTCTCGGCCAGCACGTCGGCGTTGACCTTCTTCATGGGCGCCATGCGCACGATGACGTCGCCCAGTTCGTCGGCCACGGCGTGCGCGTCCTCCTGGCTGAGGCCCTCGTTGCCCTTCGACCGCGACTCGCGCAGGGCGTCGCCGTCGAGCTTCTTGGCCAATAAGCGCACCGTGTTCGCGCCCATCGCCTCGATGTGCCGCTCGAGTTCGAGCCGGGCGCCTTCGGCCACGGCCACGATGGCGATGACCGAGGCGACGCCGAACATGACGCCGATCATCGTGAGGATGGTGCGGACCTTGTGGGCCCAGAGGCCCTCGCGGAAGCCCATGCGGATGAGGTCGAAGAGGCCCATCCGGCGCGTCCCGGCCGACGTGGGCGGCGCGGCGGGACGGATCTTCTCGACGCCCGGGTCGAGCGGCGGACGGTTGGCGACGAGTTCCTCGCCGACGATCTTGCCGTCGCTGAGGCGGATGATGCGGTCGGCGGAGCGGGCGAGCTTCTCGTCGTGGGTGACCATGATGATGGTGGCGCCCGCGGCGTGGAGCCCGCGGAAGATGCCCATGATCTCGGCGCCGGTGGCGGTGTCGAGGTTGCCGGTGGGCTCGTCGGCGAGGATCAGCCGCGGATTATTGGCCAGCGCCCTCGCGATCGCCACGCGCTGCACCTGCCCGCCGGAAAGCTCGGTCGGCTTATGCGAAAGACGCTTGCCGAGACCCATCGATTCCGCCGCGACGCGCGCCGCCTCGAATCGCTCCTGCCTTCCCACGCCCGCATAGACGAGGGGCAGTGCGATGTTGTCCGCCGCGGAAAGGTCGGAGAGCAGGTTAAAGGTCTGGAAGACGAAGCCGACCTTGCGGTTGCGGATGTCGGAGAGCGCCGCGTCGTCGAGCCGCGAGACCTCGATGCCGTCGAGGTCGTAGGTGCCGGAGGTGGCCTGGTCGAGGCCGCCGAGGATGTGCATCAAGGTCGACTTGCCCGAGCCGGACTGGCCCATGATGGCGAGGAACTCGCCCTCGCGGACTTCGAGGTTGATGCCGTCGAGGGCGTGGACCTCGATGCCTCCCTTGGAGTAGGTGCGCCGGAGGTCCCGGACGCGGATGACGGAGTTGCCGGGGCCGGAGGTCATGGCGCCTCTTTCGCGGGAACGAGGACGACGTCGCCGGGGGCGAGGCCCTTCAGGACGACGGAGCGCGAGGCGTCGGAGGCCCCGAGCTCGACGGGCCGGAGGCTCGCGCGCTCGTCCGCGCGGACCCAGACAAACGCGCGGGCGCCGCGGGAGACGACGGCCTCGCGCGGCACGGCGATGCAGTTCTCCACGCGGTCGGTGACAACGGCGACGGCGGCGGAATAGCTGGGCCGCAGCTCCGCCGCGCGCTCGCTGATGTCGATGATGACCTGCACGCTCATGACGTTGGAGACTTCCTCGGAGAGGATGAGCGAGCGGTCGCGGGCGATCTGGCCGACGAAACGGACCGTGCCCTTGAACGTGCGGCCGGGGAAGGCCGTGAGGGTGAGCGTGGCCGATTGCCCGGCGCGGACGCGCGGCCAGTCCACCTGGCTGACGGCGGCCTCGACCGACATCTCGGTGAGGTCGGTGATGTCCAGCAGGCGGTTCGACCGCCAGACGAGGTCGCCCTCGCGCAGCGCAACGCCCCACTGACGCGGGTAGATGACGACGCCGTCGGCCGACGCGACGACGCGCGAGCCGTCGATGCGCTCCTGCTGCAGCGCCACGAGGGCCTTCGAACGCTCCACCGCGACCTCCGCGACGCGCACCTGCGTCGCCTGCCAGTCGGCCTGGCTGGTCTGGCGCTTCCTCGCAAGGTCGAGGGCCGTGACGGCGCCCTTCACCTGCTCGTCGGCGACGGCGATATCCTCCGCGGGCGTGCCTTTCACCAGCAGGTCGTAATCGGACTGCGCCTTTTCCCAGTCGGCCTTGGCCCGCTCGAACTTCAGCCGGGCGTCGCTGACCTGCCGGGCGCTGTCCACGCCCTTTTCGCTGAGTATCTTCGTCCGGTCGTATTCGCGCTTCGCCGCCTCCATCGCAAACCGCGCGGTATCGGCCGTGAGCTGCGAGAGCTTGCGGTCGCTCTCGATCGGCGAGCCCAGGAGCGAGCGTTTCAGCTTCGATCGCTCCAGCTCCAGGCCGCACCGCTTCACATCCTGGGCGAGCTGGGCCTTCACGAGCGCCTCTTCGGCCTTCGCCCGGCGCAGTTCGGCCTCGGCGACGGCGAGGTCAAGCTTGTTCTGCTCGAGGTTGTCCTGGTATTCCGCCGAGTCGAGCCGCGCGATCTCCTCGCCCTTCTTCACGAACGTGCCTTCGTCGATAAGCCACTCGACCTTGCCGCTGATGGGCGCGGAGATGACGGTGCGGTTCCTGGGCGCCAGGCTGCCCGAGGCCCGCACGACGAGGTCCACGGCGCCCCGCTCGATCGCGAGGGTCGTGAAGGACTTGGGCGGCGCGGGCGCATTGTCCTCGGCCGACGCGGCGGCGAGCATCGCGAAAAGGGCCGGGATAAGCACGAGGGAAATGCGGCTCATTTCGAGCCCTCCCCCGCGTTCTCGGGCGCGCGGCCGGGCGCGGTGAGCGACACGCGATCGCCCTCGCCGACGCCGGTGAGGATGAGGGCCTCGTCGTCCGAGCGCCCGCCGACGGTGACGGGCGTCTTGACGCGGACGCCGTCGATCATGCGGTAGACGACGTCGCGCCCGCCTTCGGAGAAAATGGCCTTGAGCGGCACGAGGATGCCCTGAGCCTTCTCGGCGGTGCGCACCTCGGCGCGGCCGTTGAGGCCGTTGCGGACGAGGGGGTCCATGTCGTCGAAGGTGACGGTGACCTCCACGGCGCGGGTGCCGAGGTCCTCGCGCTCGTAATCGGAGCGGCCCATCTCGCGGCCGCCCTTGCGCCGGGTGAGCTGCTCGATGCGCGTGACCTTGCCGCCGAAGGGCTTCGCGCGATAGGCGTCGAGCGTGATGCGCGCAGGTTGTCCGACCGCCACCTTGCCGATGTCGGCCTCCTCCACCTCGACGAGGATCTGCATCTTCGAGGTATCGGGGATCTCCATCAGCCGGACCTTGGGCCAGACTTCCATGCCCTCCTTGATCTTCTGCTGGCCCCCCTCGGGGGTCCAGACTTCGCAGTAATAGGCCGTGCCGGCGATGGGCGCGCGGACGGAGCAGGCGTCCTGGACGGCCTGGAGCCGCGCAAGTGTCCGGCGGTTCATGTCGCGCCAGCACTCGGACTTGCGAACCTGCTCCTCAATCTGCGCGACGGTGAGGTCGCGGGTGCGCACGGCGAGATCGAGAGCGCCCTGGGCCTGCTCCACGGTGATCTCGGCGTCGCGGATCGTCGTGGGAAGCGAGCCGTCCTTCGTCACCTGCCAGACAAGGTCCGCCCGGTTGGCGTCGGCGTCGGCCTTGCGCCAGTCCATCTCCTTCTCCTCGACCTGCTTCAGCGAGGCGCCTCCCACGTCGTGCAGGTGCTTCATCGTGTCGTATTTCACCTTCGCCTGCTCGGAGGCCTTCTTCTTCGTCTCGCGGTCGATCTCCGCGTTGCGCAGGTCGGTCGGAAGCGGCAGCCGGACGATGTCCTCCAGGGCCTGCTTCGTCTTGGCGAGTTCCTGCTCGGCGCACTGCGCCGCGGACTCCAGCCGGTCGCGTTCGCTGCGAAGGTTGGCCTTCGCGCTTTCGAGCGACTCTTCCGAGGACTTGATGTCCCGCGTCACGTCGCGCACGCGGTCGTCGAGGTTCTCGGTCTGGAGCTGCATCAGCACGTCGCCCTTCTCGACCCTGTCGCCTTCCTTGACAATGATGCGGCTGATCTTCATGCCCCAGTATCTCGGGGGCGTGACGACGACGGAGCTGGCGGCGCCGACCTTGCCGCGCGCCGAGACCCAGACGACGAGCGTGCCGCGCCGCGCGGAGACGACGTCTCCCTCGTCGGCCGCCTCGCCCCTCCGGCCGCAGCCGCCCGCGAAGAGCGCCAACGCGAGGAGAGCCCCCGCCGCCGCGGAGGCCCACGGGATATGCGCGCGAATCCGGCTCATCGGCCCCCCTCCTGCTCCGGGGGACGCAGCGACACGCGGTCGCCGGCCGAGAGGCCCTTGACCACCTGCACGCGGTCGTTGGTCTGGACGCCGAGCGCGACCTCGCGGATGCGGAGCCTCCGGCCGTCGAGCACGCGGACGCAGGCGCGGTCGCCCTGGTAGAAGACGGCGTCGATGGGGATGCTCAGCGCGTTGCCGGCGCGCTCGCAGAAGATCGTGAGTTCGGCCTCGACGTTGGGACGGAGGTACTGGTTGGCGTCGCTCAATCGCACGAGGACGTCGAAGGCCTGGATGCCGACGCGGCCGGCGCCCTGGCGCAGGACCTCGCCTTCGGACTTGTCGCGGGCGACCTTGGCCACCTCGCGCACCTCGCCCTTGAAGACGCGGTCGGGAACGGTGACAGCGCGCACCTCGACGGCCTGGCCGACCTTGAGGCGCGCGAACTCGGACTCGCTGACCTTCGCGTGGACGACGAGCTGTCCGAGGTCGGCGATGTCGAAAAGGTGCGCGGCGTGCCAGAACTGGACGCCCTGCTCGATCGGGCGGTTGAAGAGCGTGCGGTAAAGGAGGACGCCCTCGCCCGGGGACTTCACCTCGCACAGCCCGAGGTCCTTGAGCGCATCGTCGCGGCGGGCCTTCATCTTGTCGACGTCGGCCTCGCCCGCGCGGACGTCGGCTTCGAGCATCCGCACCCGCTCGGGCAGCCGGCGCTTCGCCTCTTCGAGCGTGAGTTCCGCCTTGGCAAGGTCGCGCCGGGTCGCTTCGAGCTGCGCGGGCTGCGCGCCCGTGAGAAGCTCGGACAGGTCGTTCTCGGCCTTCTCCAGGTCGCCTGTCGCCTGCACGAAGGCCAGCTCCTTGTCGCGCATGTCGTCCTTCGAGAAGATCAGGGAGCCCCTCTTCTCAAGGTCCTTCAGCGTCTCGAAGTCCTGCCGGGCGATCTCCAACACACTTCTGCGGTAGTCGCGTTCGTGCGTCGAGCGAGCCACGTCGTCCGGAAGCGGCAGGGCCTTCATCCGCTCGAACTGCGTCCTCTTGATCGAGAGGTCCGCCTCGGCCGTCGCAATGTCCGCCTCCATCTCCTGCCGGCGCACCGCCGTGCGCTTCTGCCGATCCGCGAGGCCCGCTTCGGAGGCCTTCAGGTCAAACTCGCAGGTGAGCAGCCGATCGCGCGTCTGGCCGTCGTCGAGCCGGGCGATGACGTCGTCCTTCTTCACGAACGTGCCCTCGGGGGCGAGGTACGTGATGACGTTGCCGCGCCCGCGCACCTCAACCCGGAGGGCGTTGTCGGCCTCGATCCGCCCCTTCGTCTCGACCGAGACGACGAACTCGCCGCGCCGGACGGGCACGGTCAGGTCGGAGCCGGGGTCGGCGCCCATGCTGAGGACGAGCAACACCGCCCCCGCGATGACCGCGGCCAGCACCAGGATGAGCGCAACCTTCGGCATCGGGAACCTTTCGGGACAGACCAACTCTCTCCGCCCACCGGGGCATCAGCCTTAATGGTGCAGATGAGGGGATTTTCTTTCGCGGAAATTCGCGTAAGATGGGTAGGAATTTGCCTTTGCGGCGACGGAGCCCTGACCCGCCACCTGCTTGCCGCATTTGGCGTGGCGGGTCGGAGCCCCGCTACGCCTACACACTGGAACGCTGAAAGACTGTTTCAAAACCCATCACGCACGCGGGTTTGTAGCTTAGGGCCTTGTGCCCGTGGGTGGCGGGGGTCCTTG
>JBBIVY010000160.1:0-6963 GCA_037439485.1 Planctomycetota bacterium | reverse complement strand
GAGACAACAAGGTCGACGACCCGAGCGAACTCGTCGACGACATCTGCAGTTGGAACTGACCCAGCCCGCCGTCTAATCGGCTTGACCGCCGGCTCCGGCCCGGTAGAATGGTGTCAGGTACGACCGAACACCGGCTCAGGAGGATGGCCATGTCGGGAAGAAACGCGATGGCGTGGATGCTGGCGGCGGCGATGGTGCTGGCGCTGACGGGGCTCGCTTCGGCGGTGGAGGAGAAGAAGCCGGAGGCGGTGCCGCTGCCGGGGGAGGACCCGAAGGACCAGAAGGTCCTGGAGCAGCTCGACACGATCAAGGTGACGTTCGAGTTCAACGAGCAGCCCTTCGTCGAGGCGATCGACTTCCTGCAGACGCTGGCCAAGCTGAACATCGTGGCGGACAAGGCGAAGCTGAAAGACGCCGCAACGGTGACGCTGAAGCTGAAGGACGCGCCGCTGAGCACGGCGCTCAAGCTGCTGACGGCGCAGGTGGACCTGACGTACGGCGTCCGCGACGGGGTGATCCTCATCAGCGACGCGGAGGGGCTGAAGCGTCCGCCGGTGCGAGCGATGTACGACGTGGCGGACCTGCTGAAGCCGCGCGCGGGGCTCAAGGCCAAGGAGCCCGACGAGGCGCTGAACGACCTCATCGAGACCATCAAGCAGACCATCGCGCCCGGGAACTGGGACGAAGGCTCCGGCAACGCCATCCGCGGCATCGACGGCACGATCATCGTCACGCACGTCCCCGACGTCCACCGCGAAGTGCGCAAGTTCCTCGCCGAGCTTCGCAAGGTCCGCGAAGGCGACGCGAAGCGTTGATCCGCTGCTCGCTTATGCACGGGGGCAGCCATGTGTGGCCCCTCTTTCCGTTTTGCCAAACAGCACACAACGGCGGGCGGACACATGGGTCCGCCCCTGCATTAAGATGAACCCAATGCCACAGCGGCCCAACATCCTGCTCATCACGTCCGACCAGCAGCACTTCAGCACGCTCGGATGCACGAACCCGCGCATCAAGACGCCGGCGCTGGACGCCCTGGCGGCGGGCGGCGTGCGCTTCGAGCGCGCCTACTGCTCGAACCCGGTATGCACGCCTTCGCGGGCGAGCATCATCACGGGGCTTTATCCGTCGTGGCACGGGGGATGGACCATCGGCGTGAAGGTGCCCGAGGACCAGCCGTTCGTGGGCGATTATCTCGCTCAGGCGGGCTACGCGACCTCGCTCATCGGCAAGGCGCACTTCCAGCCCCTGCGCTCGCAGCCGGGAAGCGAGAGCATCGAGTCGCAGCCGCTGATGCGCGATCTCGACTGGTGGCGGAAGTTCCACGGGCCGTTCTACGGCTTCGAGCACGTCGAGACGGCGCGGATGCACGGCGACGAGTCGCACGCAGGGCAGCACTACGGCATCTGGCTGGAGGAGCAGGGCCTTGCCAACTGGCGCGATTACTTCGACCCGTGGCCCGAGACGGAGGACAAGGTCCGCCGGCGGCACAAGTGGAACCTGCCCGAGCGATTCCACTACTCCGTCTGGACCGCCGAGCGCACGATCGCGGCGATGGAGCGGAGCGTCGCCGAGAAGCGGCCGTTCTTCCTCTGGTCGAGCTTCCACGACCCGCATCCGCCATACCTGGTGCCGGAGCCGTGGGACACGATGTACGACCCGGCCGACGTGCCGTATCCGAAGATCGCCCCCGGCGAGATGGATGCGATGGCGCCGCATTTCAGGAAGACGCAGGAGGAGAGCCCGGACTTCTCGATGTATCGCGAGACCTTCGGGCCGCACGGGTTCCACTCGCACCTCCACGACGAGCAGGCCATGCGCAAGAACATCGCGGTCTACTACGGGATGATCTCGCTGATGGACCGCGAGATCGGCCGCGTGGTCGCCGCGCTGGATCGGCTGGGGATCGCCGACAACACGCTCGTCCTCTTCACGACCGACCACGGGCATTTCCTGGGGCAGCACGGCCTCGTCGCGAAGGGGGCGTTCCACTACGAGGACATGATCAAGATCCCGATGCTCGCGCGCTGGCCGGGGAGGATTCCCGCGAGAACGGTTTCGCGGGCGATGCAGTCGCAGGTGGACTTGGCGCCGACGTTCCTCGCCGCGGCGGGAGAAAATGGGGCCAGGCCCCCTGACGGCGTTAAGGGGCCTGGCCCCATCTTCTCCATGCAGGGCGTCAACCAACTCGGCGTGTGGGAAGGCGTCGCCGATCGCGCGCGCGAGGAGATCATCGTCGAGGACCGCATCGAGCCGACGAAGCTCAGCGTGCGCACCTGCGTGGACGAGCGATACAAGATCACCGTCTACCGCGGCGCGGATTATGGGGAGATGCACGACCTCGTCGAAGACCCCGGTGAACTGCGAAACCTCTGGTCGCGCCCGGAATGCGCCGCGCTCAAGTCGCGCCTGCTGCTGAAATTCGTTCAGGCCGAGATCCGGCGCGAGCCGACGCGGATGCCGCGAATCTGGGGGTCGTGAAACGATTTTGGATTATTGATTCTGAGTTTTGGATCATAGACAGGAAGCAAGAGCCGCCTGGCGGGCGCAATTCCGCAGACAGCTCTTCGCATTTGAGGCCGTCAATCCAAAACCCAAAATCTAAGACCTAAAATCCGTCTCCGCGGTCTCTTCTCCCATCGCCAGCCTCATGCACAACATCATCAGCGCCGGGAGGAGGTACTTCTCCCAGACGTTGAACGAGGCCGGCATGATGACGAAGAAGGCGAGGAGCGCGAGGTCCAGGAGGAGCGGAAGCTCGAAGTCGCGCGAACGGAGCCGCCGCCACGAGTCGCGGATGAGCCAGAGAATCACCGGCACGCCGAGGGCAAAGACGCCGAGGAGCATCGCCTGCTCGAACATCGGGTGCCCGAACGAGATGATCTGCACGAAGCGGTGGAACATCCCGACAGCGTCGGCCTGATGGTTGATGGGCGCAATGGCCGCGGGGAAGAGCAGGCACCACGCAAGGCATGGCGCCGTCACGGCCCAGATGCGCCAGGAGCCGTAGATTGCCCGCCGGCGCCACGCCAGTAGCGGCGCCGCGTAGACCGCCGCGGAGACGATGTAGACGGTGAAGTGCCCCGGATGATAGAACGGCTCGCCCGGCGGAATCCACGCTCGTCCGCGCGGCGGCGCAAGCCCTCCCCACAGCGCGACGAAGAGCGCGAAGGGAATCACCGCCGCGAATTGCGTCGCGCCCGCCGAGAGGGCCTGCCAGCGCGACTCGGACCTCAGCGCCGCCTTGCCGACGAAGAACGCCCCCGCTGCCAGCGGCACAAACGCGTAGTATTGCCGCGACAGCAGCATCAGCGCCGCGCACACCCCCGCCGGCCACGCCCACCCGCGTACCATGAACCAGAGCCACGCCGCCAAGAGCGTCAACGGCAGCATGTCCGTATAGACCACCGCGCTCATGCGTACCATGTAAGGCGAGGTCATCACCACCGCGGCGGCGGCAAAGGCGACCCAGGGCCGGCGCGTCGCGAGATCGACGGCGGCGTAAAAGATGAGCGCCGCGGCGAACGCCAGCGCGAGCGAGACGACGCGGAGCTTCCACGGATCGAGGCCCACGACGCGGCCGACCTGACCGTAGACGACGAAGGGGAAAGGCGCGATCACCTCGTTGTAGTCGCGGAGCGTCTCGATCGTAATAGGCCCTGCGAACGATTCGTGGAGGGTGCGGAGATAGTGCTTCTCGTCTCCCGCGGGCGGCCGATCCGGACGGCTCACGACCGCGACGACGACCGTGAAGAACGCCGCCAGGGCGAGGAAGAGAAGAAATGGCGTCCGGCGCATGTCCGTCTCCGGCGGGGCGGCGGAGTTACTTCCCGTTCTCGATCGCGTCGAGGACGCAGTCCTTCGTCACGTCGTGGCCCTTCGCGCCAAGATGCGTGCCGTCGTTGACCCAGTAGCCCTCCTTGTCGGCATCGGAGGCGGAGGCCTTCTTGTGGAACTCCGCGGAGACGTCGGCCAGGCCGGTCTTCTTCTCCTTCGCCACGTCGCGCACGGCCTGGGCCAGCTCCTCCAGCTCGGTCCACTTGGCCTTCGCGGGCAACGTGGTCATCAGCAGCACCTCGGCCGAGCCCTTCGTGTCGCGGCGGATCTTGTCCACGGCGAAGGACACCGCCTCCTTGAAGTGGTCGCCCTTCATGCCGCCGTTGAAGTCGTTGTACCCGAACCACACGGTGACGAGGTCGGGCTTCGGCGTGTCCTTGAGCCAGCGCGGCATCAGCACCAGGTTCTGCACCAGCTCCGTGCCGCCCATCGCCGGGTTGACGAGCGTCACCTTCGAGCCGTACTTCTCCTCAATAGCCTTGGCCAGCATCTCGCTCCAGAGCTTCTCGCGGTTGGCCCAGTGCTTCTTGTCGGAGAGCGAGTCGCCCATCGTCACAATCGTCACCGGCTGCTTCGCCTTGAGCTTCGCGAGGAACTTCGACACGCCGGGCTTCTCCGGCACGGCCGCGTGCGCCGCCGGCGGCAGCTTGCGCTCGATTTCGAGCTGGTCCACGGCGATCGTGTAGGGGGCATAATCGCGCCAGTACCACCACTTGCCGAACCCGTAGTTGGTGAAGCCCGAGGGCTTGTAGCCCTTCTTCGCGTCGATGAACGGGATGTTGGACTTCTCCGGGATGAGGTCGCGCCACGGCACGGTCACCTTCACCCAGTCCTTCGACTCAATGGAGAAGCAATAGGCGTAGCGCATCCCGTAGTCGGCGGAGTCGACAAGCTCGATGCCGCCCCAATTCTTCGACCCGTCGCCCTTGACCCAGAACGAGAACCCGTCCGACGGGTCCCAGTCGACGTACGGCTTCGCGCGCGCCATCATGAACCCGTGGCCGTCGGTAAAGGTCAGCTGGTTGGCCTTGCCGAACTTCCCGTCGACGAGTTCGACCGAGCCGCACGGCACGTCCTTGCCGGCCTTGTCCTTGAGGGTGCCGACGGTGCAGGCGACCTTGTCCATATCGAGCACCATCGTCGGCGCTTCCGGCGTCGTCGCCGCCGGCGCGGCAAAGAGCGCCATCGAAACCGACGCCACCGCGAATGCCGCCAATGCGAGCAATTTCATGAGCCTCTCCTCCCAGGGAATATGAACGCCTCCGCCGGATTGTGCCCGTCCGGGCGCTCCCTGTCAACCGCAATCGCCCCGCGCGAGGGGCTACTTCCCCTCGATCTCCTTCAGGTGCTTCTCGGCCGTCGCGCGCTCGGCGGGCGACGGTTGGAGCGCGAGCACCTTCTTCCACTCGGGCGCGGCGAGGTTGAAGAAACCGGCGCGCTCGTAGGCGTGGGCGAGTTGCCAATGCGACGGCTTATCGTCCGGCGCCAGCTCGATCGCGCGCTTGAGCCGGTCGATGGCGCCGCGGACGTCCCCCGCCTTCTGCAGCGCGACGCCCAGGTTGAAGTGCGCCACCGGGTCGTCGGGCGTCAGCTTCACCTCGCGACGGAACGCGTCGATCTCCAGCGCCGACTGGTTCTGCCGGCCGTAGGCGATGCCCAGGTTGCTCCAGGCCGGCGCGTCGTCCGGGGCGTACTTCACGGCCTGCAGGTAGTAGAAGAGCGCGAGCTTGTCCTTGCCCTTCTTCTCGTAGAGCCGGCCGAGGTAATTGTCCGCCGACGCCAGGTTCGGGGCCAGCTCCAGCGCGTCCTTATACTTCACGAACGCCTCCTCCGGCCTGCCGCCCAGGTCGAGCGCGCGCGCCAGCTCGTAAGCCGCCATCGCGTCCTTCGGCGCCAGGTCCTCGGCCTTCTGAAGCTCCGCCACCGCCTCGTCGTACTTCCCCGCGCGCGCCAGCAGACGCCCCGCGTTCAGCCGGGCGATCGCAACGCCGTCGTTCGCGGCGACGGCCTTCTTATATTCCACGAGCGCCGCGTCGGGGGCAAGGCCCTTCGCCGCCAGCGCGCGCAGGAGCCCGTCGTGGGCCGAGGCGTCCGACGGATCGAGCGCGATCGCGCGGGCATATTCCCCGAGCGCCTCGTCGTATCGCTTGTCGTCGGCGAACGCCGCGGCAAGCTCCTCGTGCCGGGCCGGCGAGCCCGGGTCGATGCGGTTCGCCTCCCGCGCGGCGCTGATCGCTTCGAGCGGCTTTCCCGCCGCGCGCAACTCCCGCGCCAGCACGTGCCGCGCCAGAGCGGAGCCCGGCGAGGACTGCGCCGCGTCTGCCGCAAACCTGGCACGCTCCGCAGGGCCCTTCGCGTCGAGCGACGCTCCGAGCGCCGTAAGACCGGCGGCGGAAACCCCGGCGGGGCGCGCCAACCGCGCGGACTCGTCGGCGGAGGCCTTGCGTCCGAGGAACTCGGCGGCCTCGAGGGCGATCTTCGCGAGATCCCGTTCGAGGCCGTCGGCGGCAAGAGGCGCCGACCATTCCTTCTGCCGGTCGCGCTGCGCCAGGTCGATCGCCGTCACCTTGAGCGACGGGGCGGCTCCCGCCGCGACGTCGAGCGAGAGGAGCCCCTGCGCGCGGGCGAAGAGCCCCAGCAGCACGCGGTCGTCGCCCTTCGCCGAGGCCAGGCGATTCAGCTCGAGCGTGAGGATCTCGGACTTCACGTCCGACTTCGACACGAGCGCGACGCTCCGAAGCTCGCCGAGGTCATTCCGGAGCAACATCTCGGCCGCCGCGGCAAGCGCCCGGGCGTCGGCGGGAACGTCGGCCGGAGAGGCCCCGCGCTCGATGAGCCACCGCTCGGCGGCGAGGTCGCCGGAGATCGCCCCCACAAGAGCCATCGCAACCAGGATTGTGCGGATCACCCGACGCTCCTTTCAACACGAAGCCCCGAGCTCCGCGACGGCCCGGACAAGGCCATCTTATCCGCCCCGTCCGGACAAGTCAAACTCCCCGGCCCCCGCCTTTCGACTTCCAGCAGCCGCAGGTCCAACTGGTCTCCATCACCTCCCCCGGCTCACCTCGCCTTATCCCCGTTTTCGGCCGAAATACCAAACATACCAAAGATACCAGCATTCCCTGCATA
>JBBIVY010000159.1:0-7017 GCA_037439485.1 Planctomycetota bacterium | reverse complement strand
CCGGCAAGCAGCTCGACGTTGGCCAGCGGATCTGGGCCGCCCGGCTTCATAGCCTTGCCTGCCGCATCGGCTTTCACCCCCATGTGAACGAATCAGGCAACGGGGCCCGAACCGGCCAGCAAGATCTGCCCTTCTCCGAATAGGCGCCTCCTCGTTCGGGCGATGCACTGGGTTCCGACCGGATTCGGCTCAGACTTCGAGTCACTCGCCCGAGTTACTCAACGACATCGGCCCGGGGTAGGGCGAGGACTTACTAGCGATCAGCAGCCCGTCGAATCAAGATAATGAGATGGTGATACCTGGTACCGATTCATGCTGTATCATACCCGGTGTAGGATCACTCACATCCTCTTGGACGCGTGTTGTGGCTAATCATCTCACTTCGCCCCGGACCGCCTGCTTGCGTACTCGCCCCGTCTGGCCTGCTGAGTCCAGTTCATTCAGACTCCGCTCCTCCGCACGCCCGCGGCTCCATCAATTCGCGAAGCGACGCCCCACGGCTGCTCCCGTCTCCCACCGAGGTGATCCTCCCCAGGACCCCTGCACACCAGCCGGCCCGCCAGCCCCACGCAGCCACGCCGACCTTCACGGAGCGACGAGGAAGACAACATGACGCCCACCATACAAGACCTCTTCAAGGAGCGTAAGACGTTTTCGGCGGCGAGGCTCGCCCAACTCTCCCGTAGACTCCGCTGCAGCCGCGAGTTTCGAGCTGTACCCGACCTTTGCGTCTACGCCACCGGCTCATACTCCCGCCATGAAGCCAGCTCGCACTCGGATATCGACCTATTCTTCATGCATCCAGGCACCGCCCGCACTTTGCGCGTCCCGCGGTTAGACGAGATGCGCCTCTTTGCCCGCGTTATCGACGTTGGTAAGAAGATGAGCTTCCCTACGTTCTCCAATGATGGCGAGTACTTGCGCGTCCTCTTTCTCGACGACATCTTGCACACAATGGGTAGCCCCGAGGATGACTCTCAGAACTACTTTACAGCCCGCATGTTGCTGCTCCTGGAGAGCGCTCCCGTAGTGAATGCGCCGTCCCTAGAGGACATGGTCCGTAAGATCGTTGAGGCTTACTTCCGCGACTATCCTGACCACGTCACGAGCTTCCGGCCCGTCTTTCTCATCAACGACATTCTGAGATTTTGGAAGACATTATGTCTCAATTATGAGCACCGACGCAACCGACCGGCCGACGACCAGCAGCGCAAGCTCCGGCAGAACGTCAAGAACTTCAAGCTGAAGTTCAGCCGGTTGATGACCTGCTTCGGGACTATTGTTGCCATTTGCTCTAAGAGCCCTCCCATCGCACAAGACGACATCGTCGCGATCACGCGTCGAACTCCGTTCGAGAGATTCATGCGCGCCACCGACGCGGTGGCCGACCTCAGGAGCGTCCGAGCCTCAGTGGCCGAGGACTACGCCTGGTTCATGCAGCAGACGGCGCTCAAGACCGACGACCTTCAAGGACTCTTCCAGGGCCAGCAGCAGAGAGCAGAGATGTTCCGACGCGCAGACGTATTTGGCCAAAGAGTCTACGACGTTCTCCGGTACTTTGCGGCAAGGAACAATTACGAGCGCTTCTTGGTGGTTTGACGCAATGACCTCGCCCCGCAATGGCTGGTGCCTGAGTTCAACACGCACATCCGGACGGGTCGGCCAATGAACTCCTTCGTCTTCCTGGAGATAACAGACAGAGAGATCAACTACCTGTTCGCGACAATCGCCGAGATCATCTTCGGAACGCGCCCACGTGAACCCGTCCACCTGACTATTCGGGGCCCGTACGGGCACGGCGTGCCCCCCGGCGTCGTCAGTCGCTGCAGAGAGCTACTACGATACGACGTTCTTCGGATCGCTGAGGTCGGGCGGTTTCACAATCAGGCGGAGGAGGTGGTCTTCCTCCGCGTCGACGCTCCTAACCTCCGAAGGGTCTGGTACAAACCTGACTACCCTCTCAATCAGTACGGATTTGTCCCACACATTTCTATTTACCGCGGGCCCGACCACCGCCTTGCCGATCTCCTAGAGGGGTTCCTCGTCCGCGAGCAACTGATCCTGTCCTGCGCCGAGTTTCGTGTTGTCACGAGGGTCAGTCGCCAGAAACAACTCTTCCTCGATGAGACGGAGGGTACCCTGTACTCATTCAGGAATGGCCAATGGAAAGGTGACTTCCTCGACCGTCTTCGTGCACTGGTTGCAGGATTTCGAGGTCGAGGTTAGCTCAGCCGATGCGGGGCAAGGAATCGGGAGATCTTGGCCGGGACTCGTCCGACGGCCGATCGTCACGATGCACGTCCTCTCCAATAGCCCCTGCCTCCGACTCCGCCTCGTACCGCTGCCGAATTTGGGTACATCGGTTCAACAGGTAGTGAGATAGCTCGCTCGCA
Organism: Planctomycetota bacterium; assembly: GCA_037439485.1. Lineage (GTDB taxonomy): Bacteria > Planctomycetota > DG-23 > DATKVD01 > DATKVD01 > JBBIVY01. The sequence continues at coordinate 4,624 of JBBIVY010000159.1, read as the reverse complement.
GGCGAAAAATCTGCCTCTGTGACCAGGTCAGCCCTCCTATGGAGGCGAATTCCCCGGAGACGCCTATTCACCTCGGGAAGAGGTTTGGCTGGGTTATACACGGCAATGCCCACACCGCCTCGCGAGCGGATGAGTGATAGTGCGGGGATATCGGTATCGCCATCGCCGACGTATACAAGGTTGCCGAACGGCGCCCAGTATTCCTCTGGCTGAAGGCGTGCATTGACCGGCCTGTCCGGGTTGTTGAATGAGCCCTTCGAAATCTCGAACAGAGACCGCGTCTTCATAGTCTCATCCATGCAAAAGACGGGGACACTCTCTGGTTCGTCCGTGTGATCCGGGTGAGCCACCACGTTGTAGCGGCAACCAAACGTCCAAGTTACGAGACCCGCCGGGAATACCTGCTCAACCAACTCCTTGAGCCCTGCCGTGATGACAAAATGGTGGACCTTTAGGCCTAGGCTTCTAAACGGTCGGGTGTTTCCTAGTGCTCGGACCCTCTCAAGGAAGGGAATGACGTCGTGATAGAGCGCAATTCGAGGGAGGACAAATTCTCTGAAAAACTCAGCGTTAAGTGGTACCCGTTGCCTGGCCGCGATTCTTGAGAGTGAGTACATCCAAATCGGGGCGTCGGAGGCGAGGATGTGTTCCCAACGGGGCCGGTCCTTGTCACCCCGCAACCCCTTAATAATCCTCCAAAAGTCCCGTGGTCCACCAAGGACGTCGACAGTAGTGGTCGTCGAGTCGTCAGGTGTGAGGGTACCGTCAAAATCCCAGACGATACCAATGTTCGGCACCGTATCTACTTCTTCTTCCGGTCGCGCCCAAGAACAACCAACCGACCGGTCTCTGCGTCGCGCCTGACAGGTGTCTTAATGACGACGTACTTTGAGCTATCGAACGTATATCCAGAGAGGGCCTTACTCTTGGGCGTATTGTCCCCTTGCTTCACTCGTCTCCCCCTTCCCTTCCGGAACCGGACCGACCCATATCTAGCCGAGGACGATGTTATCCCAATTGGAGCGCGAGGGCTACCTTACCTACAACCCGGCCCGGCTGGCGTCAGGACCGGGCTTGACGGCAAGCACCCAATTTCACATGTGCAGCCCAGCAATTTGGGTCGCGCTGCTCGATCTTCTGATAGCACGTGGCTTGGGAGCAGCGGTATCACGCATCACCACCTCACTGGTCCAGCGGCTCAAGAGCGCAACGGCCTCCGGTTGTCGAGAGACCCGACGGTCAGCAACACTACCCCCTGAACACCGCATCCCCGTGCCACTCGAGGAACTCCCGGTTCGGTCGGTCCTCGGTCGCGTGCGGGAGCCACAGCTCGCTGCCCGCGAGCTGCATGTACTCCTCGCCGTTGTGGAAGTCCTCCTTGAGCTTGCGGCTGACGCGGAAGCGGTGGTCCGGCGTGATCGTGACGTAGCCGCGGTCGAAGAGGCGGTGGATGTCGGAGCGCAGCAGGAGGCCGTTCGCGGTCTCGTGGCGGCCGCCCTCGGTCACGGGCTTGATGTGCGCCGCCTCGAGGACGGGGAGCACGCGCTCCCTCGTGATCGCGCAGCGGCGCTCGTAGACATCCGTGACGACGACGCGGAACGACCCCTGGCCGAGGCGCGGCCGCACCGGGACCGGGTCGCCGAACATCGGGCGCTCCTCGGCGGCGCGCAGCGGAGCCGCGAGCGCGAGGCGCTCCCGCACGGCCGCGACCAGCGCCGCGCCGGTCCCCGAGGCCGGGTCGTACGTCTTGCCCTGGACGATGTTGGGCGCGAAGTCGGCCGGCGAGGCGATCCACTGGTCCTGGTCGAAGAAGAACGGCTGCTCGAGGATGATGCAGCCGACGGTGTAGTCCTCGTGCGGCTGCGGCGGCACGCGGCGGTAGCGCTCGATCCGCCGCCGCATCTCGGCGAGCGAGGCCGCGCCGTTCTTCTCCCCGAACGCCTCCCAGGCGAGGCTGCTCGGCAGCAGCGACGAGTGCGCGAAGAAGCCGCCGCCGACGATCCAGTTGCGCGGGCTGTGCAGCTTGAACAGGAACAGCTCCCCCGGCGCGAGCGTCCCGAACAGCCGCGAGCCGCCGGGCTGCCAGAAGTTGACCTCGTCCGGTTGCCGGGCCGCGAGGGAGCGGAACCAGTCGTAGTCGGTGATGCCGACCCAGAGCCTCATCGCGGCCCGCCCGCCGGGGTCTGCAGGAACCGCTCGTACCGCCGCTCGAGGAACGCCGGGTCGGGGCGCAGCAGGCGGCTCGACGGCATGTGGATGCGCTGGTTGTGGATCCCCTGCAGGCCGTGCCGGAGCATCGGGCCGTCGTGCTCGCGGAGGATCTCCTCCCTGACCTCGACGGTGAAGTCCGGGCGGATGCCGAAGAAGTAGCCGTCGAACGCGGCGTGGTGGAGCTTGCAGAGCGCGAGGCCGTTGGGGACCACCGGCTCGCTGTCCGGCTCGTTGTCCGGGATGATGTGGGCGGCGTCGAGCAGCTGCTCGTGGCGGAGGCGGCAGAGGGCGCACTGCTCCCGGTAGGCGCGCAGCACGCGCTCGCGGAAGCTCTGCTGGTGCAGGCGCACCCGCACCGTTGCGGTGATGTAGGCACGGCGAGCGGCGGCTCCCGCGTCGTCGAAGGAATCGGCCGGTGCGCCTTCGGCGGTCCTCGCCATCCGGAGACGCTCGGCGAGCTCCGACCTGGCGTCCACCTGCACCGAGAACGTCAGCGCGCCGGGGTCGTCGCCGACGATGAACACCGGCCACTCGGCCGCGTACCGGCCGGGGACGAACCCGTGCAGGTAGACGAGCGGCACGCCGAGCCGCATCGCCTCGCGCAGCCCGACGTTCTCGTGATGAGCGGGGTTGGTTCCGCGATAGCGGTAGTGCAGGACGTCGTCGCCCCGGAAGCCGTCGTCGTAAGGACCGTTCGAGGTGGTGGCGATCGACAGCGGCAGCGCCATCGGCCGCGGCTTGAAGATCCCCTGCGGGCCGACGAGCCGGATCTGCTCGCCCTCGAACAGAAAGCCCGCCGCCAGCAGCCGGCGCGGCAGCGAGTCGCCGTGGATGCGCTCCTGCGCCTCCAGCCACTGGAACGCGGCCGTGCGGATGCGGATGTCGTCCTGCGAAGGACTCACTCCCGGTGTACCTCGGCGGCGATTGTATCGCCGGACGCGCATCCGACGCCAGCCGATGTCTCGAACTTGGACGGTCTCGCAAGTGCATGACCGGATCGCCGGACAGCGCTTCGCCCGATCCATACTCCGACGGTCGCTGCCACTGCTGCGAACGGGGACGAGGGGAGCGCGACGATGCCACGCATGGAGATCCTCGATCGATACCAGCCATCACCATCTCACGATCTCCGGTGGCTCCAGTCCGGGAAGGCCCCGGGTTGTCGAAAGGCGCGTCAGTCAACAAGCCTACCCCCCGAAACGCCACCTCTCCGTGCCACTCGATGGACTCCCGGCTCGGCCGGTCCTCCGCCGCACGGGGCAGCCACAGCTCGCTGCCTGCCAGCTGCATGTACGCCTCGCCGTTGTGAAAGTCGCCCGGCACCGCCACCCTCCCTCAAGACCTCACCTGAGTCGGCTTCAGCTCAGATATCGAGTCACTCGCCCGAATCACCCAACGACGCCAACGTGGGGCAGGTCGAGGACCTACGTTCCACCGGCCGGCGCAGGGCAATTGAGAATTGCATTGCCAGTCATGATGTCGCCACCCCATACGCTCGGGTAAATTGCCACTCCACTCAGACCCACCGACTGGAACAGAAAAGCTACGCACTGCGTGCTACCACCGGCGGCGGCGCAGATGGTAACAACGATCTCAGAGTCGACCGCCCCCACGTTGGTCATGAAGGTCGCCGATTGCCGACCCGGCGGCACCCATGTGAGGGTAAGTGGGGCGATGGCAGGGTGGCGTTCCAGAAGAGATCGCCGGTGAAGACGACGGCGGTGTCGGGAACGGCCGCCACCGAGTCGCCGCCGATGTGCCCGGGCAGAGCCCGCACTTCCAGCCCGCGGCTGCCGAGGTCGAGGTCGACCCCGTCGTCGTAGACCAGGTCCGGCAGGACGAACGACTCGACCCAGGCTCGCTTGTCGGGAGGCACGTTTGGCGCCCACCACCTGAGGCTCTCCGTCCGCTCCCACGCCCGCACGCCGCGCTGCGCGACGATCGTCGCGCCGGCGTCGCGGAAGACGCCGTTGCCGGCCACGTGATCAAGCTGATAGTCGCTGTCGACGACGAAGCGAACCGGCAGCTTGGTTCGCTCGCGGATGGCCGCGAGCAGCCGCTGTGCGGCGGCGCTCGACTGGAAGGTGTCGACGGCCGCGACGCCGTCGTTGCCGATGACGAAGCCGGCGTTGCTCCCCGCCCCGCTTCCGGGGACGCGGACCGCGGCGAAGACGCCGGGGCCGACCTCGTGCAGGGTAAAGACGGACTTGGCCTCGCAGACGGAGTGGGCGCTCGCCAGCGTCAGGCAAGGCACGAGGGATGCGACGAGCGGCGGCAGGCTTGGGGCTCGCGCGCCGCGATCATAGAGACGCAGGGCGGTTTCGTCACCCGCAACGATGGATGCCTGATTGCACGCGCAGGTCGGCCTCCCGGTTGGCGGCCTGCCTCGCGGCGGTTTCAGCGGCGCTCGACC
>JBBIVY010000158.1:0-7081 GCA_037439485.1 Planctomycetota bacterium | reverse complement strand
TGAACCCCGCTAGTTCCCCTCCGCCGGCCGCGAGGTGAAGACATAATCGGCCCCGTCCCAGAACCTCTTCGGGTCGCCGTGGCCGCCGTCGTCCTTGAGGTCCTCGCCGACGCTCCAGAAGGTGAAGCTGCCGTCCTCCTCAAGCCGATAGCCGAAAGGCTTCCCCGTGAACGGATCCATCGGCAGCGCGTCCGCGAACGCGGGCACGAGTTCGGCAAGCGTCTTGGGATAGGCCTTCTTCGCGAGCTTATATCGTTCGAGCGCCACGCGGATGCGGAGCGACGCGATCTGGACCTCGTCGCGCGCCCAGGCCGACCGGGCCTTCTCCATCGCCGGCGTCAACAGCCGCGTGAGCACGTCCCACTTCGCCTTGTGCTCGGCGACGTACTTGTCCACCCGGTTCTCCGGCAAGAACGCCTCCGACGTCGGCTTCTTCACCCAGGCGTCGAGGAAATCATAGAACGCCGTCAGGTTCCGCTTCGACTCCTCGGCATCGAATGTGAAGACATCGAGCATCTGCTCGGCGAAGCTTGTCTTCTCCTCCTCGCCCATCGCCGCGGCCCAGCCGCGGATCTGTCCGGGGTCTTTCCTGACCTCCTCGACCGCGCCCAGGCCCATCGTGCGCTCACCGCGGAAGCACTTGACCACGTCCGGCGGCGCCGCGTCTTTGAGCGCGCGGGCGAGCATCAGCAGTTCCGCGTCGGTCATGCGGCCGGAGGCGATCATGGTCTGTAGAGCATTGGAGGAGATGCCCTGCATGGCGATGCCCACGAGGCCCGAGATGAGGAACGGCTCGCCCCCCATGCGCCGGCCGAGGCGCATCCCGAGCATCATGTCGTCAACGGCCTCCGCGCGCTTGTCATCGGTGAAATCGAGCGCCGCCTTGAGCCGCAGGTCGCGGGCGAATCGCTGGCAGTGCGCCAGATGGGCCAGCGGGACCGTCGCTACGCTGGCGCTACGCCCGATAGGGAACTGATACTTCGGCGCCGCGTCGACCTTCTTCAGGAGGTCGAACACTGCCTTCTCGCCATCGAGGTACTCCTTCGCCCCGTCGGCGTAATCGCCCAGGTCCAGATCTTTCACGGCGGCTTCCAGCGCCCGGTCCGTCGAGCGGAACTCCTTCTCGGGCGACGCGCCAATCGCCTCGATGACGAACTTCGCGCCGTTGCCCTGCCACGGGATGTCCTCGCACTCGAACCCGAGCTTCCGCGCTTCCTCGACGGGAAGACAGGGGATCGTCTTGTCCTTGATCTTTATCTCCTCCGGGAACTCGGCGTAGGCGGCGGACGCGGCGAGCAGGACGGCGAGGAAGAGAAATGCCTTTCTCATGGGCTCGCTCCGAAAGGGCTGTTCTGTTTGTGCGGCGTGTGCTGCTCATGTGGCTTCTGTTGCTTATGTGGCACACCCGCCCCCGGCTGGGCTACACCAGCGAAGACACAGGCGAGGGTCCCGATTGTCATCGGGATGCTACATAAGCTACGGCTCGGGCACAGGCCGCTTTTTGGGCTCGGGGACGTAGACCTCGACCTTGACCGTGGCGGCGCGGAAGTTGCCCTGGGGCGTGGCGTCCTTGCGAAGGATCGTGATCTTGACGTGATAGACGTCGAGCCAGAGGAACTTCACCGCATCCGAGGGCAGCATCACCGCGTCCACCTTCTGCGTGGGCGATTCCTCGTCCTTGAAATGCACGCCGAGGTGGTAGTGATGCTCCTCCTCGTTGTCGCCCGCGATGGAGAGCGTGAGGTTGAGGCGCTTCGGCAGAACGCAGATCCACGAGCCCTTGCGGATATCCTCGGAGACGGGCTTCTCGCCGGAGCCCTCGATGCGCGTGATCTTTCCGGGGTCCGCGAAGTCCAGCGTGAACGTGCGCGAGAGATAGAGCTTTTCCGCCGCCGGGCATGAGCCGGAAAGCAGGAGCGCCGCCAGGACCAGCGGGAGGATTCTCATCACGGCTTCTGCAGGTTATCCAGCGTCTCCGAACCCCACGGACGCTTCGGCTCGACGTAGCTGTCGGGCTGCGACGACGAAGGCGGCGTCGAGTAGTTGTCCGACATCGTGCTCTGCGTCGACGCGGGCTTCTCGGCGTTCTCCTTCGACTGGAACCAGGAACACCCGCCCAGCGTCGCGGCGACGAACATCACGGCAATGACGACGATCCAGCCCTTCATGGCCTTGCCTCCGTCGAGTCGATGGGGATACCGTCCATGATTTGAAAGATAAGCCTTTGAACCGGGGGTGTCAAGGGCAAATCGCCGCTCGCCTGCTCCCCTGCTCACCGGCTCTGTTCTCCACTGCTCCGCGGCTTCGCCGCCCCTTCTGCCTTCTTCAGCGCCTCCGCCAGCGCGGCGTTCTTCCGTTCCGCGGCCACCTGCGACGCCGTGCGGCCGGAATGGTCCCGAAGACTGGGGTCGGCGCCATGGGCGAGGAGCAGTTCCGCGGCCGGGCCCTGCGCGAAGCAGGCCACGAGATGCAGCGGCGTCCACCCGTCGCTGTTGCGCGCGTTGATGTCGGCGCCGTGGGCCATCAGCAGCTCCACCATCTCCCGCGAGCCCTTCCGCGCCGCCGCGAAGATGGGCGTCTTGCCCTGGTTGTCCTTCTCGTTGACGCTCGCCCCGTGCGCCAGCAGCAGCTTCGCCATCTCCACGTTGTCCATCCGCGCCGCGATGTGCAGTGGCGTCTGCCCGTCGGTGTCCCTGCCGTTGACGTTGGCCTTGTTGTAGAGATGCGCCTTGACCTGCGCCATGTTGGCCTCGCCCACCGCGTCCCACAGTCCGACGGTCGGCGGCGCATAGGAGAACCCGTCCGAGCCCGCCTGGTCCAACTCCGCCACGGTGCGCACCTGCAGCGTCGCCCCGCAATGCGGACACTTCCCCTTCTTCCCCGCCGACGCATCCGTCAGATGCAGGACCTTTCCGCAACCGGTACACGTCAGTTCGATCGCCATAAGTCCCGCCTTTCGCGCTTATGTAGCCCAGCCGCCCCCGGCTGGGTCTTTCCTCTTTGACATCCAAGACAGCAATCATTGCAGCTTATGTGGCACACCTCCGCGACCGGATGCCACTAACCCCGCAATCATTTTATCCCCAAAACGCCACCAAGCCACCATCTTTCTTCGAAAGATGGCCTATTTCTGCGCCGAGAATCAAATAGGGACTGTGGGGCTGGTGAAGGGGAAGGATGCGAAAGCGGGGCGAGGGGGAGAGAGTCGCCCTCAGCCCTCGCGGAGGAATTCCTTGTACATCCGCGCGTATTCGCCGCCGGCGAAGAGGAGTTGAGAGTGGGTGCCGCGTTCGACGATGCGGCCGTCCTGGACGACGAGGACCTGGCCGGCGTTGCGGACGGTGCTGAGGCGGTGGGCGACGACGAAGCTGGTGCGGCGTTCGATGAGCCGCTCGAGCGCGAACTGGATGCGCTGCTCGGTGGCGGTGTCGACGGAAGAGGTGGCCTCGTCGAGGACCAGAATCCGCGGGTCGGCGACCATGGCGCGGGTGAAGCAGACGAGCTGGCGTTCGCCGCCGGAAAGGCCCTCGCCGCGTTCCTGCACCGTCGTCTGGTAGCCGTCGCGCAGGCCGAGGAGGACGTCGTGCGCGCCGATGGCCTTCGCCGCGGCGTAGACCTCCTCGTCGGTCGCCTGGGGCCGGCCGAACTTGATGTTCTCCATCACCGTGCCGGTGAAGAGGAACGCGTCCTGGTTGACCACGCCCATCTGCGAGCGGTAGGAATGCGCCGTCACGTCGCGCAGGTCGATGCCGTCGACGGTGATGCGCCCGGCCTGCGGATCGTAGAAGCGCGAGAGCAGGTTGACGATGGAACTCTTCCCCGCGCCCGTGGGCCCGACCAGCGCCACCGTGCTCCCCGCGGGAACATCGAGGCTCACGTCGTGCAGCACCGGCTCGCCCGGCTTCGGAGGCTCGCCCGCCTCGCCTCGGACGTTGTAGGCGAACGTGACGTTCTCAAAGCGCACGTCGCCGCGGACGGGCGGCATGGCGCGGGCGTCCTTGCGGTCCTCCACCTCGGGCGGCGTGTCGAGCAGGCCGAAGATGCGTTCCGCCGAGGCCATGGCGCCGAGGGCGTTGCCGTACATCGTCGTAAGCTGGCGGATGGGCTCGAAGAACATGCGCAGCATGGCGAGGGCGAAGATGATCTTCTCGACCTCCACCTCCTTGTGGCCCGACGCAACGGAGGCCCTGGCCTCCAGGCCGAAGAAGAGGATCGCCGCGGCGGTCGCCATGGCGGTGATGAGGCTCATGGAGGGGAAGTAGAGCGAGTTGACCACGGTGGCGCGCACGCGGGCGCGGTAATATTCGAGGTTGAGCCGGTCGAACTCGCGCAGGTTGCGCCGCTCGCGCGTGAAGGCCTGCACGACGCGCACGCCCGCGATGTTCTCGGCGAGGTTCGCGCACAGGCGCGAGACGTTCTTGCGCACCTCGCGCCACGCGTCGGCCATCGCCCCGTGGAAGAAGAACGTCACCACCGCCATCAGCGGCACCGCCGCCAGCAGCACCAGGAAAAGCCTCGGCGACACGAAGGCCATCCACACCGTGCCGCCCACGATGAGGAAGAGGGCCGAGGCGATCTGCGGGATCGTGTCGGTGAGGATTTCGTCGAGCGTGCCGAGGTCGCTGGAGGCCCGCGAGATGATCCATCCCTGCTTCGTGCGGTCGAAATAGCCGAGCGACAGCGTCTGCAGGTGGCGGAAGATCGTCATGCGCAGGTTGAAGAGCACGCGCTGGCCGAGCTGCACGAGACCCATCGCGCGCAGGTAGTCGAGCAGCCACCCCGCGATTCCCGTCGCGGCCAGGACGCCGATCCAGAAGAGCAGGTCGGAGGCGTGATCGCCGCCGAGCCGCATGTACTTCACGATCCGGCTGATGGCGTAGGTGCCGAGAAGCGCGACGCCGCTCAACGCCAGCACGATGATCACGTTGAAGACCATGCGCCACTTGACGGGGCCGAGGAACGTCAGGAGGCGCAGGACCAGCCGCCATTCAAGCGGCCGACGGTGCTCGACGTCGTCCTCGTCCACCGGCACGCTCGTCTGCTTCGGCGTCTTCGGCTCGAGCGCGGGGGCGGGCTTCTTCAGGTTTTTGTCGTCCTGGGCGCTCAACTGGGCTCCCCCGTCGTCAGGTCGTTGCCGAACTGCTGCTCGCAGATGGCCTTATAGAGCCCGCCCCGGGCGAGGAGATGGTCGTGGGTGCCGGTTTCGGCGATGCGGCCGTCGTCGAGCACGACGATGAGGTCGGCTCGGCGGACGGTGGAGAGCCTGTGCGCGATGACGAAGGTCGTGCGGTATTTCGCGAGGTGCATCATGGCCTCGTGGATCTCACGCTCGGTCGTCGGATCGACGGAGGAGGTGGAGTCGTCGAGGATGAGGATGCGCGGGTCCTTCATGAGCGCGCGGGCGATGGTGAGGCGCTGGCGCTGTCCGCCGGAGAGCGTGACCCCGCGTTCGCCCACGACGGTGTCGTAGCCTTCGGGGAGGTCCTTGATGAACTCGTGCGCCTGGGCCGCCTCGCTGGTCTTCACGATGCGCTCCATGTCGGCCTTCGGCTCGCCGTAGGCGATGTTCTCGGCCACGGTGCGGCTGAAGAGGAACGAGTTCTGGAAGACGAGGCCGATGTCGGCGCGGAGGCTTTCGATCTCCACGTCGCGGACGTCCTGCCCGTCGATGAGCACGCGTCCCGAGCCGACGTCGTAGAACCGCGGCAACAGCGACGCAAGCGTCGTCTTGCCCGAGCCGGTCTTGCCGACAAGCGCGACCATCTGTCCCGGCTCGACGGTGAGCGACAGGTCCTTGAGGACGGGCTTGGCCTTGTCGTAGCCGAAGGTGACGTGATCGAACTCGACGCGGCCGGGGCCGTCGGCGAGCGGCCCGGCGGCCTTCGCGCTCGTGATCTCGGGCACCGCGTCCATGACCTCGAAGATGCGGTCGGCCGACGCCACCGCGCGCTGCGCGTGGCCCACGACGTGCCCCAGCCACCCCAGGCGCATCGTGACGACGCGCAGGGCGAAGAAGAACGACAGCACCGTGCCGAAGAGCCCCTTGTCGAGCGGCGCCTTCATCACCATCATGCCGCCGACGTAGAACGCGAGCGCCATGCCGAGCGTGACGAGCGCGCCGAAGAGCGGCTCGTTGAACGCCCACATCCGCGCCGCGGACACCTCCTTCTCGATGAGCGTCTCGCCCTCCCGCGCGAACCGGTCGATCTGGTCCTGCTCCCGCGCGAACCCGCGCACCACCCGCACCCCCGCCAGGTTCTCCGACAGCACCGCCGTCACGACGCCGTGCTGCCGGCGCACCTCGTAGAACTTCGGCCTCACCCTCACCGCGAACCTGAGCGACAGCCACGTCGCCAGCGGCAGCGCCGCCAGCGAGCAGAGCGCCAGCGGCCAGCTCTTCCAGAAGAGGTAGGCCATGCCGACGGTGAGGACGAGGCCGATCTCGACGAACTGCGTGAGGACCATGCGGAAGAACGAGCCGACGAAACGCATGTCGGTGATCATGCGGCTGATGAGCTGTCCGCTCGACTCGCGGTCGTGGAAGGAGAGGCTCTCGCGCTGAAGCGCGTCGTAGAGGCGCATCTGGAGGTCCCACTCGGCCCGCCCGGTGGAGCGGATGTCGAGGCGCGCGCGCGGGTACGAGATGGCGAAGCGCAGCAGCTCGTTGGCCACCACGATGGCGGCCCAGAGCCAGAGATGCGAGAAGTTGAGGTCCTTGAGGTCCTCGCTCACCCGGCCGATCACGTCGGCCGGCACGAACATCATCGCGATCCCCAGCGCGCTGAAGACCCACCCCGCCAACACCGTCTTCCAGTACGGGCGCAGGAACACCGTCAGCCGCCAGCCCATTTTCCATGAGCTTACGGTCGCCTGCCGGCGGTCCAGGTCTTCAAGATGGTGGGGCCCCGACATCGTCAAATCGCCTTATTTCTTTCTCCCTCTCCCGCCGGGAGAGGGTTGGGGTGAGGGAAACACCGAACGGCCCCGATACGCAGGCCCTGTGGCGATTCTCCCTCACCCTACTATGCCGTCACATGACTCTTTGGCTGTGGCGGCTGTAAGGCCCGAAGGGCCGACAGAG
>JBBIVY010000157.1:0-7117 GCA_037439485.1 Planctomycetota bacterium | reverse complement strand
CCCCCCTACGAGGAAAGAATCACGGAAACTGCGCGCGGATTCCGCGGATCACGCCTTCGGCGCAGAGATCGAGAAACGCGTCGACGGCTTTGGGGTCGAGCGTGGTCGCGCGGAGGCGGCGCATTTCGACGAGGACGTCGGACTCGGGCCAGGGCTCCTTGTAGGGGCGCTTCGACGAGAGCGCATCGAAGACATCGGCGACGGCGGTGATGCGCGCCGAAAGCGGGATCGCCTCGCCCTTCCTGCCGGAGGGATAGCCGGAGCCGTCCCAGTGCTCGTGGTGGTTCCCGGCGATCTCGCGGGCGATGGCGAAGAACTCCCCATCCCGAAGGATCGCCACCCCGTCCTTCGGGTGGCGCTTCATCAGCCGCCATTCGTCGTCGTTGAGCGGCGCGGGCTTCGCCAGGATCGCGTCCGGGACGCGCAGTTTGCCGAGGTCGTGCATGATGGAGGAGTAGCCGATCTCCTCCGCCACGGCCTCCGGGATGCCAAGCCGCCGGGCGAGCGCGTGGGAGTATCGCTGCACGCGTTTGACGTGATTGCCGGTGGACTCGTCCTTGGCCTCGCACGCGATGGAAAGCATGTAGATCGCTTCCAGGTTCGCCTCCCGGAGCCGGCGGGTGAGTTGCCGGATCTCGGTGATGTCGGTCTCGACGGCGACGTATCCCACGAGCTTCCCGGCGGAGTCGGCGACGCGGGCGATGGAGACGCGCGCGTCCCACTCCTCCCCGGAGCGACGGCGGTTCACCAGCTCTCCCTGCCACCACCCGCGATCGAGGATCGCCGACCAGATCTGCTCGTACTGCTCGCGCGTTGTCCGGGGCGCCCCCTGCGCGCTCGGCCTCTTCCCCGTCACCTCCGCGGCCGACCACCCCGTCACGCGCTCGAACGTCCGGTTCACGTAGGCGATGCGCACGTCCGTGTCGGTGATCATCACCACGTCCGCCGCGTGGTCGAGGGCGAAACGATAGACCTCCGGCGACAGGGACGGCATGACCGATCCTCCGCATGAACCCAGCCGGCGCTTGACGAAACGCCCGCATAGGGTATAACAATTGCCCGCGGAAGTTGCATCAGATTTTTCCCGATACGCCGGAGACGTCATGGAATTCGGCTGCCACGCGCGCTTCGACCTCGACGCGGACGGGGACGAGGCGTGAGCGACCCGAGCGACATCCTGCTGAGCGTGCGCGACCTCAGGACGCATTTCGACACCGAACAGGGCGTCGCGAAGGCGGTGGACGGGGTGTCGTTCGACGTGAGGCGCGGCCGGACGCTGGGGCTCGTGGGCGAGTCGGGCTGCGGCAAGAGCGTAACGTCGCTTTCCATCATGCGCCTCGTGCAGAGCCCGCCCGCCCGGTTCGCCGGGGGGCAGATACTCCTCGACGGCCGCGACCTCCTGTCGCTCGACGAGCGCGAGATGCGCAAGGTTCGCGGCAACCGCATCGCGATGATCTTCCAGGAGCCGATGACGTCGCTGAACCCGGTCTTCACGGTCGGCTCTCAGATCAGGGAGGCGCTGAGGCTTCACCGCGCCATGTCCCGCGCCCAGGCGCGCGCGCGGACGGTCGAGATGCTCGGCGAGGTCGGCATCCCGTCGCCTGATACGCGCGTCGACGAATACCCGCACCAGCTCTCGGGCGGCATGAAGCAGCGCGTAATGATCGCGATGGCGCTGGCATGCAACCCGGAACTGGTCATCGCCGACGAGCCGACGACCGCGCTCGACGTCACCATCCAGGCGCAGATCCTCCGGCTCCTCGCCCGCCTCCAGAAGGAGCATGGGATGTCCGTCCTCCTCATCACCCACGACCTCGGCGTCGTCGCGGAAAACGCCGACGAGGTGTGCGTGATGTACGCCTCGAAGATCGTCGAGAGGGCCGAGACGAAGGCCCTCTTCGCGCGGCCGCTGCATCCTTATGCCGTCGGACTCTTCCGCTCCATCCCGCGACCGGGCGGCGAGCGGAAGCGCCTCGCCGTGATCCCCGGAAGCGTGCCGAATCCGCTCGAATTCCCTTTCGGGTGCAAGTTCCACCCGCGCTGCTTCATGGCCGAGGCGCGCTGCAAGTCCGACGAGCCGTCCCTTCGCGAAGTCTGTCCCGGACGCTGGTCGGCGTGCTGGTTTGCGGAGAAGCTGCTTGCGGGAGGACGCCATGCCTGAACCCCTCCTCTCCGTGCGCGATCTCGTGAAGCACTACCCCGTCGGCCGGGGATTGCTCCGCCGGACGCGCGAATTCGTGAAGGCGGTCGACGGCGTCTCGTTCGACGTCGAGGCGGGTCGCACACTGGGGCTCGTGGGCGAATCGGGATGCGGCAAGACCACCGTCGGCAGGCTCATCCTCCGGCTCATCGAGCCGACGTCGGGGAGCGTGACGTTCGAGGGCAAGGACCTGTCGGGCCGCTCCTCGGCCGAGATGCGCGCGATGCGGCGCGAGATGCAGCTCGTCTTTCAGGACCCGTTCGGGGCGCTCGATCCGAGGATGACGGTGAGGAGCATCGTGGGCGAGCCGCTCGCGATTCACGGCGTCGCGCGCGGGCGGAAGCGGGAGGAACTCGTCGCGGGGCTCATCGAAAAGGTCGGTCTCGACCGGCGGCACCTCGCGCGCTATCCGCACGAGTTTTCCGGGGGCCAGCGCCAGCGCATCGGCATCGCGCGCGCCCTCGCGCTCCGGCCGAAGCTCATCGTCTGCGACGAACCGGTGAGCGCGCTCGACGTCTCCATCCAGGCGCAGATCCTCAACCTCCTCGCCGATTTGCAGGAGGAGTTTCACCTCACCTATCTTTTCATCGCCCACGGCCTCAGTGTCGTCGAGCACGTCTCCGACGACGTCGCCGTGATGTACCTCGGCAAGATCATGGAGAAGGCCCCCGCCGCAAAGCTCTACGAGAAGCCGCTCCACCCCTACTCCCAGGCCCTTCTCTCCGCCGCGCCCGTCCCTGACCCCTCCGCGCCCCGCCGCGAAGTCATCCTCGAAGGCGACGTCCCCTCCCCCATCCATCCCCCCGCCGGGTGCCGATTCCACACGCGATGCCGATACGCTATCGACAAGTGCGAGGAGGCGATTCCCGAGCTTCGTGAAATCGAGCCCGCGCATTTCGCCGCGTGCATCCGGGCGGAGATGTTTCTGTAGGGGGGGCCTATGTGTCCCCCCGTTCTTCTTCAGAAGAAACACGGGGCCATCCCGACGCGCCGGGAGCCCCCTACAGAAAAAGCCGGGCACGGCGTGCCGTGCCCCTACTCGCGAGGCCACTTCGCCGCGCTGCCTTCGGCCTCGACGGCTTCGACGGCGGAGACGGGGATGTGGTAGCGGTCGGAGAGGACCTCATACGGCCGCGTGGGGGTGGAGATGCCCTTGAGCATCTGTTTGAGGGCATTGAGGGACTTATACATCGCGCGCTTGTCCTTGTCGGTGAGCTTGACGGGGACGCCCGCCTTCGCCGGCTTCTCGGGTTTCGGCAGGTCGGCCATCAGCGCGGGCAGGTCGGGGTTGCAGGTGCGGCAGGGGTAGAAATCCCGGTCGAGCGCCTCGGCCGGGCTCTTGAAGGCAACCAGGTTCTCCCCCTTGATGAGCTTCGCGTACTTGCAGTCCGAACGGTGATACCGGTGCTTCGCCATGTCGCCCACGAGACGCGTCGAGACCGCCACCGGCTCGTCCGGCGCCACATCGGGCGGCGGCTCGGTCTGGGCGGGCCTGACCGGCTTCACCGGCGTCGGCGCCGACTCCTCGGCGGGGACCTCGGGGTTGCACACCTTGCACGGGATGAACCCCTTGTCGAACGCCTCGGCCGCGGAGGCGAACTCCACCTTCTTGTCCGCGGCGATCGTCGCGACGTACTTGCAGTCGAGCTTGTGATATCGTTTGTACTGCGCGTCGCCGATGAAGGCGGGCGCCACCGGCTTAGGCGGCGTCGGCGGCTCAAACCGCGGGGGCTTCGTTTCGGGCGCGGGCTCCATGTCGGGCGGCTTCACGGGCGGAGGGTTGTTCGCCGCCGGGTCCACGGGAACCTGGGCCGGCTGGCCGGGCAGCCTCGGCAGCGTGACGGGCGACACCGGGCGCGCGTGGGGCTCTTCCGACGACGCCCTGGCCGTTGGGGCCGCAGGCGCCTTATGCGGTGCGTTGGAGGCGCTGTTCTTCTGAATCCAGATGACCAGCCAGACGATGAGGATGGCGCCGATGATGACGGTGATGATGTTGCCGACGAGACCGGCTCTTCTCGGGCGCTCGATCTTTCCCCTCGCGGACGCTCGGCGGGCCATGTCACTCGCCCCTTCCGCGCCGATCCGTGCGGCCGTAGCGCGAGATGCGAATGGGGCCGCGGGCGCGCTTCGACGGCGAACGCTCGCGCGTCTTCAGCTCGATCTTCACCGGGACCTCATCGAACGGCAGCGAATGCCGGATGGCGTTGGCAAGATAATGGACATACTGGCGGTCGAACATCAGCGCGTCGTTGACGAAGATGACAAAGGTCGGAGGCGCCACCTCCACCTGGGTGGCGTAGTAGACGTTGAGCGTGCGGTTGCCCTTCCTCGGCGGCTGACGGCGGGTGAAGGCCTCCTGGACGACGCGGTTCAGCTCGGCCGTGGCGACGCGCGTGCGGGCCTGCTGGTAGAGCTTCGCGACGAGGTCCATCGTGGGGCCGACGTTGAGCCCCTCCTTCGCGCTGACGACCGCGATGGGCGCGAAATCGAGCCCGTGCAGCGTCTCGGAGAGATAGGCGTGATAGGTCCGGGCCTCGGCCCCCTTCGCGCGGGCGAGGTCCCACTTGTTCACGACGATGATGACGGGCTTGTACTGCGAGTCGATGTAGCTCGCGAGCTTCTTGTCCACGCGCCCGATGTCGGTGGCGGCGTCGACCATGAGGAACACCACGTCGGCCCGGCGGATCGCGCGCTCCGTCCGCGCGGCCGAGTAAAACTCCACGTTGTCGTGGACCTTCTTCTTCTTGCGCAGGCCCGCGGTGTCGATGAGCATGAAGCGCCGGTCGTGCCACTTGAACGGCACGTCCACCGAGTCGCGCGTCGTGCCGGGCACGGCCGAGGTGATGAGCCGGTCCTCGCCGATGAGCCCGTTGATGAACGTGCTCTTGCCGACGTTGCGCCGGCCGACGATGGCCAGCTTCACCACGGGCTCGTCATGCACGCGCGGGGGCTTCTCGGGAAGCTCCGCGACGATCCGGTCCAGCAGCTCCTCGCGACCGAAGCCCTCCTTCGCCGAGATCGGCTCCGGACGCCCGTAGCTCAGCTTGTAGAACTCCGCCGCCTCCGCCTCCAGCTCCCCCGTGTCGCACTTGTTCGCCACGAGGATCACCGGCTTCTTGATCGTCCTCAGCCGCGCCGCCGCCTCGCGGTCGCCCGCGGTCAGGCCGTCGCGGACGTCCACCACGAGCACCACCAGGTCGGCCTCGTCGATCGCGTGCGCGATCTGCCGGTCGACGTCGAGCGAAAGGTCGTCGCGGTCCACGATGCCCATGCCGCCCGTGTCGGTCACGCGGAACCGCTTGTCGCAGTGCTTCACCACGACCTCCACGCGGTCGCGCGTCGTCCCCGCCGTCGGGTCCACGATGGCCACGGGCCGCCGCACCAGCAGGTTCAACAGCGACGACTTCCCCACGTTGGGCCGGCCGACGATCGAGACGAGGGGAAGATAGTCCATGAGTATCCTGGCCGTTGTTCTCCTCCCCCTCTCAGGGGGAGGGTAGGGTGAGGGTAAGAGCACCCATACGCCGACGCGCGTTCAGCATAGGACGAGGCATGACCCTCACCCTACCCTCTCCCTGAAAGGGAGAGGTAGAAAAAGAGAAACCTCCAATGTGCGGCTCACACCAGCTTGATCCTCGCAAACTTCCGCTGCCCGACCTGGACGACCATGCCGTCCTTGACCGGGATCTCGGCGTCGACGTTGTTGACGCGGTGGCCGTCGAAGTAGGCGCCGCCCTGCTCGATCACCCGCCGGGCCTGGCTCGACGACTTCTCGAGCTGGAGCTCGGTGAGTACCTTGACGATCCACATCTTGCCGTCCGAAAGCGACGTCTTCGGAAGCGGGACCACCGGCACGTCGTCCGGCAGCTCCTTCTTCCGAAACACCCGGTCGAACTCCTCCGCGGCGGCGGCGGCCGAGGACTCGTTGTAGTAGACCGAGACGATCTCCCGGGCCAGCCGCACCTTCGCCTCGCGCGGATGGGCCGAGGGCGCCAGGAGCTTGTCCACCTCCGCCATCGGCACGTTCGTCAGCAACTCGTAGTACTTCCGCATGATCGCGTCGGGGATGCTCATGACCTTCCCGAACATCTCCGCAGGCGGCTCGTTGACGCCGATGTAGTTGCCGAGCGACTTGGACATCTTCAGCGTCCCGTCGGTGCCCTCGATGATGGGCATCGTGAGGATGACTTGCGGCGGCTGTCCCCCGTCGCGCTGGAGGTCGCGGCCGACGAGCAGGTTGAACGTCTGCTCGGTGCCGCCGATTTCGACGTCGGAGCGAACCATCACCGAGTCGTAGCCCTGCATCAGGGGATAGAGCAGCTCGTGGACGTAGACGGGCGTGCCGGCCTTCATGCGCTCGGAGAAGTCGTCGCGCTCCAGCGTCCGAGCCACCGTCGTCTTCGACGCCAGCTTCAAAACGTCGGCAAACGACATCTGCGAGAACCAGTCGCCGTTCTTCACGACCTCCGTCTGAGCCATGTCCAGGACCTTGGCCACCTGCGTGACGTAGGTCGCGGCGTACTGCTCCACCTCGTCCATCGTGAGCTGCGGACGCGTCGTCTTCCGGCCCGAAGGGTCGCCGACGAGCGCGGTATAGTTGCCGATGATGAGCACGACCTTGTGCCCCAGGTCCTGGAACTGCCGGAGCTTCCGGAGTTGCACCGCGTGGCCCAGGTGGATGTCGGGCGCCGTCGGGTCCACGCCCAGCTTCACCCTCAAGGGGCGGTTCTCCGCGGCCGACTTCTTCAGCTTTTCGACCATCTCCTCCTCGGGGAACACCTGCACCGCCCCCCGCCGGATGACCGCCATCTGCTCCTCGACGCTCGCGAACGCCATGGCCGCCTCTCCTCGATCGATGGACTTCGGCCGCAAGAATACCCGTTCCGTCGGTGTTTTTCAACCTTCTTCTCGAAACGG
>JBBIVY010000156.1:3410-7255 GCA_037439485.1 Planctomycetota bacterium | reverse complement strand
CGGTTTGCAAAACCGTTATTCATGGGTTCGAGTCCCATCGCCGCCTCCAATTACTCCGTGCCCGTCCGCGGGCAGATGCCTCCCCTCCCCACTTGCCGCGCCCGATCAGCCCTTGACGCCGCCGAGCTGAATGCCCTTGATGAAATAGCGCTGGCCGATGAGGAAGACGATCAAGAGCGGCACGAGCACGATGATGGAGCCCGCCATGAGGAGGGTGTACTCGGCGCCGTACTGGCCGACGAATCGCTGGAGGAGCACCTGCAGCGGCAGAAGTTCCTCGCGGTTGGTGATGATGAGCGGCCACATGAAAGCCTTCCAGGTGCCCATGAAAGTGAAGGTGGCGAGCGTCGCGAGCGCGACCTTGGAGAGCGGCACGGTGACGTGCCACCAGACGCGCAGGTTGCCGCAGCCGTCGATGCGCGCGGCGTCCTCCAGGTCGCGGGGATGGGACATGAAGAACTGCCGCAGCATGAACGTCCCGTAGGCCGAGAAGAGCCCCGGCGCGATGAGCGCGAAGTAGGAGTTCCCCCCGATGAGCCGGCCCACGTAATACTTCCCCATGAGGTAGAGGTCCTGCGTGAACCAGGTCGTGTGGAAGAGCGCGTTGAAGAACTCGGGCATCTTGATGAAGAGCACGTAGACCGGGATGAGCGTGACCGCGCCGGGGATCATCATCGTGGCGAGGTAGCCGAAGAAGAGCTTGTCGCGCCCCGGAAAGCGCAGCCGCGCGAACGCGAACGCCGCCAGCGCGCTGGTCAGCACCTGGCCGAAGGTCACCGCCAGCGTCACGATGGCCGTGTTGACGTAGCTCCGGGCGAAGGGCAGCTTTTCCCAGGTCTCGGGATAGTTGGCCCAGCGCAGCTCGACGCGCGAATCGACGACAACGTCGCCGTCCGGGACGGTGAGGACCTCGTGCCGCCGGGGCCCGTCGCCGAGGAGCCGCACCAGCGCCGTGACGGACTGCACCTCGACGGGCACTCCTCGCTCGACGGGGCCCGAGGGGAAGGGGATGTTGGCCGTCGGGGTCTTCGGCGCCCACGGGGCGTACCAGGCGCCGGGGGGACGCACGGACTGCTTGTAGACCTCGACGACCGCGCCGGTGTCGAGCCGGCGGACCCGCGCGGTCTCGCGGAGCACGCGCGCCGGGAGGCGGAGGCCGTCGACGGTCACGGTGGTGCTCTCCACGCGCGGCACCCACTTCGGCGGCACCTCGACGGCGCCCTCGCGGGTCTTGAGCGACGTGCTGATCATCCAGATGAACGGCAGCAGCATCGTCAGGCCGATGACGGTGAGCACGGTGTAGCGGATCATCGCGCGCACGCGCTTCCACGTCCAGAACCGGCGGGCGGCGCTACTCATGATGCACCACCTTTCCGCCGAAATGCCAGCTCGCAAGCGTCAGCAGGAAGACGATGCCGAACAGGAACCACGCGATGGACGAGGCGTAACCGGCCTGGTTGTTCTGGTAGATTTCCTGGAAGATCTGGTAGCTGACGGTGGTCGTGGAGCCCTCGGGGCCGCCCTGCGTCATCACGTAGGCCGCCTCGAAGCCGCCCTCGAAGCCCCCGATGATGCTCATGATGAAGATGAAGAACGTGGTGGGCGAGAGCATGGGCCAGGTGACGTGCCAAAACTTCTGCCAAGCGCCGGCGCCGTCGACCTCGGCGGCCTCGTAAAGCTCGGGGTTGATGCCCTGGAGCCCGGCGAGGTAGAGGATCATGTTGTAGCCCCCGACCCCGGTCCAGAGGCCCATGAGCATCAGCGCGGGCTTGGACCAGAAGCAGACCGGGTCGACGCCGAACCAGTCGTGGAGGAACTCCAGCCGGAAATGCCCGTTCAGCCACGCCGGGCCCTCGATGCCGAAGCGCGCCAGCGTCAGGTTCACCAGGCCGTACTGCGCGTTGTAGATCCACAGCCACAGCACCAGCAAGGCCACGCCGCTCGTCACCGTCGGCAGGAAGTAGATCATGCGGAGCACGCGGACGGCGCGGTAGCCCTTGTTGAGGAGCAGCGCCAGGCCCAGGCTCAGCATCATGCCGATAGGGATGCCGAGCATCAGGAAGCAGGTGTTGAAGAGGTAGTACCAGAAATCGCGGCTGGACATCAGCCGGCTGTAGTTGCCGAAGCCGTTCCAGGACGGGTAGCGGCTGTTGAATATGTGCCAGTCGCAGAAGCTGAGGGCGAGCGACGCGAGCACGGGCAGGAAGACGAAGAACGCGAAGCCGGTGATGTTGGGCAGGAGAAAGAGATAGCCCGCGCGGGAGTAGTCGGAGCCCCGGTTGCGATAGCTCATTCGCCGGCCCCCCGGCCCTTGCCCACGACGTCGCCGTACTCGCGCCGGAGGATCCGGTCGGTCTCCTCGTCGACGAGGCGGCAGGCCTCCTCGGGCGTCCGCAGGTCGGCCCAGACGCCCTGGAACATCCGCCGCTCGAACTCGCTGTACTCCAGGTACCCCCGCGTGTAGGTCGCATGGTGCTGCTCGCCGGTGAGGTTCTTGAAGATGAGCGGGTAGCTCTCCTTGGGCGGACGATCGAACGGAGCGAGGAAGTCGGCGGAGAAGGCCGCCTTCTTGAGCACCGGCACGGACGTGCCCGACCGGGCCAGCTCGCGCTGGGAGGCCTCGGCGCTGAGGAACTTCACCAGCTTCCACGCCTCGCCGGGGTGCGCCGTCCCGGCGTAGATGCAATGGCCCATGCCGCCCCCGGCCGTCGCGCGCTTCCGCTCTTTCGTGTCGGTCGGAATGCTCGTCAGGTCCCACAGGAACCGCGAGGCGTTGAACCGCCGGATGTTCCACGTGCCCCCGAGGGTCATCGCGGCCTTGCCCGTGGTGAAGGCCTCCCCCTCGATCTGGGCGTCCGGAGGCGGCGCCACCTTGTACTTGTAGACGAGATCGTGGCAGAACCGGACGGCGTCCACGATGCGCGGGTCGCTGCACGTGCTGCGGAGCTTCATGACGTCCATGCGCAGGCCGCCGTTGGTGCGCGCGAACGCGCCATACTCGAGGCCGTAGAACCCCCACTGGTCGATAACCCCGTCGCCGTTGAAGTCGATGGTCAGCTTCTTCGCGGCGACAACGACATTGTCCCAGGTCCATGACTCGTTCGGGTAGGCGAGGCCGAGGGCGTCGAAGTGGTCGCGGTTATAGTAGAGGAGCTGGCAGTTGTAGTCGCGGGTGAAGGCGTAGACGCGGGCCCCGGGGTCGCCGAAACGCGCGGGCTGGAGCGCCGGGGGCTTGCCGGTGAAGCAGTAGTCGTCGAACGGGCGCGGGAAATAGTCGTCGAGGTTGAACGTCTTGTCGGCGCGGATGAAGGGCATCAGATCGAGGATGCGCCCGGCGCCGGCGTACTGCTCGACGTAGGCGGGGCTCATGAGCCACACGTCCTGCGCCGTGCCGGTCACCGCCGCGGTGGCCATCTTCTGCCAGTACTGCTCCCAGCTCACCACGTCCACCCGCACCACGACGCCCGGGTTCTCGGCCATGAACTGCCGGATGATCTCGCGGGTGGAGTCCATCTCCGACGGATCGCCCCATCGCGTGTAGCTGAGGACGATCTTGCCCTCGTCCGCCCCGCGCGTGGAACAGCCTCCCGCCGTCGCCACGAGACACAGCGCCAGAAGCGCCGCCGCCCGTGCCGGCATCCCCGCAGGCCGGATCGCGCGACGCGGCGCCCCGGCACGGATTGTCGTCCCCCCGGCAACCATGCTTCCATGCTACCAGCCGCCGGGCGCGATGTAAAGCGGAGACTCACTCCGGCGTGAGCATTTCAGCCGGGACCATGGTCCGGCACGGACCTCGCGGACGTCAGCCCCGTGGTCCTACTTGTCGGTTTTCGAGGCGTCCTTCG
>JBBIVY010000156.1:0-3310 GCA_037439485.1 Planctomycetota bacterium | reverse complement strand
ACCTCGCGGACGTCAGCCCCGTGGTCCTACTTGTCGGTTTTCGAGGCGTCCTTCGCAGCCTCCTTCGGCGCCTCCTTGGGCGCGGGGGTCTCGACGGCGACCGGTTCGTCCTTCTTGGTCATGGCCTCCTTGACGCCCTTCACAAGGTCCTTGGTCGGGACGATGACGAGGGTGCCGGTGTCCTGTCCGGCAAGCTGGACCATGTACGTGGCGCAGATGCCGATGAGCTTGCCGTCGAGGGTGAAACACGGGGCGCCGGGGGTGCGGCCGCCGATGTAGAACCGGCGCGGGCTGTCCACGATGCTCGTCACCTCCGACATCGCCGCGCCGGGCGCCTGGCCCAGCGACTTGGACATGCGGCCGAGGCACACCATCTGCTCCAGCACCTTCGGCTCCGCGGCGTCCATCTTCACCGGCTCATACTTGACCTTCTCGTCGGCCTTCTCGGGGCAGACGAACGCCAGGTCGAGCGTCGAGTCGGTCAGCACGATGCGCGCCGCGATTTCGGTCCCGTCGGCGAGGACGAGCTTCACCTCCGAATGGCTGCTCTTGGCCGTCACCTGCACGTTCTCGCCGCTGGGCAGCGTCACCTTGCGTCCCTGGAAGGCCGAGCCCGGATCGATGGCGGAGAGCGCCACGACCGTCATGCCGCACGGGTCGACGATCGTCCCCACGATCTGCACCTTGCTCTCGCGCGGCGGGCCGAGGGAGCGTCCGCCGCCGGCGGAGAACTCCAGCTTGACGACCGCCGTCACCCAGAGGACGGAGTCCTTGTTCTTCTCGAAGACGCCGCGGGCCTGGTCCGCGGGCGTCGTCTGCGCCCCCGCCAGGGTCGCTGCGAACAGCACCGTCGCCGCCGTCAGAACCATCGTGTCGATCTTCACGGGATTCCTTTCTGTTGCCTATGCGCCCGCCGGGGCGCTGGGGTTATTCGCAAACGCACGCATCACTCCCACGCGGGCGAGATCTCCAGGAACGCGGTGTGGATGCCGCGCTTGATCTGGAACGCCACGCGCGAGGCCTTGGCCCTCTTGGCCGCGGAGAGCGCCTCCTTGAGCGCCTGGATATTCGCCACGACCTTGCCGTCCACCGACATGAGCACGTCGCCGGCGTCAAGCCCGCCGAGCGCGGCCCATCCCGCCGGCTCGATGCGCTCCACGAGCACGCCTTCGAGCTTCGCGTCAAGCTTCTTCTCCGTGCGGTCGAAGAACGACATCTCGCGCGCGGTGAATTCGAAGTCCACGTCCTTCCAGCTCTTCAGCTCCGAGCCGGGCGCGGGAGGGGTCTGCAGCGTCACTTCCACCTGCACCAGCGTGCCGTCGCGGACAAGGTCGAGCTTCACCTTCTGGTCGATATCGCGCAGACGGATGAGGTTCACGAAGACTTCCTCGTCTTCCACCGTGCGGGCCTCGATGACCTGGCCGTCAAGCTTGAGGAGGATGTCGCCGACCTTGAGCCCCGCCGTCTCGGCGTTGGTGCCGTTCATGACCTGCACGACGCGCACGCCCGACTTCCCGGCAAGGTTCAGCGCCTTCGCCAGATCCGGCGTCAGCACCTGCGTGGCGACGCCGAGCCAGGCCTTCTTGCTGCGGGCGGGGTCCTTCGGTTCCTCGTCGCGGCCGACGCGCACGACGGTGAGATACTTCTTCACGCCGCGTTCGAAGCCGACCAGCACCTCCACGCGCTTCGGCGAATCCTTGACCACGGCCTCGGTGGCAGCACGAAGCTCTGCGATGTTCTTCACGGGCTTTCCGCCCACCTCGACGATGACATCGCCGGCCGAGATCCCCGGCTTCGCCTCGCTGCACGGCCCGCCCGGACGGATCGTCAGCACATGCACGCCGTCCTTGCCCGGCCGCTGCGCCTCCAGGGCCGAGAACATCGTGAAGTCGCTCGCCGTCATGCCCCACGGTTTCAATTCCTCGTCCTTGCCGAGGGCCTTCTCGCGCTCGACGGTGGTCAGCTCGACGCTCCTCGATGCGCCCGCGCGCCAGACGGTCAGGCGGAGCTTCGAGCCGGGCGCGTAGGAGGAGATCAACTGGTTGAGGATGGGCAGCTCCTCCGGCAGGGCGGCGGAGACCTTCTTGCCGTCAATTTCCGTGATGATGTCGCCGCCCGCGATATCCGTTGCGGCGGCCGGCGAACCGGGCACGACGCCCGCGACGAGGACGCCCGCGGGGCCCTTGTAGTCCTTGAGCATCGCCTGGCATTCCAGCCCCGTGTAGCTGCGGGAGACCTTGTGCTCGCCGATGAGGGAGCGGACGACCGTCTTGGCGACGTGGGAGGGGATCGCCCCGCCGATGCCGCCGATGCCGAGTTCGTTGATGCCGACGATCTCGCCCTTGAGGTTCACCAGCGGGCCGCCGGAGTTCCCGTGGAAGATCGTCGCGTCGTGGCCGATCCAGCGGACGAGGTTACCCACCGATTCTCCGTCCTGGCTCAGCGAGCCGCCAGGAAGGATCATCTGCATGTTGCTCACGACGCCCTGCGTCACCGACTGCGAAAGCCCCGCCGGGCTGCCCATCGCGAGCACCGTTTCGCCCACGCGCAGCGCGTCGCTGTCGCCGAACGCGGCCACCGGCACCGGCGCTTTCGGGTCCTTGCGCTGGTCGAGCTTGAGCTGAAGCACCGAGATGTCCGTCATCGGGTCGGTGCCGACGAGCGTCGCGTCGATCTCCTCACCGTTGGCCATGCGGCAGATGATCCGCTCGGCCTTGCCCGCGACGTGGTGGTTGGTGACGACGTAGCCTTCCGGTGAGATGATCGCCCCGCTGCCGGAGGCCGCCATCTTGCGCAGGCGCCCGTCCTGCGGCGACACGATCACGACGTGAATCCGCACGAGCGCCGGGTAGACCTTCGCCACGGCCAAATCCACGGCCGTCGAAACGCCCTGCGGCGGCGGATCCTTCACTGCGACGCCCTGCCCCGCGCACATAGCGGCCATTCCCACCGTCAGCGCCGCCGACATCCCGACCAGCCAGAGCCTGTTCCTTCTCATAGCGTTCCGGTCTCTTCCAGGAAACTTCAATCCACCCGTCCATCGCCCTGCCGGGACGCCCCCGACGGCGGAGCGGGTCATTATACAATACGGGGCTCATCCGGTCCACAACGGGATATTCTCTCTAGTCCGCCGATTTTGCCGTGCCGTCGTGTATCTGGCGGAGGAGTTTGACGGCCGTGTCGGTGACGGCGCGGGCCCAGTCGACATTGCGGCCCTGGGAGCCGTAGGCGCCGGCGGAGAAGCCCTCGGCGCTGAGCGAGACGCCCTTCAGGCTCACCGTGCGCGGAGCAGCGTCGGCGGACCAGAAGG
>JBBIVY010000155.1:2673-7361 GCA_037439485.1 Planctomycetota bacterium | reverse complement strand
GCTCCTGTCCCCGTTAATTTGGAGACGTGATGGATGACGGTCAGACGGGTTGGGGCGAGGAGGTGGTGAGGAAGCTGAGGCGGGCGCGGGTGGAGAGGCCGGAGTGGATCGTGCTGGCCGCGGCGGCGGTGCTGTTGCTGTCGATGATGGACAAGGCCGTGACCATCGACGACCCGCTCTTCATCTGGACCGCGAAACAGATCCAGGCCAAGCCGCTAGACCCGTACGGCTTCGAGATGAACTGGTTCGGCGCCTCGGCTTCGATGACGATGAACGTGCAGAACCCGCCGCTGACGAGCTACTGGCTATCGCTGGCCGGGTTCGTGTCCTGGGGCGAACGGTGGCTGCACCTCGCGATGCTTCCCTGGGCGCTGCTGGCGCTCTGGGGGACGATGCGCCTGGCGCGTCAGCTCGGCGCCGACCCGTTTCTCGCCGGACTCCTCACCCTCGGCACTTCCGCCTTTCTCGTCAGCGCCACCAACCTCATGTGCGACGTCATGATGCTCGCGCTCATGGTCTGGGCCGTCTCGCTCTGGATCGACGGCCTCGAGCGCCGGCACGCCCTGATTCTCCTCGCCTCCGGCCTTGTCGCGGGCGCCGCCATCCTCACAAAGTACTTCGCCCTCGGCATCGTGCCCATGCTCCTCGTCTATACGATCATCCGCCGCCGGGGCGTCGCGTGGGAACTCCTCGCCCTTCTCGTCCCCGCGGCCGTCGCGGCCGGATGGCACTTCTGGACAATCCACCTCTACGGCGCCTCGCACATCACCGGCGCAATCGACTACACGAAGAGCCTCACCTCGGGGTTCGACAACAGCCTGGCGCGGCTCTATGCGGCGATCATCGGGCTCGGTGGATGCCTGATATGGCCGCTCTTCCTCGTCTGGCGCATCCGTCCGGCGGGCACGGCGCTCGCCGTTCTCGGCGCAGCGGGAGGAAGCATCGGCCTCTGGTGGCTGACGAAGCTCGACAGCAACCTCGCCCCGTCGTCGGTCAGCTACGTCCTTGCGGCGCTCTTCGGCGGCGCCGGGCTCGTGGTGCTCCATATGTGGATCCACGACGTCGCGCATCGCTGGAAGAACCCCGAGGCGTGGCTCCTCGCGATGTGGATCGGCGGGACCGCCCTGTTCTTCTCGCTCCTCAACTGGACCGTCTCCGCGCGCAATATCCTTCCGCTCGTGCCGCCCGTGGCCATCATCGCCGCCCTCAGCTTCAACCGCCCGAAGCCCGACGCGGAACTCGCAACGGAGGACCACCCCGCCTTCGCGCCGAAGCCCTTGCCCCTCTTGCCCATTGCCGCCGCCGTGGGAATCGTGTTGGCGGTCGCCGCGGCCTGGAGCGATTACGCCTGGGCCGGAGGCGTGCGCGACCGGGCCGTGGACCTCGCCTGCAACTACGCCCGCAACGGCAAGGTGGCCGTCTTCACCGGACACTGGGGATTCCAGTATTACATGGAGGCCGAAGGAGCGCTCGCGTACGACCTGGCCGTCGACGACAGCCGCGTCGACAAGCGCGGGCTCTACCTCATCCTCCCGCTCAACAACACCGACCCGAAGCTCACTCGATTCGCCAAGTGGCCCGTCGAGAGGGTCTTCAGAGACCGCTACGGATTCGGGATCTACCTCATGAACGGCCGCCACGGCGCCGGCTTCTATTCGAGCATCATCGGCCCGCTGCCCCTCGCCTGGTCAAATGTTCCGCCCGACGTCTACCTCGTCCGAACTCCGCCGGAGCCGCCGAAATGAAACCTCGCGCGTGCGCCATGGTCGTTTGGACGTAGCCCCGGGCCGCAGCCCTTGTCATGACCCACATCTCGGGTGCGACAGGCATGGCGGCGCGGTAGGATGGCGCGAGGGGCCGGGGGCAAAGGAGAGGAAATGGAGATCGTCATCCTGGGCAGCGGGACGTCGTTCGGGATACCGATGATCGGGTGCAAGTGCTCGGTATGCACGTCGACAAACCCGAAAAATCGGCGCACGCGGCCGTCGGCGCTTTTCAAGACGGGGACGAGGAACATCCTCATCGACACGGCGGTCGACATGCGCCTGCAACTCATCGCGGCGGACGTGTCGCACGTGGACGCGGTGCTTTACACGCACGCGCACGCGGACCATCTGCACGGGTTCGACGACCTGCGGGCGATCGGCCGCAAGGGGCCGGTGCCGATCTACGGCGACGCGAAGACGCTCGAAGTCATCCGGCGGTCGTTCAGCTACGCCTTCGACCCCGGCCCGCAGCCGAGCGAGGTGCCGAAGGCGACGCTGCACGAGATCCGCGGGCCGTTCGACCTCTTCGGCGAGCATATCTGGCCGATCGATCTCCTGCACGGAAAGCTGCCGGTGCTGGGATACCGAATCCACGACGCGGCGTATCTCACCGACTGCTCGGCGATCCCGGACGCGTCGCTGAGGATGCTGGGAAACCTTGACGTGCTGGTGCTCGACGCGGTGAGGTTCCGCCCGCACCCGACGCACTTCTCGGTGGACGAGGCGCTGGAGGTGATCTCGATCCTGAAGCCGAAGCGCGCGTATCTCACCCACCTCTGCCACGACATCGACCACGACACGGTCGGCGCGATGCTGCCTCCCGGCGTGGAGCTGGCCTGGGACGGACTGACGCTGACGACGAAGTGAGCGCCCCCCCGTACAGAAAGCGAGCCGGACTCGGGGGAACGGGTCCGGCTCAGGGAAGAAAAACTCGCGAGGTCTAGCCTAGCGCATGAGTCTCCGACGGATGATCCCGAGGCCGCCGACGAGCCCGGTGCCGATGAGGGCCAGCGTGCCGGGCTCGGGAATGTTGCCCACCGGCTGGTTCATCTGGAACGTGATGGCGCAATCGTAGAAGTGGCAGTCCGGGTCGAACCCGAACGCGATGTTGTTGCCGTTCACGAGGTACTGGTTGAGGGTCGCGATCTGGGCCGTCGTGAAGTTATAAGTCAGCGTCGTCGGCGTCGTTGTCAGGTTTATGAACTCCGTCAGGTAGAGACCCTGGCCTGCGAAGGCGTCCGACGTATTGCTCGAATCCGTGTAGCTGGTGATGCCGTTCGTGGCGCTGTCGAGAAGGTGGACCCACAGGTTGTTCGACTCCGTGGTCCAGTCATAGATGCCGGTGAAGATGAGCTGGCCGGAGTTCACCGGGCGCGTCGTGAAGCTGCCCGACGTGCTGATGCCCCACTTGTAATAATAGTCGTGGTCCATCTCCGTGAGGTTGGTGGTCGTGAACGTCAGGAGGTCCGCGGAGGCGCCGCCACACGTCACGAAGGAAAGAACCATAGCCGCAACCAGCGCAAGAGCGAGCTTCGTCATCGGTTCGTCTCCCAAAAAGGGTTTTACCCACGACCGGCAACGCGCCGGGTCCCCCCTTTTTGGTTTCGCCGCAGAGACTGAAGACTGAAAGAGCTGTGAACCGCATCTGTGCAGGGTTATACCCCGAGGGCCAGCATATGGAGGGGCATTTCAGGGCATTTCCCGCGATTTGACGCAAGTCCTTGGCGGGCGCGGTAAGTCCGTCGAATGACAAGTTTTCGCTCCCTTCCGACCCCCGCTGTTCGGATAACCCCACGTCCGCCGGGCGATGTGGTTATTCCCGAACATGCCGGAATCGACATACCAGGAAATGGCAGCGAGGACTCCCTCGCCCGATTGCGACGTAAGCCCTTGCGGCGTAAGACGCTACGACGACCGCCGAAAGAATACCCCCGCCGGAGGGGCGAACGGCACGGCCTTTGCTGTAATGAAAAGCGTCTTCAACACGAACCTGTTATCTCGTAGCGGGGTGGGTAGGACGATGACGACCACCGAAAGGCATCTGAGGGTGCTCGAAGCCGCCACGGTGGTTCACCGGAAACTCGGCAAGCGTCAGCCCGTGGAACACTACGAGGCGGCGCTCGCCGAGGAACTTCGGATGCGCGGAGTGGGAATCCGCGATCGCAAGCAGGTCCACGTCTTCCTGGGCGGCACGTCGCGGGGCGTCTACCTGGCGGACCTGATGCTCGAAGGCGGGACCCTCATTGAAATCAAGCGGGCGACGAGGCTGACGGACGACGAGAAGTCCGGCTTCGGACGCTTCGTGGAAGAGATCCGATACCAGCGGGGGTATCTGATGAACTTCGCCGCAGACGACCTGGAGGTCGCGCACTTTCCGACCCTGTCCTGAATGGGGCAAGGCGCAAGTGCAACGGCGAAGCGGGCCGCTCGCAACGAACGGCTCACGCAGCGGGGTGGAGAGGCGTCCCAGAACCCACGGGACGCCTTTCGTTCGTACGGGGCTGCCGCCTTGAGCCGCCTGGAAGCGAACGCTCAGCCTTCCAGCACAACCATCGCCGCGCAATAGCCCTCGGTGTGGGTGATGGAGAGATGGGCGCCCTTGACGCCGAGTTTCGCGGCGTAATCGGCTGCGGCGCCATGGAAAAGGATAGTCGGCTTGCCGGTGACCTCGTTGACGACCTCGATGTCGGTCCAGCCGATGCCCGCGGCGATGCCGGTGCCGAAGGCCTTCGACGCGGCCTCCTTCGCGGCCCAGCGCGCGGCGAAGTGCTCGACGAATCGCTTCCGCTCGCGGCAATACGCGATCTCGCCGGGGGTGTAGGTCCGCTCGATGAACCGGTCCCCATGCCGCTCGATCATCCCCGCGATGCGATGGGTTTCGATGATGTCGATGCCGATGCCGATGACCATAGCTCAGTCCTG
>JBBIVY010000155.1:0-2573 GCA_037439485.1 Planctomycetota bacterium | reverse complement strand
TGGGGCTTGAGGTACCGCCGCAGCACAATAGAGCAAATCCTAACCTCTCTGCGCAGCCGGCGCAAGATTTTCCCGCGGCCCGGAGGGTTTTGGGTGGACAATCGGAACGCCGGTGATATAGTGCTCGCTCCGTCGCGCTGGACGTCACCCGCTGCATTTCCCCCTCACCCCGCCCTCTCCCGATGGGAGAGGTAAGGATTGGATACGTGACCGCATCGAACATCCTCAAGGACCTGACCGACGAACAGCGGGCGGCCGCGACGCACGTGGAGGGGCCGATGCTGGTCCTGGCGGGCGCGGGGTCGGGAAAGACGCGGGTCGTCACGCGGCGGGTGGCTTACCTGCTCGAACAAGGGATCAAGCCCGGAAGCATCCTCGCGATCACGTTCACCAACAAGGCCGCCGAGGAGATGAAGGAGCGCGTCGCGAAGCTGACGACGGCGAAGGGCCTGCGCATCTCCACCTTCCACGCCTTCTGCGCGCGGGAGCTGCGGCGCTTCGCCGACCGCCTCAGCCTTTCCCCCAGCTACACGATCTACGACACGGACGAGAAGACGAAGCTCGTCAAGCAGTGCGTCGCGGCGCTCGATTTCGACTCGAAGACGCTGAAGCCCTCCTCCGTCGAGTCGGCCATCAGCCGGGCGAAAAACGACATGCTGATGCCGCAGGATTACGCCAAGGTCGCGGCGACCTCCAAGAGCTTCTACGAGCAGCAGGTCGCGAAGGTCTACGCGCGCTACGAGCAGGAGATGCGCCAGCGCCACGCGCTCGATTTCGACGACCTCCTCGTGCGCATGGTCGAGCTTCTGGAGAAGAATGACGCCGCGCGCGCGGAGCTTTCGGACCAGTTCCGCTACGTCATGGTGGACGAGTATCAGGACACCAACGACGCGCAGTACCGGATCATCCGCGACCTCACCGTATCGCACAAGAACCTTCACGTCACCGGCGACCCGGACCAGGCGATCTACGGCTGGCGCGGGGCGAACATCAAGAACATCCTCTCGTTCGAGCGCGATTACCCGAACGTGAAGACCGTGTTCCTGAACCGCAACTACCGCTCGACGAAGATCATCCTCGCCGCGGCGCACGCGCTCATCGTCCACAACAAGATCCGCAAGGAGAAGGAACTCATCACCCAGAACCCGGAGGGCGTGCTCATCCGCCGGATGGCCGGGGGCGACGAGGAGATGGAATCGGCGCTCGTCACGGACGGGGTCAAGCGGCTCATCAAGGCCGGGTTCAAGCCGCACGACATCGCGATCTTCTACCGGGTGAACGCGCTGTCGCGGTCGTTCGAAATCGCGCTCAGGCGCGAGCGCATCCCCTACCGCGTCGTCGCGGGCACGGAATTCTTCGAGCGGCGCGAGGTGCGCGACGTGCTGAGCTACCTGCGCCTCGTGGCGAACCCAGCCGACGACGGGGCCTGCGAGCGCATCGTCAACGTGCCCACGCGCGGCATCGGGACGAAATCGTTCGACGCGGTGAAGGGATTCGCGCTCGACCATCACGTTCCGTACCTGGAATCCCTCGCCCGCGCGGGCGAGAACGCGAAGCTTGGCGCCGGGGCGCAGGAGTCGATGGTCGCGTTCGCCAAGCTCATCCGCGAGATGGCCGAGCTTTCAAAGACCGTCGGGCCCGCCTTGCTCCTGAAGACCCTGCTCGATCGCACGGGCTACCTCAAGTCGTTCGGCGAGTCGGACGAGGACAAGAACCGCAAGCTCAACGTCGAGGAGTTTGTCAACGCCGCGGCCGAACACGAGGCCCACAGCGAGACCGCCACGCTCCAGAGCTTCATCGACGAGGTGTCGCTCTCCAGCGACCAGGACGACCTCGACGATTCCAGCCCCACCGTCTCCCTCATGACGCTCCACGCGGCGAAGGGCCTCGAGTTTCCCGCCGTCTTCATCGTCGGGCTCGAAGAGGGATATCTCCCCCACGAGCGTTCGAAGGAAAGCGCGGCGGAGATCGAGGAGGAGCGGCGGCTGCTTTACGTCGGGATGACGCGGGCGATGAAGGAGCTGACGCTGTCGTGCGCGCTGAGGCGCAGGCGGTACGGGGAATACGAGGACCGCAATCCGAGCAGCTTCCTCAAGGAGATCCCCGCGCAGTTCGTGGAGAACGCCTCGCTCGGGGGCGAGCAGTACCGCATCCGCCGGGACGCCGAGCGCGAGGGCGGACTCCGCAAACAATACGAGGCGAAGCCGCGCCGGCAGTCCGGGGAGGCGCCCGAGCCGAAGGTCGAGGTCTCGACGGCCTATCCCACCGGCTGCATGGTGCGAAGCCCCATTTTCGGCGTCGGCACCGTCATCTCGGTCGCCGGAAGCGGACCCACCCAGAAAGTCGTCGTCAACTTCAAAGTCTCCGGCCTCAAGACCCTCATCGCCTCCTACGCGAAGCTCGAAAAACTCTCCACCCGGTAGGTCAGACATTCCTGTCTGACCCGATTCCACCCGACTGCACAACTTGAAAAACTGGTTGCAAAGTAGCCCCCCGCCTCGGTATGCTTCCCCCAACGCGTCGTGTCGTTTCTACCTCTCCCTTCCAGGGAGAGGCTGGAAGGGGACTGTCCC
>JBBIVY010000154.1:0-7434 GCA_037439485.1 Planctomycetota bacterium | reverse complement strand
AGGTGCCCGAAAAGCTCGCTTTCGAGAAGGCTCTCGGTGAAGGCGGCGCAGTTCACCGCAATAAACGGCCCCGTCCGGCGGCTCGACAGGTGATGGATCGCCCGAGCGACGAGTTCCTTGCCCGTGCCGCTTTCCCCCTGGATGCAGACCGTGCTGTCGGTCGGGGCGACGCGGCGGACGAGGTCCTGGACCTGGCGGATGCCCGGAGAGTTGCCGATGATCTGCCGGTAGACGAACGGCTCGTCGTCCGCGCGGCGCGAGCGCAGGGCCTGGACCACCTCGGCGGCGCGCTTCACGATGCCGCGGATCTCCTCGTTGTCGAACGGCTTGCGGATGTAGTTGAACGCGCCCAGGCGCATCGCCTCGACGGCGGTCTCCCAGGTGGAGTAGGCCGTCATCACCACAACGGCGGTCTCGGGCCAGTCGTCGCGGATGCGGCGAAGGACGCCGAGGCCGTCGAGCTTCGGCATCTTGAGGTCCTCGAGGACGACGTCGAAGCGCTCCTTGGCCAGCATCGCGACGGCCTGCTCGCCGTCCGCCGCCTCGGAGACGTCCAGCCCCGCCTTGCGGAGCACGACGCCCAGGTAGTTGCGCATCCCCTCCTCGTCGTCGACGATGAGGACCCGCGCGATTGCCGCCGGGATGTTCTTTTCATTTTCAGACATGGTTCACCGCCCGTTCGCTGGGTTGATAGCCTTCCAGGGTCACCCGAAATGTACTGCCCTTTCCCGGCGTGCTCTCGACGTCGATGGCGCCGCGGTGGGCCTCGACGATGCGCCGGACAATGCACAGACCGAGGCCGGTGCCGCGCGACTTGGTGGAGAAGAACGGCTGGAAGAGCTGCCGCCGCACCTCGTCGGTCATGCCGAGGCCCTCGTCGACGAACTCCACGATTGCCTGCGTGCCCCAGCGTCCGGGGAATTCCGTCGCCCAGGAGGCCTCCTGGAGGCGCACGCGCACCGTGAGGCTTCCCCCGTCCGGCATCGCGTCCATCGCGTTGATGCCGAGGTTGAGAAAGACCTGCTTGAGGAGCTCGACGTCGCCGAGGCACCAGACGTCGCCGGGGGCGTCGAGGTCGGCGCGAACGTTGTCGGAGCTGCGGCGGCTCTCGAGCATCGTGACGACGTCGGCGAGCGCCGGGGTGAGGTTCGTGCGCGTAAGCGCGGGCCGCCTCATGCGGCTGAAATTGAGGAACTCCGACACGATCGCGTTGATGCGGTCCGACTCGCGGACGATGAGGTCCAGCAACTTCGAGGAGGCCGCGTCCTCGACGACCTCGCTGCGGATTTCCTGGGCGCTGCCGCGGATGCAGGCCAGCGGGTTGCGGATTTCGTGCGCGATGCTCGCGGCGAGCTGCCCCACCATCTCCATCTTGTCGGCCCGGGCGAGCGCCTCTTCCAGCCGCTTGCGCTCCGTCAGGTCGATGAGCATGACCACCAGGCCCACCGTCCGCCCGCGCTCGTCGCGCATGGCCGAGGAGGTCACCGCGACGGGCGTCTCGCGCCCGTCCGCCGCGGTCAGCGTCACGCTGGACACCGCCGGACGCTCGCCCTTGAAGATCTCCCGCAGCACGTCGGCGTTCGGCGAGCCCGCCAGCGCGTCGTCCAGCGACAGACCCGGCCGCGCCGCGCTCATCGGCAGCGCCAGCAGGTGCGCCGCCTCGCGGTTGATCGCCCGCAGCTTCCGGTCGCTGTCGATCGCCAGGAGCCCGTCGCTGATGCTCTCCAGGATCTTCTCGTTCAGCATCTTCACGCCGCTGAGGCCCTGTGCGAGCTTGCCGGCGAGGATCGCTACGAGGTAGTAGGCCATCGCCTGGGCCATCAGCGAGGCCATCTCGGCGTAGAGCCCCGTCACCGCCCCTTCCGGCCGCGACATCGACCAGGGGAGCTGGAAGCCGTAGCGGTCGGAGAGGAACGTCAGCGTGTGCATCAGCGCCAGGGAGACCGTGGCGAGCGCCGCGACGATGATCCCCTGCCCCCGGCCCAGGAGAATGCTCGCCGCGAGGATGCAGGCGAAATAGAGCACCGTGATGTTGCTGTCGCCGGCGCCCGTGACGTAGACGAGGACTCCCGCAAAGAACAAGTCCAGGTAGATCTGCACCGCGGCGAACCGCCGGACGTTCTTCACGCGCTTCGTCACGAGCAGGTAGCCGAGGTTCACCAGCGTCAGCGCCACGAGCGTCACGTAGACCGGGTAAAGCGTCGAGTCGAACGCCCCGCGTCCGGCCTGCGCCGTCAGGATGATCGCGACCGCGGCGACCCCGGCGACCAGGCGGAGGAAGAGCATTCCCTTCACCCGCTCGAACGCGCGGCGGTCGCTGCGATCCATGACGTTGGTGACGACCCGTTCCATCGACGGCGGCTCCGTTCTAGCGCGACACCAGTTGCTGCAGCTTGAGGATCGGCAGGAAGACGCTGAGCACGATGGAGCCGACCATGACGCCCATGATGCCGATCATGATGGGCTCGATGAGGCTGGTGAGTCCCTCGACCGTGGCGCTGACCTGCTGGTCGTAGAACTCGCTGATCTTCATGAGCAGGCCCTCCATGGCGCCCGACTTCTCCCCGATGGAGATCATGCGGGTGACCATGGGGGGAAAGACGCCGCTTCGGGCGAGGGGCTCCGCGAGGGTGTTGCCCTGGCGCACCGACTCCTTGGCGACCATGACGGCGTCGGAGACGATGCGGTTGCCGGAGGTGCCGGCGACGATCTCGAGGGCGCCCAGAATCGGCACGCCCGAGCGGATGAGCGTGGCGAAGGTGCGGCTGAAGCGCGACATGGCCACCTTGCGGAAGAGCGGGCCGAACACCGGCAGGCGCAGCTTGAGCCAGTGCCACTGGTATTCCCCGGGCTTCGTGCGGATGTAGAGCACGACCGCCACGATGACGGCGATGAGAGCC
This sequence comes from Planctomycetota bacterium, assembly GCA_037439485.1. Classification (GTDB taxonomy): domain Bacteria; phylum Planctomycetota; class DG-23; order DATKVD01; family DATKVD01; genus JBBIVY01. Next base: position 4,534 of record JBBIVY010000154.1, on the reverse strand, counting down.
AGCATGCCGACGATGAAGTTGTCGCGCATCGCGATGCTCAGGCTGAGCATGAAGCTGGTGATGCCGGGCAGCTTCGCATTCGGGTTGGACGACATCAGGTTGTCGAAGATCAGCTTGAACTTCGGCAGGATGCCGACCATCAGGAACAGCGTGATGCCGGTGATCATGGCCAGCGAGATGACCGGGTAGGTCATGGCGGCCTTGATCTCGCGCTTGAGGGCGACCGACGCCTCCTCGTACTCGGCGAGGCGCAGGAGGATTTCGTCAAGCTGGCCGGAGGCCTCGCCGGCGCGGATCATGTTGAGGTAGATCGGCTTGAAGATCTTCGGGTAGAGCCCCAGCGCCGCCGAGAGGTCCGAGCCCTGCCGGACGCTGTCCGAGATGCGCTTGATCGCGCATTTGAACCCCTTGTCCGACACCTGCTCGGCTTGCACCTCCAGCGCCTCCAAGAGCGGGATGCCCGCCGCCACCATCGTGGCCATCTGGCGCGTGAAGAGCACCATGTCGTCGGCCTTGACGTGCGGACGCGGGTCGTGCGTGCCGAAAAGGCTGCCGAACGAGAAGCCCGACGCAACCTCCGCCTTCACCGAGAGGATCGTCAGCGACTGCTTGCGGAGCTGGGCAATGGCCTCGCCTTCGGTCGCGGCGTTGATGACGCCGTTGACCTGCGAGCCCTGGGTGTTCTTGGCGGCGTATTTGAACTTCTGCATATCCTGCCTCCGTGGGTGAAGCCTGGACGCGCCCGGGGATGAAATGACTCAGTCGACCATCGTGACCGAGACCACTTCCTCGAGCGACGTTTTGCCGCGCAGCGCGTTCAGGAGACCGCACCGCCGCAACGTGATCATCCCTTCCTCCAGCGCCTTCTTCTTGATGTCGAGCACGCTGCCGCCGTCGATGATGATGCGCTTGATCGCCTCGGTGATGGGCATGGTCTCGAGGAGCGCGAACCGCCCGCGGTATCCGCCGGTGCAGCGCGTGCAGCCGACGGGACGGTAGACGTGGTACCCGGGGGCGACGTCGGCCTCGGCGGCGCCGAGGTTCAGGATCGCCGGGGCCTTGATCTCGACCTCCTCGCGGCACTCCGGGCAGAGCTTGCGGGCGAGGCGTTGCGCGCTGACGAGCACCGTGGAGCTGGCCACCATGAACGGGTCCACCTCCATGTCGATCATGCGCGTGATGGTGCTCGGGGCGTCGTTGGTGTGCAGCGTGCTCAGCACGAGGTGCCCGGTGAGCGCGGCCTTCACGGCAATCTCGACGGTCTCCTTGTCGCGGATCTCGCCGACCATGATGATGTCGGGGTCTTGGCGCAAAATGCTCCGCAACGCCGCGGCAAAGGTGAGCCCGCGCTTGACGTTGACGGGCACCTGGTTGACCCCGTCGAGCTGGTACTCGACCGGGTCCTCGACCGTGATGGTGTTGTCCTCGATGCGCATCATCTCCTTGAGCGACGAGTAGAGCGTCGTCGACTTTCCCGAGCCGGTAGGCCCGGTGACGAGGATCATGCCGTAGGGCGCGGCAATCGCGCGCCGGAAGTCCTCGAGGGCCTTCGTCTCGAAGCCAAGGGAATCGAGGTTGAGAGCGAGGTTGGTGGAGTCGAGGATTCGGAGCACGACCTTCTCGCCGTGAATCGTCGGCAGGATGCTCGTGCGGAAGTCGATGGTGCGGCCGTCGAGCTTGATCTGGAACTTGCCGTCCTGCGGGCGGCGCTTCTCGGCGATGTCGAGGTCGGCCATGATCTTGATGCGGCTGACGATAGCGCTCTGCATGGCCTTGGGCGGCGAGATGGTCTCGTGCAGCGAGCCGTCCTGGCGGTAGCGCACGCGCAGCTTCTTTTCGAACGGCTCGATGTGGATATCGCTGGCCCCGTCGCGCACGGCCTGGTAGATGAGCAGGTTGACGAGTTTCACCACCGGCGACCCTTCGGCGTCGCCCGTCAGCGCGGTGATGTCGATCTCCTCTTCCGCCTCCTTGCTCTCCTTCACCTGCACGTCGGCGTCGCCGAGGTCCTCGAAGAGCTGGTTCATCTCGGCCTCGCCGCGGTTGTACGATTTCTCGATGGCCTTGCGGATCGACACCTCCGTGCTGACCACCGGGCGAATGTCGCAGCCGGTGATGATCTGCACGTCGTCGAGCTTCATGATGTCGAACGGGTTGGCGACGGCCATCGTCAGGCAGTTGCCGATGCGGGCCAGCGGCAGCACGCCGTAATAGAGCGCCATGTCCTGCGGCAGGGCCGAGAGGGCTTCGTCGCTGGCAACGACGCGGCTGAGATCGATGGGCGGGATGTTCATCTCGGCCGACACCGACCCGACGAACGCGCGCTCGTCGACCATGCCGTGCTCGATGAGGACCTGGGCGAGCGTCTTCTGCTCGCCGCTGGCCATCTCGGCCGCCTTGTCGAGCACGTCCTCGGCTACGACGTGCGCGGCGAGGAGGATGCTCTTCAGTTTCTTATCGAACTTCGCCATGCGTCATCTACCTCTGAAGGGCCGGCGCCGGGCGCGCGGTTTCGGATTGCCACTGCATCATGCGCTTGAGGTCGTCGATGTCGGAGCTGTGGCCGATCGCCTCCTCGAACGTCACGTGTCCGGCCTTGTAGAGCTCGGCCAGCGACGCATTCATCGTCTTCATGCCCTGGGAGCCGCCGGTCTGGATGATCGAGTAAATCTGGTGCGCCTTGTCGTCGCGGATGAGCGCGCGAACCGCCGCCGAGGCCACCATGATCTCCGCCGACAACACGCGCCCCTTGCCGCACGAGCGCGGCAGCAGTTGCTGGCAGAACACCGCCTGGAGCGTAAACGACAGTTGCGTGCGGATCTGCGGCTGCTGATGCGCCGGGAAGACGTCAATGATGCGGTTGATCGTCTGCACGCAGTCGGAGGTGTGCAGCGTGCCGAACACCAGGTGCCCTGTTTCGGCCAGCGTCAGCGCCGCCTCGATCGTCTCCATGTCGCGCATTTCGCCGATGAGGATGACGTCCGGGTCCTCGCGCAGCACGCTTCTCAGCGCGTTTGGGAAAGAATGCGTGTCCGTGCCGACCTCGCGCTGGTTGAACAGGCATTTCTTGTTCTTATGGACGAACTCGATCGGGTCCTCGATGGTGATGATGTGCGCGTTGCGCGTGTTGTTGATGTAGTCCATCATCGCGGCCAGGGTCGTCGACTTGCCCGATCCGGTGGCGCCGGTGATGAGGATCAGCCCCTTGGGCAACATGCAGAGCTGCTCGACGAGCCGCTGGGGAAGGCCCAGCTCCTTTGCGGTGTGGACCTCCCAGGGGATGATGCGCATTACGGCCCCCACGGCGCCGCGCTGCTGGAAGACGTTGACGCGGAAACGCCCGAGCCCGGCGATGCCGAACGAGAGGTCCAGCTCGAGGTTCTTCTCGTATTTCGCGATCTGCTCGTTGTTCAGGATCGAGTAGACAAGCTGCTGGCAGGATTCGGGCATGAGCTTGTCCATCTCGAGCGGCATCAGCTCGCCGTCGACGCGGATGCGGGGCGGGCTGCCGGCCGTCAGGTGGAGGTCGCTGCCGCCTTTGTCCACCATCGTGCGCAGGAGGTCTTCAAGCGTAACCATCGTGTCTCCTTGGCGTCGCCAAACAAAAGGGGCCATTCCCCCGATGCTGACGCCGAAGGAATGGCCCCTGTGACGGCAAGGCCGCATGACATCCCTTCGGCAGCCCGGCTATTCGGTCGCCGGGAGGGGACTGTCCCGCTGTCTGGGACCTTCCCCTCCCGGCGGCCGGATCCTTGGCTTTGCGCCCCCTCCTGATGCGCCGGGAAGGTTTGCCTTTTCGAGGATGACCGCAATAGGTTGTAGTCTTCTCACTGCCGTCCGGCCCAGCTCACCGCCGGACGTCCACTGTTCCGGCTATGCTTTTCGACCACCTCGCGCCCCACACTTCAGGTAAAAGTGCAAAACTTTGTCACAGATTTCCCTCACCCGGACAAATTTTGGCAGCACAACCGACTCCGGATACCACAAACATATTCATACAAGACAGATATTTCGCTCCCCCGACGGGGCCTCACGCGTAATCCCGCACCTTCCTGAACGCCTCGACCATCGCCGCGAGGTTCCCGGGCGACACGTCGGTCTAGGTGTTATGCACCTGCGTAAACACGAACCCGCCGCCGGGCGCGAAATCGCGCACGCGTCGCGCCACCTTCCTCGCCACCTCCTGCCGGTTCAGCGCGTCCATATCCGCGCACAGCGCGACGCACGGGCCAGGCTTCGCGCCCTTGATGAGTCCGACGACGCCGGTGCGGCCGACCTTCGTGCGGCGGGGGATGCCGAGTTTCTTCCACTCCGCGGCAATCCGTCCTGCGGCGTACTCCGCCTCGAACCCCACCCCCGGATGCCGGTGCAAGTCGCGACGGAGTCCCTGCGTCGTGATGTCCATGACCGTCCTCGCTCGGGCGCGCTTCATGAGCGCTATCGACCCCGTGAAGGATGCGCGTTCGCGGGCATCCGTCAATCCCCTTGCGTCGCCCCGGCCGCCCGCGATGCGCCGGTGTGCGGCAACTCCCCG
>JBBIVY010000153.1:0-7462 GCA_037439485.1 Planctomycetota bacterium | reverse complement strand
ATGCGAAAGGCGGCTCCCTTTGCGGAAGCCGCCTTCTGAAAACTGGTCGGGGCGACAGGACTTGAACCTGCGACCTCCTGAACCCCATTCAGGCGCTCTAGCCAAGCTGAGCTACGCCCCGACTGAATGGAATGAGGGGTTGCATATTACCGGCGGGCAAAGTCCGAGTCAACAGAATTCGCACGGCGGCTTTCGGCCCCGGGGCTCAGGCGCCGACGCCTGCGTGAACGAGCTTCGTCAGCTCGCGGCAGAAGGCGCCCAGGTCCCACGGGGTGCGGCTGGTGACGAGATTATCGTCGACGACGACCTCGCGGTCGAGATACTCGGCGCCCGCGATGATGAGGTCGTCGCGGATGCCCTGCCAGCACGTCGCTTTGCGGCCCTTCAGCACGCCCGCGGAGATGAGCACCTGCGGGCCATGGCAGATGGCTCCGACGGGCTTGCCCGACCTCAGCATCTCGCGCGCGGCTTCGAGGGCCTTCGCGTGGAGACGCACCGTCTCCGGGGCCTTGCCGCCCGGTATGATCAGCACGTCGTAGTCGTCCGGCCGAAGCTCCCGGAACGCCTTGGTCGCCTCCACTTCGTAACCGTGCTTGCCGGCATAGCTCTCGCGATCCGGCCCGGCAATCGTCACCTCGGCGCCGATTTCCTGAAACCGGAACATCGGCACGAGGAGTTCGCTGTCTTCGAAACCGTCCGCCGTCAGAATAAGGACGTTCATGGTTCGGCCTCCTGATATCCTGCTCCATCTGTTTCCTCATAGTATATCACGCGACGGCGGCCGTACAAAACGAGCGCGGGCGGTCCCGGTTCGTCGGGACCGCCCGCTTGATGACTCGCACGTCCGCGTCCGTCGCCCTCACCCTACCCTCTCCCGGGGGAGAGGGGAAGAAGAAAGGGCCTCTCCCGGGGGAGAAAGAAAACGACTTCATTTCGGCGTCAGGCGCATGTTGTCCACGTAGACCGTCACGTCGTCTGGCCCCTCGTCCGCGGTGAAGAAGTAGGAGAAGAGGCAGCTCATGTCGAACGTGTAGTCGGCGCCCGAGGCCTTCATCCCGACGAGCGGGACGGAGAAGGTGTTCTTGCCGGGGACGCAGACGAACTTCTCGACGTGGCGCAGCTCGGCGTTGCCCATGTTCGAGGCGCCCTGGTCGCGGAGCTGCAGGTAGAGGTTCACCGGCTTCATATCGGGATTGAAGACGTCGAGGACCAGGTGCCGGTAGCCGCGCCAGTCCTTCGTCGCCGGACGGCCGTACTGGTCGGCGTAGCCCTTGCCCTTGGGGAACGTGAGCTTGAAGCAGTACTCGCCCTGCGTCGCGTGCTCCTTGACGCGGGTGGTGACGCGGCCGCCGAGCTGGCGCTCGGGAGCGTAGCCCGTGTCCGCGTCGGCGAGCATGACGTCGTCATAGACGCCGGAGACGGGCGCATCCTTGAGCATGCAGATAAGCCCGGCGATCTCCTTGCGCATCTCGGCCAGGCGCGCGGGCGGCCAGGCCTTGCCGGTGTATTCCCCGGCGCCGTCGGGCGTGTCGGCCCCCTTGAAGCGGCTGTCGACGCAGTCGAGGTAATAGTCCAGCGCCTCCTGCGCGCGCGCCGCGGCGTCCTTCATGAACGGGTCGTTCGTGCCCTTCTTCTCGGCGACGAGCTTCTCGAGGAAGAACAGGTAGCGCGCGTCGTCGATGCCCTCGCGGCACTGCTCGAAGAGGATCGTGCAGACCTGGTCGGGCAGGACGAGCGAGCCGAAGTCGTTGAGGCTGGTGCCGTCCAGCGGGTTATACGGGTCGCCGGTCGAGGCGTCGAAATGCCACTCGATCTTGCCGTCGACGCCCCACTTCGTCGTCTTCCAGAACCAGATGCCGAAGGGGTAGCGCCCCTTGCCGCCGTTGATGAACCAGGGCGACGCGCCCAGCCCCTTCACGCGCTCGACGACGTCGCGGGTCATGAGTTCGTGACCCGGGCGGTTCGTCTGGTACGACCCGGCCCAGCCGTTGTTGAACCCGCAAGCGTTGACGAGCGGCGCGAGGCCGGTGAGCTCGCGGTAGCCGTTGATGTCGCTGATGAGGCGCATGTCCTTGAGGCGCTCGTGGGCGATCTTGCCCACCTGCAGGATGACGCCTTCGCGGCCGTCGTTGGTGGTCTCGTCGCCGATGGAGGCGATGATCGGCACGCCGGCCTTGTCCGCCGTGGCCTGATAATCGTGGAAGATCTTCACATAGGCGTCCTGCCAGGCCTTTTCCCAGGGCGTGCCGAGTTCCTTCGGCATCTCCCGGTAGAGGTTCATCGTGTCGGCGAGGTAGAACTCGCGCTCGAAGCCGGTCTTTTTGTAGATCCCGAGCATCGTCTCGAAGCGGTTCTCGGCGTCGCCCGGCTTCGGCAGCGAGGAGCCCGTCGCCACGGTCGTCATGCCGTAGTCGTACATCAGCTTGAAATCCTTCTCAACCATCTTCCAGGTGCGGCCCTCGGCATTGAAGTCGTCGAACCAGGCCGTGTAGTGAGGCCGGCTGTAGTTGAGCCCCACGGCCTGCTTGAGCCGGTCGAGCTTGACGGGGATGACCGTCACGGTCAAGGGCAGCACGACGCTCGACTTCGGGCCGGCGATCGTCACGTTCGTCTTATAGACCGTGCTGACGGCCGTTTCAGGCATCTTCACGGTGAGCCAGAAATGCCGGTTGACGCGCAGCTCGGCGTCGAAGGAGTCGCGGTCCATGAGGAAGTACGGGTGCGCGGCGATAACGGTGGTGTAGGGTCCGATCTTGACGGGCTTGTCCTTCTTCGCCTGCTCGTCGATCATCTCCTGCGTGGGCTTTCCCGTGAGCCACCACGGCTCGGCCACGCGCAGCGAGATCGCGGAGGCGGGGAGCACGTCGCCCTTGTCGCCGGTCAGCGCGCCGACGGAGCAGGTGAACTTGCCGGGCTTGTCGAGCGGGCGGACGGCGACCACCACGGCCTCCATCTGGCCGAGCGAGACCATCGCGTCGAGCTTCACCGCCGCGCGCTCCGAGCGCTGGCCGAAGCGGCTGTTGATCTCAATGTCGCCGTCATAGGGCACCGGCCAGGCGGCGAAACCGCGGTCGCTCTCCTCCTTGGTCGCGTCGCCGATGTAATGGCGCGAGAGATCGATGACGGCGTACTTCTTCTCAAACTGCGAGCGGCGGGCGGCCTGGATATTCTTGAGCTCGGCCTCGCCCTCGGCCTTGTCGGCCTCCGGGAAGACGACGAGCGCGTTCAGGGGGCCGACGTACTTGGTCGGGCCCGCGTCCGCGCGGACCTGCACCTTGAGCTGGCCGCCCTTGACCTCGGCGACGGCCCGATACTTGCGGAAGCGCGTCTCGACGTACTTCTCCCACACGTCATCGGTGCTCTTCCAGGGAGTGTCGCGATGGATGAAGTAGTCGGGCATGAACTTCGCGCCGGTGGAGTGGTCGAGCTCGCCGATCACCTGGTCGTTGACGAGCACCGTGTACTTGCCGCGCGGGTAGAACTCATACGCGCCCCAGTCGCCGACCATGAGCCACACCACGTACTTGCCGTCGGGGACGTCCAGCGCGAAAACCCCGCCCCCCGAAATGAAGGACGCCGAGAGGTCGTCCGCCTCGTGCTCGCGCAGGCACCCCGCCAGCGGCGGACGCTCCTCGAGCCACCCGGCCTTCACCTCGCCCGTCACCCCGACCCAGCCCCAACCACGGTCCTTCTGGTAGTCGTCGCCGACCGTCACCGGCGTAAACCCGGCCATCACGAGCGGCTTGTCCTTGCGGCCGAAGTCGAACTTCCACACGGCGCCCGGCGCGGACGAGGCGGCCAGCAACACGAGAACAGCCACGGACAGCAATCCCTTGCGGTTCATCTTGCTCCTCCTAAAAGTGAGAAGTCACTCCTTCGGCGTCGTGCTGTATCGCTTCTTCAGTGTCGGACTCATGTGGTTGCCGGTCAAGAGGTTACGGTTCTGAGTACAGACTGCGACCGCCTGGGATAGTAGAGGGAACTTGCCGACGGGTTATTACACGAACGCCCGCCCCCCGGCAAAGGAGCGATGCGGAACTCCTCCGGACTTCGGGGCGTCCTCACTTGACCAGGCAGAAGACGGTCTCGTCCTCGGCCTCGGAGTTGCCGACGACATAGGCGCGCCCGCCGGCCGCGGCGAGGCTCCTGGGGCTGATCTTGCCCGGCAACTGCACGCTCCCCAGCTTGGCGCCGTCCTTGCGGGAGAGCGCCCAGACCTCCGTGTCGCCGATAACGAGCACGGCCTTCCCCGCCGCGATGAGGGAGTTGGCCCCGTCCGGCCCGGATTCTTTCCAGCGCGTCATCTCGTTCGCGGTTTTCGCGCGCATCACCGGAAGCCCGGCCAGCTTCTGCCGGTCGAGCGCGATCACGACGCCCCTTCCCCAGACCGCATAGGCGCCTTCCTCGCACAGCACGGGCGTCCAGAGACCGCCGCTGCTCGGCAGCGTGTACTCCGCCCAGAGGTGATCCTTCTCCAGGGTCAGCTCCCCCGCCGAGATCGCCTCCCGGGTGCCGTAGGCGTATCCCGTCTTCGTCCCGGCCACCACGTAGTCATAGCCCGACCCGCCGATCCGCCGGGTGCCGCCGTAGAGCATCATGTCGCCCGCGATCATGACCTCGGTGCCGCCGCACCATTCCCAGTTGGAGTAGTTGGCCATGGTGCCGTCGGGCATCTTGGTCTTGCGATCGAGAAGCGTGATCAGCCGCACGAGCTTGCCGTCCGCCTGCTGGAAGACCGCGGGCCTCGCGCCGGTCGGCAGGTAGATCCATTCGTCGTCCAGGGCCAGCGCGCCGTCGGGGTTCACGCCGTCGCCTCGGTCGTTCAGCCGGCCGATGGGCTGCACCCACTTGACCTCACCCTTCACCACGTCTACGGAGTAGAGGTACGTCCCGTCGTAGGCGCTCCGTCCGGCCGCCAGGAACGCCGTCCCGTCCTCCCTCACCGCCACGCCCGTCTGCACGGGCCACGTGTTCGTGAACTTCCCGGCAACCTGGAGGAAGCGGTCCTCGGGCGCCGCGCGGAACACCCAGGCGATCCGGCCGGTCCCGGCATCGAGGCAATACACCCGGCCATCGTCGCAGCCGACCAGCAGCCGGCCGCGCCAGTAGGTCGGGGAGACGAACACCTCCGCCCCGCACCGGAAGTGCCACCGGACCTCGCCGCTCTGAGCGTCCATCGCCCACACGCCGCCGTCGGAAGAGCCCACGTACACCCGTCCGCCCCCCACGACGGGAGGCGTCAGCTTCCCCTTGAGCGCCCGCTGCCAGCCGACCTCGAGCGGAAGGCGGACATCCGTCTTGCCGTCCGCGCTGTGCCGGACGTCATGGTGGTAGCAGGGCCATTCGTCAGTCTCCGCAGCCGCCAGGGGCGCGTCGAACGCGGGCCCCCGTGTCCAGCGGCTCGCCGCCGTCAGCGCGGGCTCCGGAAGGCCGGGGTCTTTCTCCGGCCCCAGGGCGATGCTCCCGTGCATGGCGTAGTTGCAGGTGCACCGGTACGGCGGCGCAAACACCAGCCCGTTGCCGATGATCATCCCTTCGCCGCAGTTGCTGCGGAAGAACCCGGAGTTCGTGCTCATCCGCTTCGTCTCGATGTCGTAGCAGTTGAAGTAAGCCCCCGACGACAGGATCGCCGAGGAGCTCGCCGTTCCCGCGCCGCACCCCGGCATCCAGGCCTGGAACGTCTCCAGCTCGCCGCCGGTCGCCGGATCCACGGTGTGCATGGGGTATTCCCGGCCGGCGAAGAACTCATGCGTGTGCTTGGGGTAGGTGTAGAGCCGGTCGCCGATGAGGAAGAGCGGCCGTCCACCCGCCACGGCCGACTCCCACGCGACCTTCCCCGTCGCCGCGTCCAGCGCGACCGCCTTGCCGCTCCGCCCGCCCCAGAAGATCGCGCGGTTCGGCGCGTACATCGAGCAGTTGCCGCTCACGGAGAACGCCCCGGGCGCCAGGTCCTTAAGCCCCTCGGCGTTCCTCCATCGCTCCTTCCCCGTCGCCAGGTCCACCGCGAAGGCGCCGCCCGCCGCCGAGAGGTAATACACCGCCCCGCCCCCGAAGACGACGGTCGTGCCGAGCGCCGGGGAGTCGCACGCGTGCTTCCAGAGAATGCTCCCGTCGGCCAGCCGGAACGCGAAGAGGATATTCCCCCTCAGCCCAGACGCGCCCGCCCCCCGGCCCGACGCTCCGCCCGCTGCCCCGCCCGCCGCCTGCGCGTACCCCGTGTCGCCGACGACGAACAGCCCCATCAGCCTCCCCGAGATCCCGTCCTTCTCCGACCACTCGTACTGCCGCACGTCGCGCCCGGTCGCCGCGTCGACGACCATCACCCGCTTTCCTTCGGCGATCACGTACAGCCGGTCGCCGACCAGCGTCATGTCCCGATCCGACGGGCTCAGCCCCTGGATCTTCTTCTCCCACAGCGCCACGCCGTTGAACGCGTCCTTCGCATACAGCCCGATCTCTTTCGGCCCGGGCTTGCTCGACTTCCCGAGCCCCTCCTTGATAACGAGCCGCCCCTTCGCAACGAGCGTCATCTCGTCGAACGCGGCTCCGCTCGAAACCGCGGGATAGTCCGATATCCACTGCGTCCTGAACGGCGGGCGAATCTCCTTCTCCGACGAGACCGGGTTGCCCTCCGGGCCGTGCCGCCAGCAGGTCCAGTCATCGGCCCCTTCGGGCATCGCGCCGTTCGCGACGAGCCACGCGCGTCCCGCCGTCATCCGCCGGAAGTCCTTCACCCCGGCGGCGGTCAGCGCCTTCGCCGTGCCCGTTGCCGCGGGGCCCTCTTCGATGATCGCGACGCCGTTGGGATTGAGCACACGGCGGATCTCCGCGGCCTCGGCGGCGTCGATGGTCCCCGTTGCCACGATGACGTTCGCGTATCGCGGGGGGAAAGGCAGGCCCTTCGTGATGCGCGCCATCGCGGTGGCCCGGGTGCTGCCGATTCCGGCCTTGTCGAGCGCGTCACGCGTCGCGAGGCAGGCCGCCTCGTCGGGCGTCAGGGCGAAGACCTGGAGCCGACTGCTCCCGGCGATCTCGGCGCAGAACGGCCCGGCGTCGGGGGCGATCACAACGCACACTCCCGGCCTCTCGGCCGCCTCGCCCGCCGCGGCCCGCAGGAGCGCCCACGACGGCGCCTCTGCCCCGTGCGCCACGACGACTCCCGCAAGCGTTGCCGCAAGGACTCCCAAGCAGGCCACCCATCCTGGAAAGCGTTTCATCGGTCGCACTCCCGCCATTGGCCACAGGGCATCCCGGCCTTCCCCGCAAGCGCCGGTCGGGCATATTCTATTGGAGCAGGCCGTGCCTGTCCAGACTAACATTTCCGAGCCCGCTTTGCCTTGCCACACCCGGCCTGCCGCCCCCCGCCGCACTCAGCGACTCCATGGCGCACAACCCCGTTTCTTCAAATTCGGCCGAGATATCAAACATACCAAAGATATCAGCCTTCCCCACATACCAGCTT
>JBBIVY010000152.1:2225-7514 GCA_037439485.1 Planctomycetota bacterium | reverse complement strand
GTTGGAACCGCTCGGGCCGACGTGACCCCGCCGGTGAAGTCCTTTCTCGCCGGGCACGGCCTGCGCGTGGCGGAAGGACTGCATGACCCGCTCTTCGCGAAGGCGCTCTATCTCTCGTCGAGCGACGAGGAGTTCGCGCTCGTCACGACCGACCTCCTCGGCTTCGACCTCGACTGGGTCGACACGATCCGCGCGCTCGCCAAGTCGTATACAGGGCTCAAGCCCGAGCGCATCATCATCACCGCTTCGCACACGCACTCGGGCCCGCACCTGCGCAAGCTCCACGACCACCCCATCGACCAGCACTACGAGCGTCTCACCGCCGACAAGATCGCCGGGGCGATTTACGAGGCGAAGCGTAACCTTCAGCCCGCCTCGGTCGGCTTCGGCCGCGGGACGCTGCGCGAGTCGGTCAACCGCCGGGTGAACATGCCCGATGGAAAGCACTACTATCTGCCGACCCACACACACCTGATGAAATACGCGACGGGAACGACCGACTCCGAACTCGGCGTCGTCGCGTTCCGCAGCCCCAGGGGCGAGCCCATCGCGACGCTCGTCAACTACACCGCGCACGCGATCTGCGTCGGCGTCGGGTCGCCCTACATCTCGGCCGATTACCCCGGCGTGATGATGCGCGTCATCGAAGAGAAGCTCGGCGGCGCGGCGCTCTTCTCCAACGGCGCCGCCGGGAACGTTCACCCCAAGGGCTTCGAAAGCGGGCACGAGCGCGCCGAGGTCATGGGCCGCGCCCTCGCCCGCGAGGCAATGCGCGTCGAGAAAACGATCCGCACGACGCCTCGCGTGACGTTTGCCTCGGCCCGCCGGCGCATCGCGCTGCCCATCCGCAAGGACATCTTCGTCCGAGACGGCATCGTCCACGTCGCACGCAAGGACATCGCCGGCTCCGTGGGCTACGCGAAGAAATATGCCTCGATGAAGGCGCTCGACACCGAGATGACCGCGTTCCGGCTGAACGGCCTCGCGTTCGTCGGCGTGCCGGGCGAGTTGCTCGTCGAGATCGGCCTGGCCATCAAGTCCGGCTCGCCGTTCGACGCGACCTACGTCCTCTATAACTCGAACGACTACGCCGGCTACATTCCGCCCGAGCAGGTCTACGCCGAGGGCGGCTACGAGGAGGCCACTCTCTTTCCCGCCGAGGCCGGACGCATCGTCCAGCGCACGGCGCTGTCGCTCCTGAATCGCATTCGCTGAACAAGGACCGCCATGGCCCGCAGGAAGAAGAAGACCGATGACGCCGCGCCGAAGGCAGGGGAGCGGCATGTCTATAGCGTGGCCGAGCTGACGCGGGCGGTGAAGTCGTCGATCGAGAACACGTTCGGCCGCGTGTGGGTGGCGGGCGAGATCTCGAACCTGCGGCAGCCGCAGTCGGGACACGTCTATCTCACGCTCAAGGACGAGCACGCGCAGCTTTCGGTGGTCATCTTCCGCTCGACGGCGGAGCGCCTCAAGTTCGACCTGGCCGACGGCCTGTCCGTCGTCGTCGGCGGGCAGATGACCGTCTACGAGGCGCGCGGGAATTACCAGGTCATTGCGACGAGCGTCGAGCCGCGAGGCGTCGGCGCCCTCGAACTCGCGTTCAAGCAGCTTGTGGAGAAGCTTCGCGCCGAGGGGCTTTTCGACGAGGGGCACAAGGTCCCGCTGCCGCGATTTCCGCGACGCATCGCCGTCGTCACCAGCCGCACGGGCGCCGCGGTGCGCGACATCATCCAGACCGCGCTGCGCCGGTTCCCGGGACTCTCCATCGGCATCTATGGCGTCCGTGTCCAGGGCGAGGGCGCCGCGGAGGAGATTGCGGACGCCGTGCGACACCTCAACCGCGTTGGCGGGTTCGACGTCATCATCGTCGGTCGCGGCGGCGGTTCCCTCGAAGACCTCTGGGCCTTCAACGAGGAGGTCGTCGCCCGGGCGATCTACGCGAGCGAGATACCCATCGTGAGCGCCGTGGGGCACGAGATCGACGTGACGATTTCCGACCTCGTCGCCGACGTGCGCGCGGCGACCCCGACGGCGGCGGCGGAGCTGGTGGTGCCGAGGCGGGACGATATCGAGTCGGACCTTCTTGACACGGCGCGCCGGTTGCGTCATGCTTTAGGGGCGCGCCTCGGCACGGCACGGGCCGAGCTTCGCACGCTCGGGGCGCGGCTGGGCCCGCAGCAGCTCCGGGGCGTCGTGAGGCAGAAGATCCAGCGCGTCGACGACCTCGGCGCGCGGATGGGCCTGGCGCTGTCGACGCGCGTGCGCGAGAGCCGCCGGCGTCTCAACGACCGGCGGTCGAAGATGCTCCCGGCGCTCCGGGCGCTCTTGCGCAATGCCGGCGAGCGCCTGCGCGGCTCGGGCGGGAAGCTCGATTCCCTGAGTCCCCTGCGCGTGCTCGAACGAGGCTATTCCATCACGCGCATCGACGGCCGCGTCGTCCGCGCCGCCGAGGAAGTGAAGCCGGGCGATTCGCTCAATACGATCCTCCGCCGCGGCCGAATCACGAGCCGCGTCGAATTCGTGGAGAAAGAACATGGCGAAGCGAAAGAAGGATGAGAACGAGACGCCGGCGTTCGAGGAGATGATGACGAGGCTCGAGGAGATCGCGTCGGAGCTTGAAGCGGGCGAACTGCCGATCGAGAAGGCCATCGAGCGATACGAGGAGGGCGTCCGCTGCTACAAGGAATGCCACCGCGTGCTCGCCTCGGCCGAGAAGAAGGTCGAGCTGCTGACGAAGTCCGCCGACGGGTCGCTCGAATCGGAGCCGCTTGACGCGGAAGAGCCGGAGGAATCCGCGGACGAAAGCGACGAGACGGGCGGCGCCGCGAAGGAAGAGAAGGCCGCGGAAGAGGACAAGGGCGACACGGGCGGCAAGGATACCGGCCAGAGCGGCACGCTGCCGTTCTGAGGGGCGGCCTTCCCGGCTTCCGTTCGGAGCGATTCATGCCGAGAGCCGAGAGAAGATGCGGGGTGAGATACGCGGTGACGCGCTGCACGGCGCTCTTCCGCCGGAAGCGCCTCGTGCTGCTCTGGGAGAAGGAGCCGCACCACGCCCCGGTCGTCGACATGAGCTCGCACGGAATCAGCTTCGTGACGAAACGCACGCTCGCCGTGGGCGACATCGTCCGCATCGCGCTCGACATGGCCATGCCCTACGAGCTGACGACGGTGCCGCCGGGATTCGAGATCCGCGCGAAGGTCGAATGGATGGCCTCCGCGCCCGGCGAGCCGGGCCTCAAGCGCGTCGGCTGCTCCTTCCACCGGCTGAAGAAGATGGAGCGCGAGATCATTACGCGCCTGATTCGATTCGGGATACTGAGGGAACGCTGAGCCCATGGCTGACGACCTGAAGAGACACTGGAGTGACATAGTTCGGTGCGTTGACGGACTGCTCGACGCCGTGCTGCCGTCAGAGAAGACGCCGCCGAGGAGCCTGCACCGCGCGATGCGTTACTCCGTTTTCGCGGGCGGGAAGCGCCTGCGGCCGGCGCTCTGCCTGTGGACGGCAGCGGTCGTCAACAGACGGGCCGGGGATGCCATTCCCGCCGCCTGCGCGCTCGAACTGGTCCACACCTACTCGCTCATCCACGACGACCTCCCCGCGATGGACGACGACGATTTCCGCCGTGGGAGGCCGACGTCGCACAAGGTCTTCGGCGAGGCCCTCGCGATCCTGGCGGGCGACGCGCTCATGACCTATGCCTTTGAACTGATCGCCAAGCGGACGAAGGACAAGCGAATCGCCGCGCGGCTGTGCGAAGAACTCGCCGTCGCCGCGGGCCCCGCCGGCATGGTCGGCGGACAGGTCTTCGACATGGAAAGCGAAGGCAAGCGCCCCAATGCGAAGCTCGTGGAGGAGATCCACCGCCGCAAGACCGCCGCGCTCATTCGAGCCTCGGTGCGCATGGGCGCCATCGCGGGAGGCGCGACTCCGGCGCAGCTTCGCGCGCTGACGAAGTTCGGCGAGGCGCTCGGACTTCTCTTCCAGATTACCGACGACATCCTCGACGAGACCGGCGACGAGAGGAAGATGGGCAAGCGCCTGCGCAAGGACGCCGAGGCCGGCAAGCAGACCTACCCCCGCGTCCACGGCCTCGATGCCGCGCGGAAGCTCGCCGCGAAGCTCGCCCGGCAGGCGGAGGCCGCCCTGAAGCCGCTCGGCGGGCGGGTGGAAGTGCTGCGGCAGATGCCCGCCTTGGTCCTCGAGAGGACCACATGACCCCGCGCGAAAGCATCCTCACGGTGCTCCATGGCGGCCACGTCTCGAAGATGCCGTTCACGATTTACGAATACAAGCTGCCGCAGTGCGCCGACGAGCGCGCGCTGAGGAACCGCGGAATGTGCATCGTCAACCGCAACGTCGCCGCGGTGAAGACGCACCGGCCGAACGTGAAGGTCTCGCAGCACGTCACCTTCGAAGGCGGCCGACAGTTCACGCGGACGGTGCATGAGACGCCGGTCGGCACGCTCTCGACGCTCTCCGAGACCGCGGGCTTCACCTCGTGGGTGCATGAGAAAATGTTCAAGTCGCCCGACGACTACAAGGCGCTGCTCTTCCTTCTGAGCGACGAGGTCCACGAGCCCAACTACGAGGAGTTCGCGAAGGCGCAGGCGTGGATGGGCGACGACGTCATCCTCCGCGCCGGGTTCGGACTGGAGCCGCTGCAGGCGCTCATCTCCGGCAATCTCATGGGCATGGAGGACTTCTGCCTCCAGTGGATGGACAACCGCGACGAGGTCCTCAAGCTCTACGCCGCGATCGTCGAAAGCCGCCGAAGGCTCTATCCGCTCATCGCGAAGTCGCCGGCCACGCACGCCAACTACGGCGGCAACGTCGTGCCCGAGATCACGGGGCCGGCGGTATTCGAGAAGTATTACGTGCCGAACTACCTGGAGGCCGCGGAGGCGATGCACCGGCACGGCAAGCTCATCGGCTCGCACTTCGACGACGACTGCGGGCTCCTGGCGCCGCTCATCGCGAAGACGGGGCTCGATTACGTCGAGGCCTTCACCCCCGCGCCCACCACCGACCTGACCCTCGCCCAGGCCCGCGCCGTGTGGCCGAGGATGGCGCTCTGGGTCAACTTCCCCTCGCAGGTTCACCTCGCCCCCGACGCCGAGGTCGAGCGATTTACCGTCGAGATGCTCGACGAACTCAAAAGCGTGGATGGCGTCATCATGGCCGTCACGGAGGACATGCCGCCCGAGCGCCGGCTCGACAGTTGCCGCGCGATCATGGACGGCCTCGACCGTCACGCGCGCGAGAATCCGAGGCTCTACGCGTGAGCG
>JBBIVY010000152.1:0-2125 GCA_037439485.1 Planctomycetota bacterium | reverse complement strand
CGCGTGAGCGCCCGAGGCCGATTTTCGTGGAATCCGCGCGCCCGCGTGGTAGAATAACGCGGTTGCGCGCATTCGCTCGGGGCGCGTTTTCCGAGGGCTTCCGATGGACCGGCTGCTCGACTCGATCAACTCGCCGCAGGACCTTCGCAGGCTCACGCGGGAGCAACTCCCCCAACTGGCCCATGAGATCCGCTGCCTTGTCCTCGACGTCGTCTCCCACAACGGCGGGCACCTCGCGTCGAGCCTCGGGGTCGTCGAGCTGACCGTCGCGCTGCACTACCTGCACGACTTCTCGCGCGACCGCATCGTCTGGGACGTCGGTCACCAGGCCTACGCGCACAAGATCCTCACCGGCCGCCGCGAGAACTTCCACACGCTCCGCACCCTCGGCGGGCTCAGCGGTTTTCCGAACCGTTTTGAGAGCCCGTATGACCCGTTCATCTCGGGACACGCCGGCGCGAGCATCTCCACGGCGCTCGGCCTCCTGATGGCCATGGACCGCAAGCGCGATCTCTCCGGCGCCAAGCCCGAGGTGCGCCCGCCGCGAGTCGTCGCGGTCATCGGCGACGCCAGCATCGCGTCGGGCATGGCCTTCGAGGCCCTGAACCACGCGGGAGATTCCGCGAACCGGCTGATGGTCGTGCTCAATGACAACCGCATGGCCATCGCGGACACGGTCGGCGCGCTTTCCAAGCACCTCAACCGCATCCGCACCTCCACGCGCTACAACGAACTCAAGCGCGACGTGCGCCACTTCATCGACTCCGTCCCCGCGCTCGGGCCGCGCATGGAGAAGGCCGTCGAGCGCCTCAAGGACCTCGTCCGCCACTCGGTCGTGCCGGGCTGGCTCTTCGAGGAATTCGGCTTCCGCTACTTCGGCCCGGTCGACGGCCACAACATCGGCGACCTCGTCGACACCTTCGCGGGAATCGAGAACCTCAACATCAACCAGCCCGTCCTCGTCCACGTCCTCACCCAGAAAGGCCGGGGCTACGACGAGGCCTGCCTCGATCCGTGCAAGTTCCACGGCCTCAGCCCGGCCGCCGCCGCGGACGGGAAGACGAGCGAGGAAACGCCCGTCCCCGACAAGCCCAGCTACACGAAGGTCTTCTCGCGCGTCGTCGCCGACCTCGCCTGGGCGAAGCCCGAACTCTGCGCCATCACCGCGGCCATGCCCGACGGCACCGGCCTCGCCGAGTTCCAGAAGTCCTTTCCCGAGCGCCTCTTCGACGTCGGCATCTGCGAGCAGCACGCCGTCGCGCTCGCCGGGGGCCTCGCCTCGGGCGGCCTTCGCCCGGTCGTCGCGGTCTACAGCACGTTCCTCCAGCGCGGATACGACCAGATCTTCCACGACGTCTGCCTCCAGGAAGTCCCGGTCCTCTTCGCGGTGGACCGCGCCGGACTCGTCGGCTCCGACGGCCCCACGCACCACGGCGTCTTCGACATCGCCTACCTGCGGCATTTGCCCGGCATGACGCTCATGGCCCCGGCCGACGCGCGGGAGATGGAGGCGATGTTCCGCTTCGCCGCCGAGCTGGACGGCCCGTGCGCCGTCCGCTATCCGCGCGCGGCGGTGCCCGATACGGACATTTCGCCCGAGGCCCCCATCGAGTTGGGCAAGTCCGCCGTCGCGGCGGAGGGGACCGACGGCACGCTCTTCGCATACGGCGCCATGGTCGTCATCGCGCTCGACGCGCGGGCGATCCTCGCGAAGCAGGGCCTCGCGGTGAAGGTCATCGACGCGCGGTTCGCCAAGCCCGTCGACGCGGACACGCTGGCCCGCGAACTGGACGAGGCGCCGTTCGTGCTGACGATCGAGGAAGGCGCCGCGGCGGGCGGATTCGGCTCGGCGGCGCTGGAGGCGATGTCGGCGCGGGGCGCGGACGTCCGGCGGCTGCACGTCGCGGGCATCCCCGACCGCTTCATCGAGCACGGGCCGCGCGGCGAGCTGTTGCGGCGCATCGGCCTCGACGCCGAAGGCATCGCGCGGCACGTGCTGAAACTCCTCGATCGGGCGGAGCCGGTTCGCAGGACTTGACAGCCCAAGGTTCAGCCGGTAGAGTCCGGGGAAGGATGTGACATGCCGCGCAAGTCCGAGCCATGGCCCCCGGGATGCTGCGTTGCG
>JBBIVY010000151.1:0-7785 GCA_037439485.1 Planctomycetota bacterium | reverse complement strand
TCAGCGGTATGACCGGCGACGGCACGGTGATTGCGACGATCGCCGCCGGCGTGGCTCACGATGCGGCAACCAACGCGAGCCTTGTATCGACGAGCACCGACAACACGGTCACCTATGACACGACGTCCCCGACCGTGACGATTGCCGCGGCGGAGGGCCAGGCGGACCCGACGGGCACCTCGCCGATCAACTTTACGGTGGTCTTCAGCGAGCCGGTTACCGGCTTTGCGACCGGCGACGTGACGCTGAGCGGCACCGCGGGCGCGACCACGGCGGTCGTGACCGGTAGCGGCACCACCTATAACGTGGCGGTGAGCGGCATGACGGACGCTGGGACGGTGATCGCGGCGATCCACGCCGGCGTAGCGGAAGACCTGGCCGGAAATGCGAACCTGGTCGCGCCGGCCACGGTGACGGTGAACTTCACAATGTAATCACAGACGTTCTTGCGATAAGACAAGAGAGGGACGGATCTCTGATCCGTCCCTCTTTCGTTGGCGGCCGACCACCCGCTGCCTCCGACGGCATCCCACCCATTCCCAGACAAGAGCTTGTGCATCCGGGGTGGTTCTGGTAGAATAATCCGAAACGCCGGGCAGGCGGCAGGGGGGGGACATGACGTCGATGGACCGGGAAGGCAGGGCGAGCGCGCCGGGGAGGCTTGCGTATTATCGCGACCTCGTCGTCACCCTGCTCGACAAGGAGCTGCGGGCGCGCTACCGCAACACCTTCATGGGCTACGCCTGGAGCGTGCTCAACCCGCTGGCCTTCGCGCTGGTGTTCTTCGTCCTCTTCAAGATCTTCATGAAGTTCGAGGACCCGGCGGACCCGATCGACCCGACGCGCCACATCCCGTACCTCCTGTTCCTCATCTGCGGCCTCTTCCCCTGGCAATGGTTCAATAATTCGGTCGTCGCGGCCAACTGGCACTTCGTCGGCAACAGCTCGCTCATCAAGAAGGTGCGCTTCCCCCGCGAGTTCCTCGTGCTTGCCGCGGTGTTCAGCGACCTGTTCCATTTCCTCATGACGATCCCCGTCATCGTGATCTTCCTGCTCGTTTTCGGGTACGTGCCGTCCTGGCACTGGCTCTGGCAGATCCCGATCATGGTCGTCCTTCAGTTCGCCTTCTGCTACGGACTGGCGCTGCTCGTGGCGACCTGCAACCTCTTCTTCCGCGACCTCGAACGGCTGATCACCATCTTTGCGATGCTCTGGTTCTACCTGACCCCGGTGCTCTTTCCGGTGGATAAAGTCCCGGAGAACCTGAAGTGGGTCCTCTGGATCAACCCGATGTCTCCCGTCATCCTGAACTGGCGCGACCTGTTCCTCGGCAACGGCATTTCGTTCGAGCGGTGTCTCGTCGCCGCGGGATTCGGCGTCGTGTCACTGGCGGTGGGCTGGTGGGTCTACCGGATGATGGAGAAGCGATTTGCGGAGATCGTATAAGAGGTCGTTCGATACCGGCGTTGTAGCCTAGGGCCTCGTGCCCGTGGGTAGCGGGGGCTCTTGTGGCCCCGCCGAATAGGGGTTTGGCGCCCCACAAGGGGGCTTTTTCCAGCGCCCACGAGGGGCTAAGCTACAGGCCGGGTCTCTGCCGATGAGACGGGCAGATTGGAGAGCGCAGGCGATGGGTTTGGACGGCATCGACATCTCGATCGAGAACGTGGTCAAGAGCTACTCGTTCCAGAGCGTCGCCTCGAACGGGCTCAAGCACCTGATCCTGCATTTCCCGAGCTATATCCGCAAGCTCCGGCAGGGCACCTCCTTCCGTGCGCTCGACGGCGTCTCCTTCGACGTCACGCGCGGCGAGTGTTTCGGCGTCATCGGCCGCAACGGCTCGGGCAAGAGCACGCTCCTCGGGCTCATCGCGGGCGTGCTGGCCCCCACGAGCGGCACGGTCTCGGTCCGCCGGCGCGTCTCGCCGCTGCTTGAACTCGGCGCCGGGTTCCATCCCGACTTCACCGGCCGCGAGAACATCCTGCTCAACGGAGTCCTCCTCGGCCTCACCCGGCGCGAGGTGAGGGAGAGGATGGACGAGATCGCGGCCTTCAGCGAGCTGGGCGAGTTCATCGACCGGCCGCTCAGGACGTATTCCTCCGGCATGATCGCGCGGCTGGGGTTCAGCGTGATCGTCCACCTGAGCCCGGAGATCCTGCTCATCGACGAGGTGCTGGCGGTGGGCGACGAATCGTTCCAGGCGAAGTGCCTGGCGAAGATTCAGGAGTTCCGCTCGCGCGGCACGACCATCGTCTTCGTGAGCCACGACCTTGTCTCGGTGAAGCGCATCTGCGAGCGCGTCGCGCTCGTCGACTCCGGCCGCATCGTCGAGATCGGCACGGCCGAGTCGGCCATCGCCGCCTATCACCGCGTCCTCGCCCAAAGGGCCGGGAAGATGCCATGAGCCGCCTGGCCGACGTCCTTCTCCTGCCGTTCAGGGCGCTCCGGATGAAGCGCCTGGCCTCCCGCTGCCTCGCGAGCGAACCCTACGCCGCCGGGCGAAATCAGCTCACCCGCGACGAGGCCGGGGCGATGTCCGCCGCGTGTCCGGAGCGGCCGCTCGTCTCCTTCATCGTCACGCCCGCCGGCACCGCGCGGCCCGTCCGCTCCGTGCAGGCGCAGTTCTGCGGCGAGAGCGAGATCCTCGCCTCCGGTGGCGTCGACGCGGCGAAAGGCCGATTCACGGGGTTCCTCGACGCCGACGACGAGCTGTCGCCCGACGCGCTTGCGTGGGTCGCGGACGCGGTGCGGCGGAACCCGCAGGCGAAGTGGATCTACTCCGACGAGGACCTGCTCTCGGAATCCGGCGAGGCCGCGGGGACGCGCTTCAAGCCGGACTATAGCCCGAGCTTGGTCCTCGCGCAGATGTTCACCGGGCGGCTCAGCCTTTACGACACGGAACTGCTGCGGCGGATCGCGCACGTCGCATCGGGCGAGCACGATATCGCGCTTCGGATTTCGGAGATCGTGGCGGATCGCGAGGTGGTCCATATTCCCCGCGTGCTCTCGCATCGGCATGGCTCGTGGGCCCCGTCGGCCACCTCGGCGAAGGCGGTCGAATCGGCCTTGGCGCGGCGGGGGATTGCGGGGACCGTTTCGACCGACCCGGCGTGTCCGGGCGTCGTGCGGATTCGCGTGACGCCGAAATCGGCGCCGAGGGTGTCGATCATCATCCCGACGCGAAACGGGATCGAGTTGCTCCGGCGATGCCTTGCCGCGCTGCGTGAGCGGACGCGTTACCCGAATTACGAAGTGGTCGTCATCGACAACCGCTCCGACGACCCGGCGCTCAAGACGTTCCTCGCTGCGGAATCGGCGGCGGGGCGCCTGCGCGTGATGCGCTACGACAAGCCGTTCAACCACTCCGAGATGAACAACCTCGCCGCGCGGTCGGCGGAGTCGGAGATGATCGTGCTGATGAACAACGACGTCGAGGTGACGAGCGACGGGTGGCTGGAGCAACTGGTCGGCGTCGCCGGGATGGACGCGTCGATCGCGGGCGTGGGAGGGATGCTCTGTTTTCCGGACGGGCGCGTGCAGCACGGCGGCATTCTCCTCGGCATCCGCGGCCTCATCGACCACGCGCACAAGGGGCTCGATCTTGCGTCGCCGGGGTATGGCGGTCGGCTTCAGAGCCTGCAGGAATTCTGCGCGCTGACCGGGGCGATGCTGCTTCTCAAGCGCGACGCATTCCTCTCGGCCGGCAGCTTCCGCGCCGAGCGATACCCGACGAGCTATAACGACGTGGACCTCTGCCTGCGCCTCCGCGCCAAGGGGCGGCGGTTCGTCTATACCCCGGAGGTCCGCGCGATCCATCGCGAGACGAGCACGCGCCGCATCGGCCTTGTCGAGGAGCAGGGGTTCCACCGGACCTTCCTCGAAGACTGGGGCGACGTCGCCCGTCGTGACCCGTTTTATAACCCGAACCTGTCGCTGGCCGACACGAGTTTCGAGTGCTGCCGCGAGTTTCCGGTAGAGACGGACGCAACGATCGGAGAGCCTCCTCATGCTTAGACGAGACGGCGAGACCTATCTTCCGTGGGCCCCCGGCGCCGCAGTCGGGTGCGAGCACTTTCACCGTTACGCGTTCGCCGCGAGGTTCGCGAAGGGGAAGCGCGTGCTGGTCCTCGGTTCCGGCGAAGGCTATGGCGCCGCGGCGCTGGCCGAATGCGCGGCGGAGGTCGTGTGCGTCGAGGCTTCGGAGGAGGCGGTGCGGCACGCGTCCGGGAAATACGCGCGGAAGAACCTCCGGTTCGTCCGGGGGGCGGTCACGGCTATTCCCGCCGAGGCGGGGGAGGGGTTCGACGTCGTCACGTGCTTCGACGTCCTGGAGCGCGTGGGGGAGCACGACAGGCTCCTGGGCGAGGCGAAGCGCATGCTGGCGCCGGGCGGGGTGTTCCTTATTTCCATGCCGCGGACGCTGAGCTATTCCGACCTTGTCGGGGCGAGCCATCCGTTCCACGTGCGCGAGATGGGGCGGGAAGATCTCGTGGCGCTCGCGAAGAAGTTCTTTCGCACCACGGCGATCTTTGCGCAGAAGAGGCTCGCGGGGTCGGACCTTTTCCGCATCGACGCGGGTGCGGCCTCTTCTGAATGCAGCGCGGCCCCTTGTGGGCCGCTCGCGACCGGCGAGGCGCCCCACGAGGGGGCGCCCTACACGAAGAATACAGGCGCGCAGGCGTGCTTCCTCAAGTGGACCGGCGAGGAGTTCCGACTGGCCCAGGGCCGGGAAGGGGAGGCCGAGCATTACGTCGCCGTCGCGTCCGACGCCGAGCTTGCGGACCTCGCCGATTCCTGCCTGGTGGATGTCTCGGATCAGTGGGCGAAGGAGGTCCGGGACCGCGACGCGACGATTGCGGACCTCGAGGCCGCGCTTCGGGCGAGGGATGCCTACATGAAGGCCCTTGAAGGGCTCGATTCGCCGGAGTCCGGCCCCGCCGAATCGCCGCTGCGCCGGTTCCTGAAATACACGGTCTTCCCGGCGAACACCCGCCGGCGCAAGGTGGCGAAGTTCGGACGGGATCTCCTCTATGCCTCCGCACGAATCCCGCGCCGGGTCGTGCGCAAGCTGCGCGAGAAACCCGAGCCTGCCGGGCCGCAGGCCGCGAGCGCGCCGGCCGTCGTCGAAGCCTTGGCCCCGTCGTCCGACTGGCAGGAAATCGCTTCCGCCCGCGCGCGAACGCCCGAGGAGCGCCGGAGGCTGCGCGTCGCCTTCGTCGGCCAGAGGCTCTATTTCGCCTTCATGTACGGCGATCTGGGCAGCGACTACAACGTGGAGCATTTCGAATTGAAGTTCGGCGCGGCGCCGGATTACTATGCCGCTCTTGTCGATTTCGACCCGCACGTCGCGTTCTTCTTCCGCCCGGAGCACTACCCGGACGAACTGCTCTCTCGCCTTCGCGGTGTCAAGGTGGCGCTCTCGTCGGAGCCGCTGCCGAAATACGTTGTCGGCAAGTTCGTCACCTCGCGCGACATGGAGCAGCGGTTCGATTCGGTGAAGGCCGCGTGGAAGAAGCCCTACGACCGGTATTTTCACTACGACCGCACGTCGCTGAGGTTCCTCGGCGAGCAGGGGTTGAAGCTCGACGGGGAGTTCGCGTTCCCCGTGGACCTCGCCGCGTATCACCCGACGGGCGGGGCGAAGAAATGGGACTGGGGATTCATCGGCCGCGATACCCCCTGGCGCGATGCGTTCCTCAGCGCGGCGAAGCGTGACTATAACGGCCTGCACGTCGCGCACGGCATCTACGATGCGGATTTCGTCGAGATGATGGGGGCCTGCCGGATCGGCGTGAACCTGCACGTCGACCGTGAGGTGTCGCTCGAGCCGCGGATGCAGATGATGGCGGCGATGAAGATGATGATCCTCAGCGAGCCGTTGTCGCATCACGGGTTCTTCGTGCCCGGATTTCACTACGTTCCCGTCGCCGGCCCGGACGACTTCCACGAGAAACTCCGCTACTACCTGTCGCATGAAGAGGAGCGCGAGGCAATCGCCCGGGCGGGGTACGACCTCGTGCGCGAGCGGCTCTCGTCGCGGACCTCGTTCGCGCAGCTCGTCGATTACGTCCTGCCTCCCGGCGAGGAGCACGACGCAAGGCGCGAGGCGATGAAGGCCCCGGCCGCCGAGCCCGTTTCGCCCGCGCCGAAGGGCGCGAGGCGGTTCGTCATGACGCCGACGAAGCCCGTGAAGCTCGACCTCGGCTGCGGGCCCTACAAGCATAAGGGCTACATCGGCGTCGACATCGAAAAGTTCGAGGGCGTCGACTTCGCCGCCAACCTCAACGAGGGCATCCCGTTCCCCGACGGCTCCGTCAGCGACATCTTCTGTTCGCACACCATCGAGCACCTGCAGGACCCGCTCTTCATGCTGCGCGAGATGCGGCGGGTGTGCGTCCCGGGGGCCGTCGTGCAGCTTATCTATCCGCTGGGCGAGCCGGACCCGACGCACGTCACGATCTTCGACGAGAGCTGGATCTTCCGCAACCTCGACCGCGAGGCCTTCGAGCTGGTGTCGAGCCGCGTCGAGTACAAGTCCGGCATCTCGCCCTCGGGCAGGAAACACAGTTGGGTGCAGCAGTGCGTGGAGCTGGTGGCCCTCGCCCCGAAAGACGCCTCGGCGCTCGCGCACAGGTCCGTCCTTTCGCCCGTGCCGGCGGCCGTGGCGGCGACGGTGATCCCCTCGGCCGCGCCGGCGGCATCCGGGGCCGCGAGGCCGCTTGTCGCGATCATCGTGCCCAACCAGGGCATCTCCGGCGGCATGATCGTCCTCTGCCAGCACGCCCAGCGTCTGGCGAAGAAGGGCTACGAGGTCGTGCTGCTCGACGCGTCGCCCAGGGACGCGTTCAAGCTCGACTGGTTCCCGGGCCTCTTGCCGATGGTCGTGCCGCTTCACCGCTACAGCCGCCGGCCGGACGTCCTCGTCGCCACGCACTGGAGCACGGCGTATCTCTGCCGGCAGATGCAGGCAGGGCGGAGGATCTACTTCATCCAGTCGGACGAGTCGCGCTTCGCGTCGAAGTTCGCGCATGAATCCGAGATGGCGCTCGCGACCTATTCCTTCGACTTCGAGCGCGTCGTCATCGCCAAGTGGCTCAAGGCCTGGCTCAAGGAGAAGTTCTCCGCCGAATCGAGCTACGTCCCCAACGGCGTCGATCGCAACGTCTTTTACCCCGATGCGCCGCTCGAGGCGAGGGGCTCTCGCCTGCGCGTGCTGCTCGAAGGGGCGATCGCGTATCCGTATAAGGGCATGAAGCAGGCCTTCCAGGTCGTCGACGGACAGGACTGCGAGGTCTGGTGCGTCTCCTCCGTCGGCCGCCCGGAGCCCGGGTGGCATTGCGATAAGTTCTTCCAGAGCATCCCCCCCGACGCCATGCGCCGGGTCTATTCGAGCTGCGACCTTCTCGTCAAGATGTCCACCGTCGAGGGCTGCTTCATGCCGCCGATCGAGATGATGGCCTGTGGCGGCACCGTCCTCACCAACAAGGTGACCGGCTGGGACGAATACATCGTGGACGGCTTCAACGGCATGGTCGTCGAGGCCGGGGATGTTGCCGCCGCGCGGGAGAAGCTGGCCGCCGTCATCCGCAACCCGGGCCTCCTCGCTCCGCTCATCCGCGGCGGTGAGGAGACCGCGCCGAAGTGGACCTGGGAGCGGTCGAGCGAGATGTTCGAGGCGGTGATCCGCGGAAGGTAGCGGGGCCACCTGCGCCATTCGCCTCGGTTCTTCGTAGCTTAGCTCGACTTTTGCCGATTTTGCGGTGCGAGAACCCGCATTTCACGGGATTA
>JBBIVY010000150.1:0-7872 GCA_037439485.1 Planctomycetota bacterium | reverse complement strand
GAATCGGGAGCCGCCCGTGGTGTTCTTGCGTCCTCCTCGGGGTTTCCGACGGGGCGTTTTTCCCTTGCCATCCACCCGGAAACCCATAGAATGCGTTCCCTTTGGGCGCACGGATGCGCCCTCAGGACGCCCGGCATCGGAGCCGGGCGAAACAACGTCACGAAGGAGATGTGCAATGAAGACGACGCTGTGGGTAGCTGCGATGGTTGTGATGTGCCTGTTCGTTGCGGGTGCGTATGCCGAGGAGGCGAAGGACACCAAGGCGGCGGTTCAGACGAAGGCCGGAACGGTTCAGAAGATCGATGTGGAAGCCAAGACGGTCACGGTCAAGGTCGGTGATGCGGTGCTGACGGTGAAGGTCACCAATGACACGAAGATCGTGCAGGGCGACGCGGCCAAGACGCTCGCCGATGTCAAGGCGGACGCCAAGGTGACGGTGGAATACACCGGCGCGGACGCGGAGCTCGTCGCGGTCAAGATTGTGATTGCCCAGTAATGTTGCCGTAACGCGCGAAAAGAAACGGGCGGCCCGGGAAACCGAGCCGCCCGTAGTCTTTTGTCACCTCTCACGCCCTGCCCTTCTCCCGAGAGGAGAGGCCAGGGGCCGCTACGTCAGCTTCTTCGCCGCCTTGAGGAGGTCGACGATGCGGTTCGTCTCTTCCCAGGTGAAGTTCGGATGACGGCGGCCGAAGTGACCGTGCTTGGCGGTCTCGCGGTAGATCGGCCGGCGCAGGTTGAGATACTTGATGATCCCGAGCGGCGAGAGCGGGAAGACCTCGCGGATGAGCTTCTCGAACGAGCGGTCGCAGATCTTGCCGGTGCCGAACGCGTCCACGTTGATCGAGATCGGCTCGACGACGCCGATGGCGTAGGCCACCTGCACCTCGATCTCGTCGGCGAGGCCGGAGGCCACGATGTTCTTCGCGATGTGCCGGCACATGTACGACGCGCTCCGGTCCACCTTGCTCGGGTCCTTGCCGCTGAACGCCCCGCCGCCGTGACTGCCCTTGCCGCCGTAGGTGTCGACGATGATCTTGCGGCCGGTGACGCCGCAGTCGCCGTGCGGGCCGCCGACGACGAACCGGCCCGTCGGGTTCACGTGATAGATCGTCTTCGAGTCGAGCAGCTTCGCGGGAATCACGGCCTTGATGACGTGCTTGATGATGTCGCGCTTGATCTGGGCCGCGCTCACCGAGGCGAGGTGCTGGTTGGAGCAGACGACGGTGTGGACGCGCACGGGCCTGGACCCGTCGTATTCCACCGTGACCTGCGCCTTGCCGTCGGGCCGCAGGTAAGGCAGGATGCCCTTCTCCCGCACGACCGCGAGGCGCTCGCAGATGGCGTGCGCCAGCGCAATCGGCATCGGCATGAACTCCTTCGTGTCGCGGCACGCGTAGCCGAACATCAGCCCCTGGTCGCCCGCGCCGCCCTTGTCCACGCCCATCGCGATGTCCGGCGACTGCTTGTCGAGCGTCGTGATCACCGCGCACGTCTCGTGATGGAACCCGATCTCCGGGTCCGTGTAACCGATGTCCTTGATCGTCTGCCGGACGACCTTCGGGATGTCGACGTAGGTTTTCGTCGTGATCTCGCCCGCCACGAGCACGAGGCCCGTCGTTACGAGCGTCTCGCACGCCACGCGCGACATGGGGTCGTCGGTAAGCATCGCGTCCAGGACGGCGTCCGAGATCTGGTCGGCAACCTTGTCGGGGTGGCCCGCGCACACCGACTCGCTGGTGAAGAGATGGTGCTCAGCCAACGGTATCTCCTTTCGTGAGGGATGGCCCGGACGCCGGAAACGAGAAACACGCACACCCGAAGACAAGGCGCCCCGGCCCACGCAACGTGTATTTTACCTGAATTTCGGCAGATTCGCAAGCACGTCTTGAAGCAGATTCAGCGTTCTGTCGGCGGCGCCGCGTGAGGCCTGAACGACGGCGCGGGCGCGGGAACCCAGCATCGCCCTAAGCTCTTTATCCGCAAGGAGTTGCCGCAACGCCGCCGCCAGCTCGTCCGGGCTCTTTACCTCCCGGGCCGCATCCGCCGAGACGAGCACGTCGCGCGTTTCGCGGAAGTTCGACGTGTAAGGCCCGAAGACGACGGCCTTGCCGAGGCCCGCAGGCTCGATCATGTTCTGGCCGCCGCCCGGGGCAAGCAGGCTCTTGCCGACAAAGGCCACCGCGGCCAGCGAGTAGAACGCCATGAGTTCGCCCATCGTGTCGCCGAGGATTACCGCCTCGGGCGCGCGTTCGCCCGATGCCTTCGACCGGCGCACGCAGGCGAAACCCTTCGCCTCGATGACACGCGCGACCGCGTCGAATCGCTCGGGATGACGGGGAACGATGATGAGCCGCAGCGCCGGAATGTCGCGCTTGAGCGCCGAGTAGACGTCGAGCAGGATTTCCTCTTCGCCCTCCGTCGTGGAGCCCGCGACGAGGACCGGCTCATCGTCCGCGAGCCCGAGCGCCAGGCGGAGCAGCGCCGGGTCGGGCGGGACGGAGGGCAGCGCGTCGTACTTGAGCGAGCCGGTGACGACGACGCGTTCGCGGGGCGCTCCGAGCGCGACGAATCGCGAGGCGTAGCTTTCCGTCTGCGCGCCGACGCGCGCGAGCTTCGCAAAGGAGCCCGCGAGCAGGAATCGGAATCGCCTCGATCGCGGGAAATGCCGGTCGCTCAGCCGGCCGTTGACGATCGCCACGGGCACGCCGCGCTTCGACGCCTCGGCGATGAAGTTCGGCCAGAGATCGCCTTCCATGAGGACGACGAGGCTCGGCCTCACGCGCGAGAGGGCGCGCTTCACGGCGAACGAGAGGTCGAACGGGTAGCGGATGACCGTCGCGCCGGGGAACGTCCGCGCCGCGGCGGCGAGCCCCGTGTCCGTGGTGCTCGAAACGACGACATCCCAGTCCGGGTGCGCCGCGCGGAATTTCTCGACCAGCACCCGCGCCGACTGCGCCTCGCCCACCGAGACCCCGTGGACCCAGAGGCACCGCCCGGTTCCCTCGCGCCGGGCGACGTTGCCGAGGCGCCCCCGAAGGGACCGCCGCCGGAATATCAGCCAGGGGGAAATGACCAGGATCGCGAGAAGGTACAGGATGTCGCGGATGATCGACACCGGGCTTCCTCGGTAGACTACGCTTCGCCCTGGCCGCAGCACTTCTTGTATTTCTTGCCGGAGCCGCAGGGACAGGGGTCGTTGCGGCCGACCTTGGCGGCGGAGCGGACGAAGGGTTTGGGGGCCTCGGCCTTCTCGCTCTGTTGGGCGGCGTCGGCCATGCCGGAGGTCGCGTCGAACTGACCGACCTGGCCGTGAGAGACCTCGGAGACCTGCCAGATGTCCTTCTTCGGCTTCGACTCCTCCTCGGCCAGGCGCACCTTGAACAGGTAGCCGGCGACCTCCTCCTTGATCGAGTCGATCATCGTCTGGAACATGTCGTACGACTCCATCTTGTACTCGACCTTCGGGTCCTTCTGCGCGTAGCCGCGGAGCCCGATGGTCCGACGGAGGTCGTCCATGTCGTGGAGGTGGTCCTTCCACTTGACGTCGATGATCTGGAGGAGGAGGTAGCGCTCGATCTTGCGCATGTTGTCGGCGCCCAGCTCTTCTTCGCGCGAGGCGACGGCCTTGTGAACGCGCTCGCCGATCTGCGCGACGAGCGTGTCGGAGTCCTTGGGGGAGACGTCCTCGCGCGCGAGCATGAGGCCGAACCCGCCGGCGAGCCATTTGAGGAGGCCGTCGTAGTCGCGCTCCTCGGGCGGCAGCGAGTTGTCGATGAACGACGACACGCGGGACGCCACGACGTCGTCGAGCATCTCGACGACCATCGCGTGGAGGTCCTTGCCTTCGAGGATGTCCTGGCGCTGCGAGTAGATGATGCGGCGCTGCTCGTCCATCACCATGTCGTATTCGAGCAGGTTCTTGCGGATGTCGAAGTTGCGCTCCTCGACCTTCTTCTGGGCCTTGGCGATCTGGCGCGAGACCATGGGCGAGTCGATGGACTGGCCCTGGCCCATGCCGAGCCGACCGAGGAACGCGCGGACCCAGTCGCCCGCGAAGACGCGCATCAGGTCGTCCTCGAGCGAGACGAAGAACCGCGACTCGCCCGGGTCGCCCTGCCGGCCGCAGCGCCCGCGGAGCTGGTTGTCGATGCGCCGCGCCTCGTGGCGCTCCGTGCCGATGACGTAGAGCCCGCCCATCTCCGCGACGATCCCGCGGTAGCCCTCGGTCTCGCCCTTCTCCTGCACCTCCTTCAGGTGCGCGAGGGCCTCGGGATGGATGTCCGGGTACTCCTTCGCGAAGTCCTTCGCATCCAGCCTCGCGGCGGCGCCCAGGTCCCGGCCGAGCACGATGTCGGTGCCGCGGCCGGCCATGTTCGTGGCGATGGTGACGCGGCCGAACTCGCCGGCCTGCTTCACGATCTCCGCCTCGCGCGCGTGCTGCTTCGCGTTCAACAGCTCGTGCTCGACGCCGCGCTTCTTGAGAAGATCGCTCAGCCGCTCGTTGTTCTCGATGGAGATCGTGCCGACCAGGAGCGGCCTTCCCGTGCGGTGCGCGGCCACGATCTCCTCGACCGCCGCGGTCCATTTTTCGGGCACCGTGAGGAAGACGCGGTCGGGGTTGTTGATGCGCCGGAGCGGCCGGTTCGTCGGCACCTCGACGACATCGAGCTTGTAGATCATCCAGAACTCGCCGGCCTCGGTCATCGCCGTGCCCGTCATGCCGGCGAGCTTGTCGTAGAGCTTGAAGTAGTTCTGCAGCGTGATCGTCGCGAGCGTCTGCGTCTCCTCGCGGACCTTGAGGTGCTCCTTGGCCTCGATGGCCTGGTGAAGGCCGTCGGACCACGTGCGGTCGGCCATGAGGCGGCCGGTGTGCTCGTCGACGATGCAGACGCGCCCCTCGCGGACGATGTATTCCTTGTCGCGGTGGAAGAGCCAGTGCGCCTTGAGCGCCTGGTCGATGAGGTGCGGCCAGTCGGCCGAGCCCGAGTACATGTCCTCCACCTTCAGCAGGTGCTGCGCCTCGAGGATGCCCTCCTCCGTCAGGTGGCAGGTGTGCTCCTTCTCCTTCACCTCGAAATGCGGCCCCTTCTTGAGCCGCCGCGCCACGCGGTCGGCCTCGTAGCTTTCCGTGTGCGGCTCGCTCATGCCCGAGATGATCAGCGGCGTCCTCGCCTCGTCGATGAGGATGGAGTCCACCTCGTCGACGATCGCGTAGTGCAGGTGGCCCTGCACCTGGAGGTCCTTGGTCGGCTTCATGTTGTCGCGCAGGTAGTCGAAGCCGAACTCGTTGTTGGTGCCGTAGGTGATGTCCGAGCGGTAGTGCGGCTGGCGCTGGACGGAATCCATCGAGGCCTGGATGGCGCCGACGGTGAGGCCGAGCGTCTCGTAGACCGGGCCCATCCACTCGCGGTCGCGAAGCGCCAGGTAGTCGTTCACCGTGACGACGTGAACGCCCTTGCCCACGAGCGCGTTGAGGTAGGCCGGGGCCGTCGCGACGAGCGTCTTGCCTTCGCCCGTCGTCATCTCGGCGATTGCGCCCGCCTTGATCCCGGCGCGCCGATAGCCATGCAGCACGATGCCGCCCATCATCTGCACGTCGAACGGCACCATGCGCCAGGTGTAAGGCTGGCCCTGAACGGTCCACTCGCGGCCGACGAGCCGACGGCAGGCGTTCTTCACCGCGGCGAAGGCCTCGGGCAGCAGATCGTCCAGGACCTCCTGGCGGATATCCTGCAGCGCACGCTTCTCGTCCGCGGACTTGCTGATCTTCCCGTCAAGCTCGCGATAGGTGGAACTCCGGTCGAGATGCTCGCGGATGCGCGCCTTGAACTCCTCCGTCTTCCCGCGGAGCTGCTCGTCGGTGAGCTTCTGATACTCCTCCTCGACCTCGTTGATGCGCCGGACCAGCGGCAGCATCCGCCGCAGGATGCGGTCGTTCCGGGAACCGAAAACCTTCGCCAGCCCCCCGGCCACCTTCTTCAGAAGCGCTTCCGTCACGGCTCCATCCCCTCTCTTCGTGGGATCCCGATGCATCGGGACCTGTCCCGAAAACGGCAGTATCCCGCCACATCAGGGCCTGTCCCGACATAGTCAGACAAGAATGTCTGACCCACCAAGGCGTCCCAACCTGTTGTCCGGCAAACCCTTACATTATTCCGCAAATGGCCGCGGTGTCAAGCCGATTCCTCACCGGAGGCATTTGCGTTGTGGTCGGTTTGGGGCGGGAGGCTGGGGCGACGCGGGGGCGCGTTGCGGGGCGAGGCGGACTCGGAGGCCCGGGAGGTCAGCCCACCGGACGCCGGGGGCGTTCAAACCCTCCCGAGGTACAGACCGCATCCCTCCTTCGCTTGTGCCTCCGGCCCGCTCATCCGCTTACGCCGCCTTCACCAGCGACCGCATCAGCCCTTTCTTCTTCTCCTTCACACGCCCCAACGCCATCGCCAGCATCACCCCCAGCGCCAGACCCATCCGAGCCTTCATCTTCGTCAACCCGCGGATGAAGTGCCGCTCAAACCCGAAGGACACGTCCAGCCGTCCGTTCACCCGTTCCACGGCGCCACGCTTGCGGTAAACCGATTTCCACGCATAGCTCGACCGCGCCAGCGGCGTAAACACACGACGGTCCTCCGCCAGGGGAATCCGCACCGCCCCTCTCACCGCGCATCGCTCCCTCCCCGCGCACGTGAGGCCGTAGTGCGCCGCCGGGCACCGATACTTCAGCGCCCGACGGCCCTTCTCGAATCCCCCATACGCCATCGCCCGGCGATCCCCCGTCTTCGGACAGTGACAATACACCGTCCCGGCGTAGTCGTACACCACGCCTCGCGTCCCCGTCACAAGCTTCGTCTCCTCCCCGTCCTGCCAGGCGTCCCGGATCGCAATCACCGGCTTGATCCCCCGCTCGTCCCACAGCTCCCGGATCCATTTCCCGTCGTCAAACCCCGCGTCCGCACAGAGCGCCTCGCACCGCTTCATCAACTCCGGGTGACGCGCCGCCAGCGCCTTCACCCGCGCCTTCCCCTCCGTCAGATCCGAAGCGCTCGCCCGCGTCACCTCATACGACACCGGCAGCTCATACCGCGCGTCCACCACGAGGTGCAGCTTGTACCCAAACCACTTCGTCACCTCCTCATACGGCGAGCCATCCTTCCGCTTTCCCCGATACGTCTTGAAACCGAAATCCGCCTCCGTGTCCCGTCGGCCGTCCGGCGTCCGCTTCGCGTGGTCCTTCCCCGCCGGACGCCCGTGCGTCCGAATCGCCTTCCCGTCCGCCGCCAGCACCCGCCCGAAGTCCGGCAACTCCCGCATCAATTCTTCCACCCGACCGTCAAACATCCCCTCGATCATCCCGGCGTGGGCGAAGAGGTTCTTCAGAAACCGCGTGTAGGCCGAGCTCGGCGGCACGGCCTTCTCGCCTTTCGTCACGTCAAACCCGCAGACCTGCCGCAGTTGCGCGTTACGCGAAAGCTCCCGCCGCAGGCTTTCGATGGAGGCGTGCTCATACACCACCGCCGCGAGAATCGAGTTCCAGACCGCCCGCACCGGGTAATCGTCGCGGCCCCGGCCTCGTTCCTTCTCCAGCGCGCGCATCAACTCGTCGTCGGGCAGGTGCTTCAACACGAGGGCGAGGCGCTCGAGATCGCCCAGATTTTCGATTTCTTCCCAGCCAAAGAGGGGCTTCTGTGGTATCATGGCCATCGGCGGTCTTCCTTTCTTCGCTCGTCGGGTTCTTCTGCGGGAACAGAAGCACTCTACCACGAAGACCGGGGCCGCCAATTCTTTTTCCCGCTGCGGGGTCAATTTCTCCCTTCATCAGACGTCATCCGCCTCCACAACGCGCCAACGCCCTCCGTCCGGGGTAAAGACTTTCTT
>JBBIVY010000149.1:0-7894 GCA_037439485.1 Planctomycetota bacterium | reverse complement strand
CCCGGCCCCCCGGCGGGCGGCGAAAAACCTTGACTTGCGCGTCGTTTGCGCTTCAATGAAGGGGTTTTGAAGCCCTGCGAAACCCCTTCATTAACTAAAAGGACCCGACTCGTGGCTTTCCTCGCCCCTATGCTCGACACCCACGGCGCAGTGGCCCTCAAGAAGGCAGACGCCGCGAAGCTGGCCAAGGATCTCTCGGCATCGCTCAACCTCGACGTTTCGCCCGCCTCGCCCGCGGTGGAGAACGGGCGCATCCTCGCTGTCGCCCGCAAGGACGGCACGCGGGTCATCCTGGCCCTCGCGCGCGACGCGAAGGCCCTGTCGGCGTTCAAAGGCAAGAAGGCCGACGTCACGGTCGACGGCGTCAAGCTGGCCGTCGTGACGGGCGAGGCGAATCATGCGAACGCGCAGGCGGTGCGCTCGGCGTTCGGCTTTGCGAAGCCGAAGGTGCTCGGCCTCCACAAGTCGTTCGGGTTCGGCGACCGGCTGGGACTGGCGACGCCGGGGCACATCGAAGCGGTGCGCGGGACGTCGCTGGCGCCCATCTTCACGCAGCAGTCGATGCGCGAGATGTCGCGCACGGGCCGCACGCCCGACGACGTCATGGATGACGCGATGTGGAGCGTCGTCGAGTGCGGCTGGCGCGACCCGCACGGCTCGGATGCCGATCACCTCAAGACCACCGACGACGAGGACGTCTGCCTCGCCGCCGGGTTCACCCTCTTCACCGTCGACCCCGGCGCCCACGTCGACGGCGCCGCGGATAAGGACCCCGCGGCGGCGCTCGCGACGAAATTCGCCGCGCTGCCCTGGGGCGAGCTTGAAACCACCGCGGCCGACCTCGCGAAGCGCCTGCTTGCGAAACCCATCAAGCTCTCCGACAAGCTCACCGTGACCTTCACCGACGAGACCTTGAAGCGCGCCGCGGCGAAATACGCGAAGGCGGTGCTGCACACGGCGAAGATGTACCGCCACCTGGCCTCGAAGCGCGCGGCGGGTGAGTTCGAGTTGGAGGTGTCGGTGGACGAGACGGACACGCCGACGTCGGTAGCGGAGCATTACTACATCGCGTCGGAGCTGAAGCGCCTCGGCGTGAAGTGGTCGAGCCTGGCGCCGAGATTTGTGGGCCGGTTCGAAAAGGGCGTGGACTTCATCGGCGACCTGAAAGAGCTGGAGGCCTCGCTCGTGGGCCACGTGGAGATCGCGAAGGCGGTCGGGCCGTATAAGCTCTCGCTGCATTCCGGGAGCGACAAGTTCTCGGTGTATCCGATCCTCGCGAAGCACGCGGGCGACCTGGTGCATGTGAAGACCGCGGGGACGAGCTACCTGGAGGCGCTGCGCGCGATCGCGTCGCTCGATCCGGGCCTCTTCCGCGAGATCCTCGCCTTCGGCATCGGGCGCTACGAGGAGGACAAGAAGACGTATCACGTTTCGGCCGACCTCAAGAAGGTGCCGGACCCCGCCGCGATCAAGGACAAGGACCTGCCGAAGGCGCTCGACCGCTTCGACGACCGGCAGGTGCTGCACGTAACCTACGGCTCGGTGCTGATGACGCTCGACGCGAACGGCAAGCCGCTCTTCCGCGACCGGCTGATGAAGGCCCTCCGCGAGAACCCCGACGCCTACGCCAAGGTGCTCAGGAAGCACTTCGCGAAGCACGTCGGGCCGTTTGCGTAGCTTTTCGTAGGGGCACGGCATGCCGTGCCCGTCTTTCCGTTTCGAAGAAACAACGCGGGGGGACACATAGCCCCCCCCTACAGAAGAAACAACAACAGGAGAAGAAGACATGGCCGGCATCAGCCTGAACAAGATGTTCGCGATCAAGAACAAGCGCATCGTCATCACAGGCGGCGGCGGGATCCTGTGCCGCGAGATGGCGAAGTCTTTGGCGGACCTGGATGCGAAGATCGCGGTGCTGGACCTCATGCCGGATGCGGCGAAGGCCGTGGCGGACGCGATCAACAAGTCGGGCGGCACGGCCGTCGCGGTGAAGGCCAACGTGCTGGACAAGGCGAGCCTCGAAGCCGCGCGCGACGAGGTCGTCAAGGCGTTCGGCGGCGTCGACGTCCTCATCAACGGCGCCGGCGGCAACAAGAAGGACGCGACGACGTCGGCCACGATGAGCTTCTTCGACATGCCCGCCGATGCGCTGCGCTTCGTCTTCGACCTCAACATCGTCGGCACGGTCCTGCCGTCACAGGTCTTCGGCAAGCTCATGGTCGAGCAGAAGCACGGCAACATCCTCAACATCTCCTCGATGAGCGCGTTCCGCCCGCTCACGAACGTCGCCGGATACTCCGCCGCGAAGGCCGCGGTCAGCAACTTCACCGCGTGGCTCGCCGTGCATATGTCGCAGAATTACTCGAAGGACATCCGCGTCAACGCCATCGCCCCGGGATTCTTCCTCACCGAGCAGAACCGCTTCCTCCTCACCGACGAGAAGACCGGCGAAATGACTCCCCGCGGCAAGCGCATCATCGACCACACCCCGTTGGGACGCTACGGCGACCCGGCCGACCTGATCGGCGCGATCGTGTGGCTCCTCTCGGACGGCGCGAAGTTCGTCCACGGGACGGTCGTCCCCATCGACGGCGGATTCGCGGCGTACTCGGGCGTCTGACAGACCCGTCGCGGGGAAAGGCATGTGGACAAGGCTCGCGGTCATCCTGGCGATTCTCTGGTGCGCCGCCGGGTGCCCGTCGGAACAGGAGCAGAACCAGGAGAAATGGCGCGCACTCCACGAGAGGGTGCGCCACCCGTCGACGACGCCGGAGCAGACGCCGGTCAACCCGTAGCCGGAAGGAGACGAGCCATGGCGCGAGCGTTCGGATTCCTGGCATTGGCGGCGGCGCTTGCCCTCGCGGCGGGCTGCGGCCGGATGGGCCCGTCGGAAACCGAGAAGGTCCAGGCGATGCAGATCAACGAGGCGAACCGAAAGGTCGTCGAGGCCGAGACCCGGCTCCGCCGCGTGAGCGAAGACCTCCAGCGCGCCCTCGACGATCGCCGGAGGTTCGAGGGCGAATCCGAGGCAAGCAAGGGCGCCCTCTCCGAGCGCGACAACCTCGTCGCGTCGCTCCAGGCGCAGGTGAAGGACCAGCAGGCGCAGCTCGCCGCCGTCCAGTCGGAGCTGGCGAAGACGAAAGACGAGTTGGCGTCGGCCCGGCAGCTTCTCGAAGCCAAGAGCAAGGCCCCCGCCAACCCGTGAGGCGGGCCGGCGATTGAAGAAAAAGAAACACGGGCGGACACGTAGGTCCGCCCCTACAAGAAATAGAGAACAAGGAGAAGCGATGGCCGATCCGCAGGCGGCGCTGAAGGAGTTGAAGCCGGAGCACAAGTATTTCGTGGGGATCGACTCGGATGGGTGCGCGTTCGACACGATGGAGCCGAAGCACAAGGAGTGTTTCTGCCCGGCGTTCATCTGGAAGTTCAACCTGGCCGCGGTGTCGAAGTACGCCCGCGAGGGATGGGATTTCGTCAACCTCTACTCGAAGACCCGCGGGTGCAACCGGTTCCTCGCGGTGGAATACGTGCTCGACGGCCTCGCCGAGCGGCCGGAGGTGAAGGCGCGCAAGGTGCATATCCCCGAGATGAAAGAGATGCGCGAGTGGACGAGGCGCGAGACGAAGCTCGGCAACCCGACGCTGGAGGCCCTCGTCAAGGCCGGCGGCTCGAAGGAAATGACGATGCTCCTCGACTGGTCGAAGACGGTGAACGACCTCGTGTCGAAGATCGTCCACGACGTGCCGCCCTTCCCGGGCGTGCGCGAGTCGCTGGTGAAGCTGGCGCCGAAGGCCGACGTGATGGTCGTCTCCGCCACGCCCGGCGAGGCGCTGGTGCGCGAGTGGCAGGAGCACGACATCGCGAAGTTCGTGAAGGTCATCGCGGGCCAGGAGATGGGCTCGAAGGCCGAGCACCTGAAACTCGCGGCGGTGGGCAAGTTCGACGCCGACAAGATCCTCATGGTCGGCGACGCCGAGGGCGACCTCAAGGCGGCGCGCGCCGCGGGGGCGCTCTTCTTCCCCATCAACCCCGGACACGAAGAGGCCTCCTGGAAGCTCTTCCACGACGAGGCGATGGACAAGTTCCTCACCGGGAAGTACGCCGGGGCGTATGAGAAGAAACTCATCGACAAGTTCCAGACGTATCTGCCCGCGCTGCCTCCGTGGAAGCAGTAAGGGGGCGGACGCGAGAGGTTTTCGGGGGCCGGGCGAAGAGGAGGTCCGGCCCCTTCTGCCGGGGAAGGGTCCCAAAGAATTAATTATTTCTTTTGACAACCGGCCGCGCAAACGTATACTCTGAAAAGTCAGCAAGCCCTCGGGGGAAATTGCGGAACTCTTCCGCACCTCGGAGGGAGGAGCCCGGTCAGGCATACGGGCTTGTTTGCAGGCACATCGCACTGCAGCACCGAGTTGAAAGCACTGGAACCTCGCGCAAGCGAATCCACGCCTCTCACCTTGGCCTGTGCGCAGTCCTCGCAAATGCACAATGCCGCATCGCAAAAGGAGCAGAAGCATGGCTACGGGCAAGGTGAAGTGGTTCAATGATGCAAAGGGCTTTGGATTCATCACGGCGGAAGACGGCACGGATGCGTTCGTGCACCACTCGGACATCCAGATGGACGGCTTCAAGTCGCTGGCCGAGGGCGAGTCCGTGACGTTCGACCTGACCCAGGGACCGAAGGGCCCCAAGGCGATCAACGTGCGCAA
This sequence comes from Planctomycetota bacterium, assembly GCA_037439485.1. Taxonomy (GTDB): domain Bacteria; phylum Planctomycetota; class DG-23; order DATKVD01; family DATKVD01; genus JBBIVY01. The sequence goes on along the minus strand of JBBIVY010000149.1, from coordinate 3,188 downwards.
GGCCTAAGCCCAGCGCAGCGAACCCAAGAGAAGGCGCTCCTGTTCGGGGCGCCTTCTTCTTGTACCCCCCCTGCTGCACCGGCGAAGCCGCACGGCGGAGGGAACTGATGATCGAGAGGCTTTCAAGCGCCACGGGATGAACCCGTTGCATATATCGAAGATAGCGAAGTATAGGAGGACGACGCCATGAAGGTAACCTATGACCCCGAAACGGACATCGTCCGCATCGTATTCACGCAAGGTCCCATCGAGGAGAGCGACGAGGACAAGCCCGGCATCATCCTCGACTACGACGATCAGGGCAACGTCGTCGGCATTGAAGTCCTCGACGCATCCCATCGCATAGAGGACCCGCGAAGCGTCGAGTACTCCGTGACGAAGTAGACCCGTTGCACTTCAAACACAGAAGCCTGCTGAAACACAAGGGGCATCCCGATTCGCCGGGATGCCCCTTGTTCATTAACTGCCGAACACCGGAACCTGCTTTCTCCGGCGCCTTTGAAGACCTGAACAGCCGGGCGAGGCATGCCTCGCCCCTACGGGAAGAAAAGCACCTACTTCTTCCGATACCCCTGCGGCACATACGCCTTGCACTTCTTCGGCGCGAAGTTGGGCGCGAGACGGGCGAAGCGCTGGATGCCGTTCACGAGCGGCACGCTGACCCAGTCGTCGCCAATCAACGGGCGCGCGTACTTCACGAAGTCGTCGGTAACGTCAATGCGGCTCTTCGCGAGCCACGCCTCGGGGAAGGCGCGCTCGGAATTGGCGACAGCTTCGAGCGGGACCTTGTCATACCGCACGGAGTAAATCGCCCCCGGCTCGCGGAGGATGGTGCTCATGAAGCCGCCGCCGTCCGTGGCGGCGACGAGCACGGCTTTCTGACCGACCTTGTAGGCTTCGTCGAGGTCCACCGTCGACGCGTAGGCCGCGGTGTCGCGCTGATCGGTGCCGAAGACCTGCCCGCGGGCGCTGCCGCGCGCGGCGAGGCCCTTCTGGTTGAGGTAATTCACGACCACCTGCTCGACGGTCGTCTCGCTCGACGAGAACTGCGTGTGGCCGAACGAGTCCTTGCGCTGGCCGAAGTCGCCGATGTCGAACCCTTCGCTCACGACGACGACGCACCGGCCGGACTTCTTCAGCTCGGCGTTGACGTTCTCCGCCAGGGCGTCAAGAGTGAGGCCGCTTTCGCGCAGGTAGATCTGGAGCGGCATCTTGCGCTCCGGGTCCGCAAGGCGCGCCGCGGCGGGGATGAAGCCGATCTGCCGGCCCATCGCCTGGAGCACGAGCACGGGGTCCGACGGGCACGAGCCGCGGTTTTCCTCCTCGGCGTTCTGGACGATCGAGGCCCAGTAGCGCGCGACGGAGCCGAAGCCGGGCGTGTGGTCGATGAGCTTGAACTCGCTGTCGCCGACGTCGTTATCGATGGTCTTCGGCACGCCGGTCGCCACGAGTTCGAGCCCCCGCTCGCGCGCCAGCTTCGCCACCTTGTTCGCGGTGTCCATCGAGTCGTTGCCGCCGTTGTAGAAGAACCAGCCGACGTCGTGCGCCTTCAACACCTCGATGACGCGGTCGTAGTCCTCGAGCTGGTCCTTCTTGATCTTGTAGCGGCACGTCCCGATCGCCCCCGCGGCGGGCGTCGTGCGCAGGAGCGAGATCTCGTCGGGCGACTGGCTCGACATGTCGAGCAGCTCTTCCTTCAGCACGCCCTCGATGCCGTGCCAGCCGGCGTAGACCGTGCCGAACTTCTCCGGCATCGCGCGGCAGGTCTCGACGACACCGCGGAGCGAGCTGTTGATGACCGGAGAGGGGCCTCCGCTCTGTGCAACGATGACGTTCTTCGGCTTCGCCATTCTCTTCTCCTGTCTGTTGCGCTGTGTCTTCAATCCAAAATCCAAAACCTAAAATCCAAAATCACGTTCCGGGGTCTCCCGGGATGCGCGGAATGCTGCCGTCCTTGAGCCGGTAGAGGTGCTCCCCGGCGCGCGGAATCACCACGATGCCTTCGGCCTCGCGGCCGGTCCACTCTTCCATCTTGATTGACTTCGGGTCCAAGTAGCCGAGGTTGATGCGCTTGCAGCGTTCCTCGGGGATGCCCGTCGCCAGGATCACATTGCAGCGCGGCTTCTCGACGCCGTTGATGAACGTGCCGATGCCCTTGACGTGCGTCGAATGCGCCATGACGCCGCGCGGGACGCCGGCGAACTTGTCCATCTGCTTCAGGAAGTAATCGCGGCAGTGATACCCGATGCGGTCGAGCACCTTGCCGTGCGTATAGCTCACCTCGGTGACGTGTGGGGCATAGATGATCAGCTCCGCCCCGTCGGCCAGGGCCGATTCGAGCTTATACATGCACTTGCCCGCGGTCCAGATGTCGTCGTACATCTTCGGCGCGCAGGAGAGCACGCGCTTGAAGGGCTTGTCGACCCAGAGGATGTGGTGCTTGCTCGAACACTCGGCCGCCGCGGCCCAGGCCTCGGCGACGTCGCCCGCGAAGAGCCCCACGAGCGGGGCCTTGCAGAGCTCGCGGTCGATGAGGCCCGGCGCGCTGCCGAGGGCCTTGTCCGCAGGACAATCGCCGCTCGGCCCGTGCCCCACGACGAACGCGACACACGTGCGCGGGACCTTGACCATCCCCGCCGCGTGCTCGATGACCTTGCGCACCGGGGTCTGGGCGTTGCCGATGATGACAGGGTTCGTGCAGACCGCGCCCAGCCAATGCGTGAAGTCGATAATCTGCTGCGCAGCGCACCCGGGGAAGAAATACTTGTGCCCGCCGGAGAAGCCCGCGACCTCGTGCGGGAAGACGGGGGAGATGATGAGGATGTGGTCGTAATCAAAGAGGAGCTTATTGACCGTCACCGGCACGCTCTCGCGCAGCAGGCCGCCGGTGACCTTCGCGACTTCGTCCTCGGTGATCGTGCCGATTTGCTTGAGCGACGCGGGGTCTTTCCACAGGTGGTTGAAGACCTGCACCTTGCCGTAGGTCGACTTGCGCTCTTCGGGCGTCAGGCACAGCAGATCGTTGATCTGCTCCTCCGTCATCGGCGGATGCGTGCCCAGCGCGATGAGCACGTCGAACGACTTCGCTTTGAGCGACATCGCCTGCTCGTGGAGCACGCGGAACAGCGCCGGCAGCGGGCACGACCGCGTCTGGTCCGGCACCACCGCCAGCACGCGTTTTCCCGCCA
>JBBIVY010000148.1:0-7979 GCA_037439485.1 Planctomycetota bacterium | reverse complement strand
CTTCGGTCATCGCCTTCAGCCGCCACTCGATGTCGACGTTCTCGGCGCGGTGCATCGTCACCAGGAAATAACCGCCGGCCTTGACCTTGAGCTTCGAGAGTACCTTCGACTTCGCAATCTGCGGCCCGTAATGCCCGATGACTTCCCCGATGGGATTCCCCGTGACGTAAACACGCTCACCCTCGATCCCCTCGCGTAGGAGGTTCTGTCGGCTGCGCTCCGTGTACGGCATCAACACGTCGCTTGAGTGATCGATGATGCGCCGGTTGATCTCCTCGGGCACACGGTCGTCGAAACAGCGGTTCCCGGCCTCCATATGATACACCGGAATGGCAAGCCGTTTCGCCATGACGGCGGCCAGCGCGCTGTTGGTGTCGCCGAGGACCAGGAGGCGATCGGGCTTTTCGGCCGTCATGAGGCGCTCGCTCTCCACGAGGATCTTCGCGATCTGCTCGCCGAGGGTGCCGCGCGCGCCAAAATTGCGGTCGGGAGCGCGAACGCCCAGGTCTTTGAAGAATATCCCGTCGAGCTGGGGGTCGTAGTTCTGGCCCGTATGGACGAGCACCTGCTTGGCCAGTCGGTCCAGCTTCTCGATGACCCGGCTGAGCCGGATGATCTCCGGACGCGTCCCGAGGACCGTAAGGATCTTCATCTGAGGAGTTCCTCCCCTTCTTCCGTGGAGACGTCCTCGACCATGAGCTTGTGCTTCCGCAGGAGCTTCAGCAGCTCTGGACGAGGCAGAACGGCGCCGGCCGAGCTGTACTCGTCCTTCAGCGCGGGCTCGATCGGATCGCCGCCGCGGACCTCGGGCAGCACCGACTGGATCGCGTAGAAGTTCCCGCGCTCGATCGTCCGGTAGCGTTCCTCCTCCGACACGAGGATCTCATGCACCTTTTCGCCCGGACGGATGCCCGTGACGATGGTCTTGATGGGCCGGTCGCCGATCAGAAGCGCGGCGAGGTCCACCATGAGGGCGGAAGGCACGCGCGGGATGTAGGTCTCGCCGCGCCGGCCCTCGCGGACGCAGGCGAAGATGGTGTCCACCGCCTGATCGAGGCTCAGCAGGAACCGCGTCATGTCGGTCGTCGTGATGGTCACGGGCCCGCCAGAGCGGATCTGCTCGTGGAAGAACGGAACCACCGAGCCGCGCGAGGCCAGCACGTTGCCGTAGCGCACGGCGGAGAACCGCGTTTCGGGCGAGTCCAAGTTCGCCCGCAGGAACACCCGCTCCTGGAGGGCCTTCGTCATGCCCATCACGTTCACCGGCTTGCACGCCTTGTCGGTCGACACGCCGATGACCAACTCGATCGGCAGGCGGTTCTCGCGGATGGAGCGAACGATGTTCTCGGGCCCGCAGATGTTCGTCTGGACCGCTTCGAACGGGAAGTACTCGCACGCCGGGACCTGTTTGAGCGCGGCGGCGTTGAAGACGACGTCGGCGTTGTGGAGCACCGCATTGACGGCGTGGAAATCGCGCACGTCGCCGATGCGGAACTCGAGGAGTTGCTCGAAGTTGCGGTAAATGACCTCGTCGGTCACGACCCGCTTCTTCATGTAGCTGACGCGCATTTCGTGCTGCTTGGCCTCGTCGCGCGAGAAGACGATGATCTTCTTCGGCTGGCCCATCTCGCCGGTGAGCAGGCGCCGCACGAGGGTCTTGCCGAGCGATCCGGTGCCGCCCGTGATGAGAACGCGCTTGTCCTTCAGAGGCTGCTGGTTCGTCATGGCGTGTGAGTCCTCCATTCATGGTAAACGGGCCATTCCGCCGCCAGGTCCGCAATCATGCGATCCCACTCCGGCGCCGCCCAGCCGGCCGCGAGCTCGAACCTCGCGCCGGAAAGGCTGCGGTCGCAGTGGAACGATTCCTCCGGTTCGATGCGGATATCCTCCCATCCCAGCTTCTCGCGCATGCGCGCGAGCAGGTCGCACTTGTTAATCGGGGCTGATGCCGCCTGGTAGAGGCCGCTCAGGTCCGGCCGGCTCTCCATCAGATCCCCGATGAGGTCCACCAACGTCGCAGTGGCGAAGCCCGCGAAGACAGCGTTGCGAAAACCTTTGATCGTCCGGCCGCGCTGGCCGGCGAACCACTCAAGGAGCCCCAGCCCGCCTTTCAGTTCCCAGCCGATGATGGACGTCCTCAGCGTCAGGCAGCCCGGCCGGTCCACTTCGCCCAGGAGCTTCGACCGGCCGTAGAGGTCGACGGGGTCCGGAACGTCCTCCTCGGCGTATCCTCCCTTTCGGCCGGAGAACACACAGTCGGTCGATATATGGAAGAGCCTCACCCCGGCGGACGCGCACATCTCGGCAAGGCGGTGCGGCAGGAGTGCGTTAATGGTGATGCTGGGCACGGCCATCTTCGCTTCGTCGCGCTGCTTGACGATGGCGACGCAGTTAATCATCGCGTCCGGCTTCACCTCGGCCATCGCGGCCGAGACGGTCTCGATCTGCGCGGCATCGATGCCGCCGATGAGTCGACCGGGCAACGCCTGCGCGAAGAGCGGGTGCGAGGCCCATTCGGCCACGGGACCGCGGAACGTGGCGTAGACGTCGAATCGCCCGGACAGGCGCTCGAACGCCTTGTGCCCCAGCATCCCGGCTCCGCCCAATATCAACACCCTCATCAGTGTTGCCTCCTTTCCAGTGTGGCCCCGCCGGAAGTTCAGCGGTTCTCCGCGATCTCCCGGTACATAGCGACAACCTGTTCGCGAATCGCCGTCCCGTCGAGCCGCTCCGTCGCTGTCTTCCAGTTGAGTTCCGCGGCCCGGTCGGCCAACGCGTCATCCGACACCGCGCGGCGAATCGCCTCCGCAACGGGTTCCGGATCCTCCGGCGGAACGATGAACCCCGTCTCGCCGTCCTTGACCCACTCGTCGGCGGCGCTCGTGTTCGATTGTATGGGCAACGCCCCCAGGAGAAGGGCTTCAAGAAGCGTGATGGGCGTCCCGTCCGAGATGCTCAGGCCGATGTGTAAGCGGGCCTTGCCGAACAGCCGAAGCATGTCGTTGTGCGAGCACGGAGGAACGACCTCAATCGAGACGCCGGTGGACCGGGAGACGGATTCGGCGGCCGATATGACGTCCTTGCCCGCGAGGTAGATTGCCACGCGACAGCCTTGGAGTTCCCGGGCGCTCAGCTCGATCGCACGAAGCCCAACCAGCCCGCGCCCCGCCCATCCCTGATAGCCCTTGAGCATGATCATGCGCCGGGCGGATGCCGGTTCCCCACTTCGCAGAAGAGAGACCTGCGCGATATCAAAGCCGCCTCCGGCAGGGAATACCGGCAGGCTCTTCCCCCGGAACCCGAACTCCTGAGCCAGGCGCAAGTCCCGCCGGCAATCGGCGAGATGATAATCGCATGACGCCAGCACTCTCCTGACTCTCTCCACATGCTCCGCCAAGCGCCCGAAATGGTAGATGTCGCTCCCCCAGCTGGACGCAATCCATCGGGGAAATGACTCGCCGCAGATATCTCTTGCTGCCAGAGTCAGGTAGCCGGCGTGCTGAAATTCGAGGGAATGCACGATGTCGGGGCGAAGCGTGCGGATCACCTTCGCCAACCGCGCCGCCTGCCATGCAGCAGTGTTCCGGCCCATGATTCGCCGAGCGGTCGCCGCGCCCCGCGTCAGAGGCCACCAACCGCTTCCCAACCGAACGCTTCTGCTGCGTCCGCTGGGGCGGTTGCTCACGAAGCCGTGGACGGTGACATCGTGCAGTTCCGGGTGTATTCCAGCGTCCTCGACCGGAAACAGGTGAACGTCCCACCCCTGCCCGGCGGTCTGGTTGATCCACCGGGCGGCGTGAACGCTGTTCGCTATGGCCACGAACAATATGCGCACGAGCGACTGTCCTCGAAACGTGTCTCCGTCAGGCTTCTCTCCGCCCGTAGACGAAACAACGAACGAACGCCTTCTCGGCAATATCGCGGCTTTCCACTCGGAAGCCGTTCCGTTTCACGAACCCCTCGACAGATGCCTTTGTGCGGCCGGACCGTCAAGGAGGCCGACAAGCCATTGCAGGACTCTCATTGCTGCCACCTCTCGATCAGGATACGTCAGAGATATGTGCTGTGCGCCGCCCAATCACTTCCGTTGAACTCCCGCAACAGATCCGGCAGAACCCCGCAGGTGCATCTTGGCCGACGTGAGAAGCTGCGCGGCGGCGCCGTCGGGCCCGGTCAGCACGCGGTTGGCGGCCCACAAGCAGGCCGCCAGGACCGACGCCATCGCGATCCACGCGAGGATCATCCATACCCATCCGTGCAGGGCAGCCACGGACCAGGACGCCCAGAAGGCCCCGCCGCAGAGAGTCGCTACGGCGACCGGCACCGCCAGGCACATCACGGCGACGGCGCGCAGGCCGGCGGCCGGGAAAACCTTGCGACACAGGATCAGCACGATGACAAACCCCATCCACACGGTGACCCATTGGCGGTAGCCGCCGCCCATAACGCCGAAGATCGGTATCAGCACGACGGCCGCTCCGAGGCTCACGCCCGAGGTCACGATGTAGATGATCATCAGCCAGTGGACGCGGGCGGTTCCTTTGAGCAGACCAAAGATCGGCACGAACGCCCCCTGCAACGCCATGCTGGCGGCGATGATCTGCGACACCGTCGCGCTCTGGGCGGCGAACTCGGGGCCCATCCAAAGACGCAGGAACTCCGGCAGCACGACCATCGTCGGCACGAAAAGCACGAGCGAAAAGCAGAGCAGCGCCCAGGTGCTGTTCAAGAACAGGTCCCGCATCGCGGGGCCTTCTTTCATCGCGCTGAAGCGCGGAAAGAGCGCCGCCCCGGCCGCCGAGAATACGCCGACGCCGCGAAGCAGGAACCCCTTCGGCACCTCGAGGATCGCGATCTCCGCCGTCCCGAAGAACGCCCCCAGAATCAGCCGGTCGGCCTGCATGGAGATCGTGCCGATCACCTGATTCACCGAGGAAAACACGCCGTAACCGAACACTTCCCTGAGCCCCTCGCGCGTCGGGCGCGGCCACGGATGAAGTCCCGGAACGAGCATCTTCGCGATCACGACGGCCACGATGATGTTCAGCAGGGAGTTGGCCACCATCCAGACGACCAGCCCCGTCACTCCGTAACCCAGCTTGACGGCCGCCACCACGGCCACGCCCTGAATGACGGCCATCACGATTCGGACCTTGCCGGCGATATCGTATCGCTGCGTCGCATCGGGCATCGTCCTCACAGCACCCGCCACGACCCACAGCACGAACGCCAGCCCCGACCACCGCACCAGGTCCGCCGCCAGCGCGAGCTGCCGGGGCTCCAGCCGGAGAAGGCGGACAATCCAGGGTGCCCCGCCGATGATGATGGCGCCGCCGACGATGCCGGTGACGGCGTAGATGCTCAGCGTCGCTCCGACGACCCGATTCACCCCGCGGATGTCGCCGCGGGCGTAGTACTGCGCCGTGAACTTGAGGGTCGCCTCCCCCATCCCCAGATCGAGCAGCGTCGCGAACCCGCCGATGCTGCCAACCAGAAGATAGAGCCCGTAGTCGCTCTCGCCGATGGCCCGCACGACGATGGGCACGGTCACGAAGCCGACCAGGCCGATGATCACCATCGCGACGATGTTCCACGCCGCACTGCTCAGAAGCGACTTCGGCCTGGTGGGCGGCTGGGCGACGGGAGGAATCTCGCCCGACACGATGCCGTCCGAAGGAGACACCGACGGAGTTGCGGACTGCTCGTCGGGCTCGTCCACGTGAGGATAAGTCATTCCGCTCCCCGTCAGGCGATTCCGGCCCGCCGAGCCCTCGCCTTAGAACACCACGCAAATCCAATACCATCAGGACCTTACGGCACGAGAGTCTCATACGATTATCGGCTGCCGGAGCATGTCTGCTTAAGCATAATGTACCCCCGGACAGGGACATGTCAAAGCACGGAAGATATGACAATGCAGATCCTCAAACATGATGCGCCTTCCTGCGACGGCTGTCGCCCGGGAGAAGGGGGACGTCCGGCTGGCGCCCTTCGATGACGGCCCCTCAATCACGGCTGGCCCTCGTGAACACCTGCGCCGACACGGTGGATTGGAGGCGCGAGGCGTCGAGAGTCGCAACTCGGGTCCATCCGGGCACCTCGGAGAACGTCCCGGCGATAGACGAATCCTCCCAGACGAGGAACGTCTTCGCCCCGAACCGGTCGAGTTCCCGAGCGCACTCCCCCGCCGTTCCGGATGCAGGCGCACCGAGGCAGGGCACTTTCAGATGGTAGGCGAAATAGAGCGCCTCATCCGACTTGGTTCCCGCGATGGGGCCCTCGCACCCTTCGAGCCGGAGTTCATGGGCGAGGGCGCGGTAATTCTGATGGGGTCTCTGGACAACGAGTTTTCCGCCCCGTTCAAGCGCCATCACGCCGAATGAGAGCGCGAGGAACGTGACGACCACAATACCCCAAGTCCGCGCCCTTCCCTCCTCCGAGTGAAAGCGGGCCCATTCCGCCAGGTATCCTCCGAGTTGAAAACACCACGCGCATGCGACCGGCCAGAGAACCGGCAGAACGTATCGCTCCTCGACGTGCCCGAACAGGAGTCCCCCGCACCAGATCGCAAAGATCGACGCCACCCAGAGGGTCCTGAACATATCCTCCCCGCGACGGCGGAAAAGCACCAGCAGCAGCGGCGTCGCGGCCAGGACGAACAACGCGGTCCCGGCGTAGTCGAAGCCGCCGACGTAATCCCGCATCGTCTTGAAGTTCGCCACAATGACGCCGAGCTGGTGCAGGGCGAGCGTCCGGCTCGCGAAGGGAGACCAGTCGCGAAGGGGCACATCCTCGGGGTGCTCCCAGACCGTTATCTGTCCCGGCTTCGGCATGAGGAGCCCGACGGGTTTCGGCGCGCCCGGATAGGGGTCGAAGGCATGGACGCCGGCCACCCCGTCGTGAACGTGAGCCGTCCCATCTTCCACGACAGAGTCGCCACCCAGGGGCTGATCACCACGGCGAAGACAAGAAGGCAGACGGCCCATGCCGCGACGGCGCGGCGTCCCGACGGCGGGGTCGTTTCGCCGGCGTCCCGACGACGCGTCCACCACCGGATCATCACCGCCAGGGGCAGGCTGAGGAGCACGAAATGCAGGGCCGAAGCCTTGGCCAGGAACGCAACTCCGCCCCAGAATCCGCAGGCCAGTTGCGCCGATCGGGTTTCGATGAGCCGCGGGTGGACGCACCATGAGAAATAGAACGCAAGGCAGGCCGCGACTGCGATGTCCGCGCTGATGTAGCGGAGCGACCAGTTGAGCGCCACGGGCACGGCGCACAGCAGGCAGACGATTTTCCATGAGCGCGGGGTCGTCGTGAAGCGCCCGAGCAGGGCGCCGAAGCCGATGAGGAAAACGCCTCCCCAGACGGCCTGGACCACGCGCATGGCCAGTTGCCCGTCCATCCCCGCCGCCGTGAGGGGCGCCGCGCTCCAGATAATCATCGGGCTCAGGTTGGCGGACACGGAATAGAGCACCCGTCCTTCGCCGAGCGCCCGGGCAAGCTGGATGTAGCCGACGCCGTCGGGGTTGATCTGCTCACGCTGCGTCCAAGCCCCGATCGAGGCAAGGACCGCGTATACCATCAGCGCCGGCAGCACGGCGGGCATGGCGCGCTTCGCGGCCGGGTCACCCATTCGATTCCTCCAGTCGAACCGACTGCCGGACGTCCCGCCTACTTGAAGATCAGCCATTCCGCCGCGCGGTTGCCGAAAAACCCTCCCGCCTCGACGAGCAGCGAACGCAGCGGGCGGCGCCAGGTCTTCAGGTAGGTCTGACGGAGCGCTTCGGCTTCGAGCGCCGAGAGGTCCTCCTTCCGGCGGCCCCGGCGCACGGCGGCATCGAGTAGGTCCGCCAGCCCGGCGGCGTTCTTCCGCCAGTCCAGCCGCTCCTCGGCCGAGGCTCGGGCACGGCGCTTGAGCTCGCCAAGGTCCGCGCGCCGGTCGACGTAATACCGCATCGCCTCGCGCACGTCTTCCGCGC
>JBBIVY010000147.1:0-8197 GCA_037439485.1 Planctomycetota bacterium | reverse complement strand
CAACAGAAGGCGAGCAGATGATTGGACACGAACCAGTGTATCTGAACGGCGATTCCCGTCAAGCCACAACTGAACGTCGTGAAGGCAATCAGGGCGTTCAGTGTATCTGAACGGCGATTCCCGTCAAGCCACAACGCGCCGAGACGACCCCGCGGGCGGGGATCGTCTTGGCGCGCAGGGACATGATGGGCGTCTGCCGGCGTTCCGGTCTCTAGCGAAACGGCGAAAAACAGCCACTATTCCGCCTCGGGCCGGGACCGCAGCAACCTCCGGGCGACGAGGGCGATGACGATGAGGCAGGCGGCGCCGCAGGCGACGAGGGTCCAGGTGATGCCGAGGGCGGACTTGTCGGAGAGGGTGCCGACGAGGAGGGAGCCGAAGGGGGCGACGCCGACGAAGCACCAGCCGTAGAGGCCCATGACGCGGCCGCGCTTGTCGTCGTGGACAAGCGTCTGGACGAGCGTGTTCGATCCACCGCTGAAGACCATCTGCGTGAACCCCAGTACGCCCAAAAGCGCAATCGAAAGCCACGTCGCCGTCGAGAACGAGAACGCGACGAGCGCCAGGCCCATCCCCGCCGCGGCGGCAAGCGTCATGCCGCGGAAACGGGAAGTGTCGCGCCGTGTGGCCAGGAAGGCGGCGCCGCCGATGGCGCCGACGCCGACGGAGGCGAGGAGCCAACCGTTGGTCGTGGCGTCGCCGTGGAGCACGTCGCGGGCGACGGCGGGGATGATGGTGAGGTAAGGCATAACCACAAGCGAGAAGAAGGCGAGGAGCGCCAGCGTCGCGCGGATGTCGGCGTGGGCGAAGGCGTAACGGAGCCCTTCGCGGACTTCGGCGAAGATGTGCGGGCGCGCGGCGCGGCGGACGATCTCGGGACGCGGGGCGAGTTTCATGGCGAAGTACGCGGCGATCACCGCGGTGTAGCTGAGGGCGTTGCAGGCGAAGACCGGGCCCTCGCCCCAGTAGTGGATGACGACGCCCGCGATGGCGGGGCCGATGAACCGCGCGGAGTTGAACATGATCGAGTTGAGCGCGATGGCATTGGGCAGGTCGGCCCGGTTGCCCACCATCTCCACGATGAACGACTGGCGCACGGGGATGTCGAACGCGACGGCGAGGCCCGCGACACACGCCAGCGCAATGATGGGCCAGGTGCACCAGACGGAGATGACGCCCGTCGTGACGAGGATCGTCAGCGTGACGGCCTGGAGCATCGCCAGGATCTGCGTCATCACGAGGATGGGCCGGCGGTGCATCCGGTCGGCGAGAGCCCCGGCGAAAGGCATGAGAAACGTGCCGGGAATCTGCGCGGAGAACGCGACGAGACCGAGAAGCGCGCGGGAGCCCGTCAGGCGATAGACCATCCACCCGAGCGCCGTGGTCTGCATCCACGTGCCGATGAGCGAGACGCCCTGCCCGAAGAAGAAGAGCCGGTAGTTGGTGTGCCGGAACGCTCGGAACGAATGCTTCAGCGACCCGACTCCGCGCTCGAACCACTGATCGATGCTCATGATCCCTCGCCGACGCTGGACACGCGGATTCTACCCGATTCTTCCCCCGACGCAAGCCTCCGGGCGCGAAGGGGATGAAGCATTACGTATTGTGTCACCCGAATATTACAGAACAACCCCACCCACATAGCTGGTGAAACTTCAGACAACAGGCGCATGGAACCCGGGGACGAGCGAAGCAGTCTTTGAAGTCCCTGCGTGGTATCCCGACGCGTCGGAACGGCGTTGTGCTCCGCGGCCCGTACAGACTCGCGGCGCCTGCCGGGCGGGCAAGCGCCGCGGGATGGACATGAAACAATCGGCTTCCTCAGTCCTGCTCCCAGGTGCCGGAGTCGACCATCTGCTTGACCAACTCGACGATCTCCTTGAGCAACTCGTCCTGGGTCTTCTCGGAATCCTTCTTGGGCTTGTCGGTCGGGGGCACGTTGAAGGGGTTCCCGAGCGTGTTGTCCGTGTTGTCCTTCTTCGACGAGCGCGTGGCCATGTTGCCGAGGGAGATTTCCGGGCCCTCGAAATCGGGCGCCGGGTGGAGCATGTCGGTCACGTCGTAGACCCCCGTGACCGGCTCGCTCTTGACGCCGTCTTCGGTGCTGATGACGACGACGCCGTCGCGCACGGCCCACTTGAGCCCGGCCTGTTCGACGCTGAGCTTGAGCGCCGTGAGGAGCGGCACCTCCGTGAGCTTGAGGGTGATCGTCTTGCCCGCCTCGACCTTCGCGTGATCGACGACGATGTTGACGTCGCCGAGCGCAGCGAGGAACTGCATCGCCTCCTCGAACGGCTGCTCGTTGAAGGTGAAGGTGACGGGCGTCTCCTCGAGCTTCTGCCGCACCGCGCGGTCGGCCGGGGTCGCGCCCGGCAGCGACGCGGTGATGACGACGCTGCTCCTGAAGCCCACGACCTGCGAATCGGCGCCCCACGCCGAGGCCGCCGCGAACACCGCCGCCGCAATCACCAGTCCCGTTGCGCGTTTCATGGCTCGCCCTCCTTGCCGGGTTTGAATGGTCCTTCCACTCCGTTAGACCGCGCGGCGGAAGGCGGGGTTCCCGGAATTCCGGCGAAAAAAAAGCGGCCCCGACGAATCGGGGCCGCTCGAAATCCTGAGATGTTCCCGGAACCGCTTACTCCCACGACCCGGGGGCGATGACCTGCTTGATGAGATCGACGAGTTCGCTGAGCAGTTCCTCCTGCGACTTCTTGGCCTCCTCGCCCGTCTTGTCGCCGCCCTTGCCGGCGTCGGCGAAGATGCTTCCGCCGCCCGAGCCGCCGCCGCTTGAGCCGCTGCCGCGGTTCGAGGAGAGGTTCTGCAATTCGAACGTGGGCCCTTCGAAATTCGGCGGAACCGCGAGCAGGTCGTTGACGTCATACACAGCGGTGACCGGCTCCTGCTTCACGCCTTCCTCATCGCTCATGAAGACGACGCCGTCGCGCACGGTCCACTTGAGGCCCACCTGCTCGCAGAGGAGCCTCACCGCGGTCTGGAGCGGCACGTCATTGAGCTTCAGCGTGACGGTCTTGCCCGCCTCCACCTTCTTCTTGTCGAGGATGATGTTAACCTTCGCAAGCGTCTGCAGGAAGTCGACGGCCTCCTCCAGCGGCTGCTCGTTGAAGGTGAAGGTGACGATCGTGTTCTCGAGCTTCTGGTAGACCAAGCGATCCGCCGCCGACTGGGCCGCGCCCTGCGCAAAAGAGCTGCCCGCCGCGAGAGCCAGAACCGCCGCAACCGCCGCCGAGAGGAGAATGGCCCGCTTCATGTTTCCGCCCCTTTTTGCCATAACACCTTGCACCCGCTGGAGTTCCGTCCAGATTCCAACTCTCCCACGAACCGCCGGGAGCCCTCCTGCTCTTGTTTAGACGGCATTCTACGCGAAAGGTTCCACGAAATTATAGCATTTTTCTCGAAGGCGGCCGCGGGAATCTTCCCGGCCTCACGGCCCATACGCCTTCTCCCTTGCGGGCGGCACGCACGGCCCGCCGCGGCGCTGGGCGAAAAGCCACTCGAGCATGTCGGTGCGCATCGTCGGGTCGCCGATGTTGTGCGGGGCGCCGGGCACTTCGCGATAGAAGACGGGCGCGCCGAGTTTCCTGAGCGCCTCGTGCATGGTCCGCGAAGCCAGCACCTTCACCGCCTCGTCCTTCTCGCCGTGGAACATCCAGATCGGCAGCTTCGCGACGCGCTCGGCCTTCGTCTCGTCGCCCCCGCCGCAGACGGGCGCCGCCGCCGCGAAGAGGTCCGGCCGCCGCATGATCAGCTCCCACGTGCCGAACCCGCCCATCGACGCGCCGGTAATGTAGACGCGATCCGGGTCGATCGACGGGAACCCCTTCTCGATCCCATCGAGGATCGCGAGCAGTATCTTCGTGACGGCGCTCGGCTCCGGGGCCAGGCGGTAGTTGCTCGACGTCCGCATCGCCTCCTGCGAGCCGGGCCCGCTCTTCATGTCGCACCACGTCATCTCCAACGGGCACTGCGGCACGAGGATGAAGCAACTTCTCCCTCACGTCGTTCGCGGCGTACTCCCAGACGCCGGAGAAGAGCTGCTTCCTGTTGTCCGTCCCGCGCTCGGCGCCGCCGTGAAGCCAGATGAAGAGCGGGTACCTTTTCGCCGCGTCGAACCCCTTCGGCTTGAGCAGCCGATACGCAACGACATGGCCCTCGCCGTCCTTCACCATGCGCGGCTCCCACGCGGCGACCTTGTCGAGGACGGACTGCGCGGGCGGGTCCTCCTCGGCCGACGGGTCGGGCGAGCCCGAGGCCGCCGTGATCGCGTCGTCGATCAGTTTCCCGGACGCGAACGTCTCCGGCAGCGCGTAGCCGAACCGCGCAGGCCACTGAAACGACGCCCCGCCCATCGGCGCCCACGACCAGAGAAGGTCCGGGTCGCCGTCGCGCGCCGGGCGCAGGCGGCAGACGTTGAACCGCCAGAGCGTCTTCGCGACGGGCGCGCCCTCCGGCAGGCGCATCTCGGAGAACGGCAGCTTGAGTTCCACCGTCCACGCCCCGGCGGCGCGGGCGGACTTCGTCTCGATCTTCGGCTCCCATGTCTGCTCGCAGGCGTGCTCCTCGAACCATCGCTTGTAGACGTGCCAGCGGTGAAACTCCGCGCGGCCCCGGAAATCCACCATGATCTGGTGATACGGGCGCCGGATCGTGTCCGGCCGCGGCTCCAGGAAGATCTCGACCTCGTCGCGATCCCACATGTAGCCCGTCGCGCGAAGCGGCTCCGCGGAGGGCTCATCGCAGCGCACTCCGATATAGAGCGCCGAGTCCGTGCAGAAGGCCCTCGCGGCGGTCGCGTATTTCTGCGGCCGGGCGGTCGTCGGGTCGGTGAGTGTCAGCGTCGCCGCCGACTTCCACGCCGGGTCGCTCAGGTCGCCGGAAAGCGACTTCGGCGCCGCGAGCTTCGGAATCCACGCGAGCGGCCGGCCCTGGTATTCCTTCGGCAGCTTCGACCCGTCGAGCGGGGCCGTCGGGGCCTTTGCCTTCGGCGTCGGGTCGACCGACTCCTCCGCGGCCTCCCAGGATTTCTCCACCGGCGACAGCATCTTCTGGATCACCGACACCGCGATCGCGCCCAGGATCAGCACGAAGACCAGCACGAACGCCACGACGATCATCCGGTTGCCCATGGAGCCCCCCCGTGTCACTCGAACGCCTCCAAGCCAAAGGCAAGTCTACCGTGCCGGCGCCCCGGCTTCAAGCCATTGCTTTGACGGTTGACAAGTCGCGAAGCGTCCGGTAGATTATCATGGGTTGTCGGCTTTCGCGTCCGATGTGGGTCAGGAGAACCACCCATGCTCGGCAAGACGACGGCAAAGACGGTGTGGTTCCTGGCAAAACGGATGGACCGCTTCCCCCTGCGCCGGAGGATGCTCTCCTGGGTGAAGCAGGGCGGACACGCGTCGCTCGGGGGCTCGCCCGTCCGCGTCCGGATCTCCGACACGCTCTCCATGGAGGTCGACCCGGCCGACGAGCACGGCTGGACGCTCTTCGTGGAGCGCAAGATCGAGCCCCGCGTCGCCGACGCCTTCAAGGCGCTCCTCCGCAAGGGCGACACCGTCATCGACGTCGGCGCCAACCACGGCTATTTCACGCTCCTCGCCTCTTCCATCGTCGGCCACGCCGGGCGCGTCCACTCCTTCGAGCCCGACCCGCCCATCGCCAAGCTCCTTTTCGAGAACGTCCGCCTCAACAACTGCCAGAACGTCACGCTGCACCACGCCGCGGTCTCGAACGCCGAGGGGATGAGGGAGTATCGCTTCCCCGCCCGGCCCGGCGCCCCGGCGGCGTCGGCGCAGGTGCCGGTGGTCGTCATCGACAAGATCGCCGAGGAGATGCCGAAGGCCCGGCTCGTGCGCGTCGACGTCGGGGGCGCCGAACTCCTCGCGCTCGAAGGCATGAAGGAACTCCTCGGCTACGACCGCCCGTTCGTCCTCGTCGATGCCGACGACAACGTCATCCGCAAGGTCCACGGCGACGCCTCGCAGGTGCTCGCGCTCCTCAGGTCGCTCGGCTACTCGCCCCACGAGCTGACCTCCTCCGGCACCCGACTCATCGACCGACCGACCCGCGAACTCTCGTGGCTTCTCGCCGTGCCACCGGGAGCGCACGCGCCGAATTTGACCACGGTCAAGATGTGACGGACGGACAAGTCTCAAATCTCAAGATCCAAGTTCCAATGAAGTCTCCATTCTCAAATCCCAAACGTCAAACGCAGAACACGAGCTGTTCGGTTTGAGATTTGGAGTTTCATTGGAATTTGCGGATTGAGAATTGGAATTTGTCTCTCCCCGCGCTACAATCTCCGCTCGCGTACGAAGAAGCGCCCCTCACCCTGACCCTCTCCCCCAAGGGGAGAGGGAAACCTGATGGAGAATCCCATGAAGATGCTTTTCGACCGCACTGAAGGCGCCCGCGTTTCCGACGATCTGAGCGTGAAGGACCTGAGACTCGTGGTGATGGAGAACGATCGGGTCCGCGTGAGCGTGCTGGTGGACAAGGGCGCGGACATCGTCGAGTTCGTTGACAAGCGCACCGGCACGGACTTCCTCTGGCGGACCGCCAACGGCATCCGCTCGCCGAAGTCCGAGCCCAATTTCCTCGGCGCGACCGAGGCCTTCAACGCCTACTACGAAGGCGGCTGGCAGGAGCTTTTCCCGCACGGCTCGTCGCCCCTCGACATCCACGGCGTCACCCTCCCCCGCCATGGAGAAGTGCAGGCGCTGGGATGGAAGTACGCCATCGTGAAGGACACGCCCGAGGAGGTCTCGGTGAGGTTCTCGGTGCGCACGCCCGTGTCGCCGTTCGTGCTCGAACGCACGATGACGATGAACGCCTCCGACCCGTGGGTGCGCTTCGACGAACGCGCGACGAACACGGGCGCGAGCGATTTCGACATCATGTGGGGACATCACCCCGCGTTCGGCGAGCCGTTCCTCTCGGGCGACTGCGCGATCGAACTGCCGAAGGGCAAGCCGGTCGACGGCGACCTCTCGATGTGCAAGATCAACCCGAAGGGCCGGAAAGGCGGGCACATGTGGTTTCTCACCGGCTTCGCGCAGGGCTGGTACGGCATCTTCAACTCGAAGCGCAAGGTCGGCTTCGGCATGAAGTTCGACCCGAAGTTCTTCCCCGTGATCTGGATCTGGCAAGGCTACTCGGACTCCAACTTCGGCCGCAGCTACGCCTGCGCCATCGAGCCGTTCACGTCGTTCGCCAAGAACCACTACGATATCCAAGGCCGCGTCACCGTCCCGGCCGGCGCCACGATCGCCACGACCTTCCACGCCTTCGCGTATGGCGGCAAGCTCGCCGAGACGCTGAAGCGGCTGGGGTAGAATCTCCTTGACGGGGCGGCGGGGATGTAATAACATTGTAAGGACACAGAGGAGACGCCCCGTGATCAAACAATTGCAGAAGGTCGGCAACAGCGCCGCGCTCGTCCTCGACAAGCCCGTGCTCGACCTCCTGGGCGTCGAGAAGGGCGCGAAGGTCCGGCTGACCATCGAGGGCGGAACGCTCCTCGTGACGCCCGTGAGCCCGGCGGCGGTCGACCGCAAGCGGTTCGAGGCGGCGCTCAAAGCCTTCACGACGGAGCGTCGCCGGGTCCTCCGGAAGCTCGCGAAATGACCCGCGCGATCCGCTTTCTGAGCGTCGAGCAGGTCCTCGCCGCGCATCGGCGCATGGTCGAGGAATTCGGCGGAGACCCCGGACTGCGCGACCGCGGGCTCCTCGAGTCCGCCGTGTCGATGCCCTCGGCGCAGGTGGCGGGGCGTTTCCTCCACGGAGACCTCGCCGCGATGGCCGCCGCGTATCTTTTTCATCTCGCGCGGAACCACCCGTTTCTCGACGGCAACAAACGCACCGCCCTCGCCGCGGCCGGCGTCTTTCTGCGCGTCAACGGCAAGTGCCTCCGCGCGTCCGACGACGAACTCCTCCGCCTCACCGAGGGCGTCGCGATCGGCGCCGTCTCCAAGGCCGAGGCCGCCGCATTCTTCCGGGCTCATCTTCGATAGCGCAGCGCGACATCGCCAGGCACCGCGGCCTCACTTCTTCTCCTCCCGGCTCTCCCCGAAGGCATTCAACACAATGCGACCTGCCAAAATGGCAGGCCCGCAGCCCGAAAAAGTCAAGAACCTGCCAAAATGACAGTCGCGTCATTGCACGCCGCTTGGGGTCGAAA
>JBBIVY010000146.1:0-8254 GCA_037439485.1 Planctomycetota bacterium | reverse complement strand
CCGACCATGCGCTGGGTGTTGAAAAACGAGCCGTTGAGCGCGATGGAGTGGATCATGATTTCGAGCCAGCGGTCGCGGTCCTGGTAGAACGTGGGGAGGACGAAGTTCTCGAGCTTGTCGTAGAGCGCCTGGGCGTCGGCGGAACGGCCGCTATCAGTATACTGCTCCTCGACGGTGTGCTTGGGGCCGATGGCCCAGCCGGTCGAGCCCTCGATGCACCCCTCGACCCACCAGCCGTCCAGGACGGACAGCGACGGCACGCCGTTGAGCGCCGCCTTCATGCCGCTGGTGCCGGAGGCCTCCATGGGGGTCTCGGGCGTGTTGACCCAGACGTCGGCGCCCGAGGTGAAGAGCTTGCCGAGGATCATGTTGTAGTTGGCCAGATACGCCACCTTCACCGAGCCCTTGAGGGCGCCGCCCGCGGAAACGATGCGGCGGATCAGTTCCTTGCCGCCCTCGTCCTTCGGGTGGGCCTTGCCAGCGTAGACGATCTGCAGCGGGCCCTCGCGCTCGACGATGCCCTTGAGGCGCTCGATGTCCTGAACGAGCAGGTCGCCTCGCTTATACGTCGCGGCGCGCCGGGCGAAACCGAGCGTGAGAGTCTCGGCGTTCATGCCGACGTTGGTCTCGTGATTGACGAGGGTGATGAGGCGCTTCTTGCACTCCTGGTGCGCGGCCCAGATGTCCTGCTTGGGGATGGACAGCGCATAGCGCAGCGAGAAGTTGTCCTCGCGCCAGCCGGGCACGTAGCGGTCGAAGAGGTCCTGGAAGGCCCCGGAAGTCCACGTCGCGGCGTGAACGCCGTTGGTGATGGAGTCGATGGAGTAGCGCGCGAACATCATCCGCGAGACCTCGCCGTGCCGCTTGGCGACGCCGTTGACGAAATGGCTGAGGTTGAGCGCCAGGTAGGTCATGTTGAGCCGGCCGTCGAGGTAGGCAAGCCCCCGGACGCTGTCGCACGCGGAGCCCAGCACGCGCCGGGCCATCTCCTCGGGGAACTTGTCCATGCCGGCCGCGACGGGCGTGTGCGTGGTGAAGACGCACTTCTCCCTCACCCGCTCGATCGTGCCGTCCGTCATGCCGCCGGCGTCCCCGGCCTCCTCGCGCAGGAGCTCGATCGCCAGCAGCGCGGCGTGGCCCTCGTTCATGTGATAACGGTCGACGTGCGCGTGCCCGAGCGCGCGCAGCATCCGCACGCCGCCGATGCCCAGGACGACCTCCTGGCACAGGCGATAGTAGTCGTCGCCGCCATAGAGGAAGTTCGTCAGCGCGCGGTCCCACGGCGAGTTTTCGGCCAGGTCGGTGTCGAGGAAGTAGACGGGGACGACGTAGCCGGAGACGCCCACCATGTCGCGGCGCCAGGCCCCGACGCGAACGGTGCGGCCCTCGATCTCGACGGTGACGGTCTCATGGGTGCGCTGGAGGAAGTCGTCAAGGAGCCAGGTGACGGGCTCTTCGGTCTGCGTTCCGTCGGCGGCGAGGCGCTGGTAGAAGTAGCCCTTGCGGTGAAGGAGCGTGACGCCGACCATCGGCACCTTGAGGTCCGCGCCCGAGCGGATGGTGTCTCCCGCCAGCACCCCCAGGCCGCCCGAATAGGTGGGCATGCCCGGATCGAGCGCGATCTCCATCGTGAAGTAAGCGACTTTGCGGTCGTTGTTCATTCGCGACCCCCGGGAAGAAATCTCAATTCGCAAATTCCAGTCGAAGCTGACGGAGACCGTTCGGCGTCTTATTGGGATTTGGAGTTTGGAGTTTCCTTGGAATTTGTGACTTGGAAATTGGAATTTGTTCGCCGGAAGACATTCTACCGCCGCCCGGCCTCTCATTCAATAAGCGCCCTGCCGAAAAATCGCACGAAGCGACGGCCTTCTTGCCGGAGGTCACGTCGGCTCATTCTCCTGTGAGGTCTGAACGCGGGCGCGAAGCAGTTCCGCAATCTCCGGATGCTTCCAGTATTCCGCGGCGGCGATGGGCTGAACGTCCTCGGGGCCGTCGGCGGTCACGCCGACGCCGGCGGCGAGGAGCATCTCGACGATTTCGCGATATCCCCACGCCGAGGCGTAATAGAGCGCCGTGCGGTCGTCGGCATCTTTCGCGTCGAGGTCGGCGCCGCGCGCGATGAGCAGTTTCGCCGCATCGATGCGCCCGCAACGCGCGGCGACGTGCAGCGGGGTCATCCCGCTGCCGGATCGCACGGCGTTCACGAGGTCCGGCTGCTTGTCGAGGATGGCGGCGACCTCGTCGGCATCGCCCTTCTCCGCGGCGGCGTGGATGTTGTACGACTTCGTCCGGAGCAGGAAGATGAGGAAGATGGCCACGGCGACAGCCGCCACGGGGAACGCCGCGCTCCTGACCTGGCGCCAGTCGATCCCGCTATTGTCCACGGTCGGGCCTGACGCTGTCGACGCCGGCGCCTCCTTCGCCTCCGGCGCGCGTCTCCCCGAGCGATAAAGACAATCCGCCCCCCAGATCGCCGCCAGGACGAACAGCAGGATCACCGCAGCCGCGAGCATCTGTTTCATGGCCACTCCCCTGCGGCGCCCCGGCGCTCACTTGCCCCGGGTGCAACAATAATGCGGACGACGTAGCGGGTCAAGGACGTAAGCCTGGGCCTCCCGTCATTTGCGGGCGCGGCTCACGCGGAGGTCGACGCAATCCGACTCGGCCACGCGGTTTCCTTCGAACCGGACGCCTTCGGCTTCGAGCATCCGCTTCTTCTTCGCGAGCGCCGCGCCGGAGCGTTTGCCCATGAAGCCGCCGAGCGTGAGGTCCGCGGCCACGACGCGGTGACACGGAACCTCGGGCGCAAACGGGTTGCATCTCAGCGCCTGCCCCACCGCCCGCGCCGAGCCGCACCGGATCGCCTTCGCGAGGAGGCCATACGTCGTCACCTTGCCCCGCGGAATTCGCCGGGCCGCATCATAGACACGCTGCTGGAATGGAGTGACTTTCATGCTTTCAGTGCCTTTCGAATCCACGGAATCATTCCCGCGGCGATGCGGGTGAAGCCAAGATCAGTCGGATGAACGCCGTCGACGGCGCATTCTTCGAAATCGGGGCCGAGGAGCGTCGAGCCGTCAAAGAAGAAGAGGCGCTTGTCGCCGGCGGCGCGGAGCTTCGCAATCGCTCGGCGCTGGAAGGCCCGGCGCTCGCGGCCGGCCTTGCGGCATTCGGCGGACCAGAGGTCGCGGGCATAATGCACGCGCGAGGCGACCAGGATCGGCGTCTTCGGGTGCGCCCGGCGCAGGATGCGGAGGAACACCGGGAGCGTCTCCTTGAACTTCTCGGTCGACACGCAGTTGGGCTCGTATTCGAGGATGTAGAGGTCCACGCCGGGAACCTCCGCGATCGTCCGCGCGACCTCGGGCTCGCCGCGGCCGTTGCCGGAAAAGCCCAAGTTGATGAATTCCACGCCGAGCTTCCGCGACGCGATGTTCGTCCAGCACATCCCCGGCCGCGAGGCGCATCCGCCCTGCGTGATGCTCGTGCCATAGACCACGACGCGCCCGCCCAGCGGCTTCGGCGGCCACAACTTGGCGCCACGCGCAAGACCGACCCGCACGTCTTTCACGCCGCAATAGAGCGGGAAGTGCAGCGTGATCGCCCGGCGCCCCGGCGCGTCCGTCTCGAACACCATAGACTCGTATCGAACCTGCGTGCGGTCGTAGCGGACGGTGCCGCCATAGCGCATCACGCCGAGCAGGCCGACGTAGCAGTCGAACCCGCACTCGCCGGTCGCCGGCATATGGTCCATGCCGTGAACGCGCGGGAGCCTCACGCGCACCGCGATGCGGCGCGAGTCGGTCTCGAAGCGAATCTGTGCGCCCGCGGTCTGCTGCGCGAGGGACTCGACCATCTCCGGCAGCCTCTCCTTCGGTTTCACCGGCGTGCGCTTCCACGCTCGGTCCTTCGCGAACCACGCGAGTCCGGCGATCTGAAACGGCTTCTCCTTCGGCGACTTCCACACGAGCCCGGCAGTCGGCTTCGGCGGCACGGCGGCTTTCTTCGGCATGTCTTCTCCTCGGGTCCTGCGTTCAGAATATGAATGGAGAAGAGCCTACCCGCCCGCGCCTCCGGGGTCAACGCGAAAACGCGCCGATTGGCCTTGACCCCCTGCGTCGGATTGTTAGCATGGTGATACTTCGATAGGCATATGCCGGGGGGAACATGCCGTGGAAACCATCGTCTTCCTGCTGTTCATCGCCGTCGTCATCCTCTTCACCATGGCGGGCGCCGCGCGCTCGCGTTCGGCAAGGCTGCAGGAGGATCTGGACGCCACCCGCGCCAAGCTGAAGCAGGCGATCGAGAAGCTGGAGAAGATCGAGGCCTGGCGGACCTCGCACACGGCCGCCGCTCCGCCTCCGCCGCAGGCATTGCCCGCGATCGTCCCCACGCCGCAGCCGCCGCCGCAGAAGATCGGGTACGCCCTCGACATCGCAAAGCCCGCCGCGATGCCTCCGCCACCCGTCATGCCGAAGCCCGTCGCGCCCGCGGCCTCCGCGGCGATTCCTCCCGCGGCTCCGCCGAAGCCGACGCCTGCGCCGATTCTACCGCAGGTGACCGATATCAAACCGGCTCCTGCGCCGACGCATCAGGCGACTCCTGTCCGGCCTCCTGCCGCGGCGAAGCCCCCTGCCCCGCCCGTCGTCCCGGCGGCTGCGATAGTGCCGCCGAAACAGGTGCCGCCGAAGCCCGTCGCGCCCGTCGCGGCCCCGCCGCTCGAACCGGCCGCCGCGACGCCCGCTCCAGCGTCGAAGTGGCTCGACTCGCAGGGGGGCATCTCGTGGGCCAGGATCGAGGAGGCCGTCGGCAAACGCTGGATGGTCTGGGGCGGCGTGCTCGCCGTCTTCATCGCCGTGGCGCTCTTCGCCGGGTATGCGTTCCAGCAGAAATGGATCGGCCCCGGCACTCAGATCATCGCCGCGGTGACCGCCGGGCTCATCCTCTCCGGCCTCGGCATCCATTTCCTCCGCAAGAACATGCGCCCCTTCGGCCAGGGGCTCCTCGGCGGCGGCATCATGGTGCTCTACGCCGCGCTCTTCTGCGCCTATTCGCCGAACGTCTACGCCGAGCCGCCGCTCCATAGTCCGCTCCTCGTCTTCGGCCTCATGTGCGTCGTCACGGCCGCGGGCATGGCCGCCGCGGTGGCGTTCGACGCGCTGCCCATCGCGTTCCTGGCGATCCTCGGCGGCGTGCTCTCGCCCGTGCTCGTCTCCCGGGGCACGAACGAACGCGACGGGCTCTTCGCGTATCTCATGCTCCTCGACGTAGGCGTGCTCGGCGTCGCCTTCTACAAGAAGTGGCGCGCGCTCGACGTCCTCGCGTTCGTCGGCACGGTCATCCTCTTCGGCGGCTGGTTCATGAAGTTCTACGACGGCGACCCGGACTACGCGAAGTCCGCGCTCGTCGGCACGACGCTCTGGCTCCTCGCGTTCTACGGCGTCTTCCTCGTGCTGCCCTTCATCAACCATCTCATCACGCGCACGGAGCTTACGGTCGAGCGGTTCGTCATGGCGCTCACCAACGCCACCGTCGCGTTCATCGGCGCCTGGCGGCTCTTGGACAATGGCAACACCGACGCCCTTGCCGGGGTCGCGTGCCTGATGTCCGTCGCGTACCTCGCGCTCGGCGTCCTCACGACGCGGCGCATCCCGGGCGACCGGAAGTCCGTCTTCGGATTCATCGCGCTCAGCGTGTCGCTCTTGACCATCGCGATCCCGGTCTACTTCCACGCCAACGGCATCACGGTCGGCTGGACGGTCGAGGCCGCGGCGCTCCTTTACCTCGGCTACCAGTTCCGCTATCGCCACGCGCGGACGGGCGCGTTCCTCGTCCTGCTACTGGCCGTCGGCCGGGTCTACGCGTGCCACGGGTCCGAGGCGATGGGCCACGATGCGCCGTTCACGCTCATCTTCAACCGCGAGTTCCTCATCCTGATGTGCGCCCCGCTCGGCGCGGCGGCGTGCGCGGTCGTCCACCAGTTCTTCCGCGGCGAATCGACCCAGGCCGATTCCGCGCTCAAGCGCATCGAGGCCGTCGGCGCCGGGCTCATGTTCCTCGCGTTCCTCCACGTCGAGATCGGCCAATGGCTTGCGCTCAACGCCCCCGGCTGGCACCGCAACCCGGCCTACCTCCAGGCCTGCTCCTTCTCGGTGATGTGGGCGCTCGGCGCCGCGGCGTTCCTCGGCTCCGGACGGGCGATGAACCGCGCATGGGTCACGCTCCTGGGCCTCGCGCCGCTTGCCGTCGCGATGATCAGCGGCGTCTGGCTCTACACGATCCCCGACGCGCACTGGACGCTCTTCCTCAACGCGCGGTTCTGGTCGGCGGCCATCGTCGCGGGCGTGCTTTTCGCTTTCGCCTTCGCCCCGCGCGACACGAGCCAACGCATCGCCTCGCTCGTCGGCGCCGGATACGCGGCGCTCCTCCTGATCGCGCTTGAAGTCGGGCTCTGGGCGAGCGGTGCCGCCACGCTGCATGATGGATGGAACGCGGACTACGTCTCGCGCTGGCCCGTGGTGATGGTGCTCGCCGCCGGGGCGTGCGCGTTCTTCCTCATCGGCGCCCGGCGCGAAGGCGGCGCAGGTCTGCGCCTTGCGGGCCTCCTCCCGGCCGTCGTCGCGGCGTTCTTCCTGATCCTGCTCTACGACGTCAGCCTTGATACGCCGCAGCTCTTCATCGTGAACTTCCGCTTCCTCGCCGGCCTTGCGCTCGTGACCGCCGCGACGGTCGCGGGGCTTTCCGCGAAGCGCACCCCCGAGACGCTCGTCGGCTGCATCTTCGCCGGGTGGATCGGAATCCTGCTGATGTCTCTCGAACTCTGGCGCTGGCTCGAATGGATGGCCTACGCCCGCACGTGGCCCTTTGCCTACACCTTCACGTGGTCGCTGACGCTCGTGTGGGCCGCGGGGGCGCTCGGGTTCCTCGGATTCTCGAAATGGAAGAAGATCCCGGCGGCCTACGCGGCGGGGCTCCCGGCCCTGGCCTTCGCGCTAATCTTCGCGGCGGCGGGGTTCATGACGCGCGGGCCGGATGACGCGATGCTCGCGCTCAACTGGCGATTCCTCGCAACGATCGTCGCGATCGGCACGGCGTTCGCCTATTCGCTCTCGATCGCGTCGGCAACGCGCATGGCCGCGGGGTGCGCCTTCTCGGGCTACGCCCTGCTGACGCTCATCAGCGTCGAGGTCGGCGGGTGGCTCGCCCGCGTCGCGCCCGCGCACAAGTGGGATTACGATTACGCGCTCGGCGGATCGCTGACGCTCGTGTGGGCGCTCGGCTCTCTCGCCTACGTCGGCGTGCGCTGGTGGAAGAAGGCGCCCTCGGCGATTCTGTGGGGCCTGCCGGTCCTTGCCACGGCACTCATCATCGCCGTCGCCGGATACCGCGTCGCCGCGCCCGCGCACCCGCTCTTCGCGGTCAACTGGCGGTTCGCCGCCGCCGCGCTCGCCGTCGTCGCGGCGTTCGCCTCGTCGCTTTCGGCCGCCGAGCGATCCAGGCGCATCGTCACGACGTCCTTCTCGGGCTACGCGGCGCTCGTGCTCGTCAGCGCGGAGTTGTGGTATTGGATCGACTTCAACGCCGCCGCGTGGGACCGGCCGTTCGAGTTCACGTTCGCCTGGTCGCTGGCGCTCGCGTGGACGGCGGGCGCGTTCGCGTTCCTTGCGGTGAGATGGTGGCGAGGCGTGAGCGAGGCGCTCGGGGCCGGGCTTGCCGCGCTCGGCGTGGCGCTCCTCGTCGCGGCGCTCTCTTTCGCGGCGACGCCGAAGGGCGCCTACTGGCTCGCGATCAACCCGCGGTTCATCGTCTCAGGCCTCGCGGTGGCAGCGGCCTTCGCCTACTCGCTCACGCCCGACTCGCGCAAGGCGCGGGTTTTCGGGTGTGTCTTCTCGGGCTATGCGTGGCTGGCGCTGCTGCACGCGGAGTTCTGGCTCTGGATCGACCTGCCGAGTCAAACCGGAGCCGTGGCGGGAGCGTTCGATCACCTCTGGCCCGTGACGCTCATCTGGGCCGCGGGCGCCGGGGCGTATTTCGCATTCGCGAGGAAGCTGGCCGCGAAGGAAGCCTACGTTGCGGGGCTCGTGCCGCTCCTCGCAGGCGTGGCGTGCGCAATAGCGATGCACGTCGTCGAGCGCCCGGCCGACAAGACGATGCTCCTCTTTCTCAACGCGCGATTCCTCCCGTCGCTCGCCCTTGCCGCGGCGGGGTTCCTCGGCGTCGCGCTCCTCTACGGCGACAAGAACGCTCTCGGCGA
>JBBIVY010000145.1:0-8256 GCA_037439485.1 Planctomycetota bacterium | reverse complement strand
TACAAGATGCGAAGAACGCCTCCCTTCAACTCCATCACCCAGTCGAACCTCTTCGCCAGCGCCTCATTATGTGTGACGACGACGAGCATGGCCTTACGGTCGCGGGCGAGATTGAGGAAGAGTTCGGCGACGGGCTCGGCGGTTTCGCGGTCGAGGTTGCCGGTGGGCTCGTCGGCGAGGAGCAGCGCGGGGTTGTTGACGAGCGCCCGGGCGATGGCGACGCGCTGGCGCTCGCCGCCGGAGAGCTTCGCCGGGAGCGAATGGAGGCGCTCTTCCAGGCCGACCTTCTCCAGAAGGTCCCACGCGGGCGCCGGGTCCGCGTGGCGCACTCCCGCGGCCAGCATCGCCAGGCAGACGTTCTCGGCCGCCGTGAGCTGGGGCAGGAGGTGATGGTCCTGGAAGACGAAGCCAACCTTCTTCGCTCGGTATTCGGCCAGGGCCTTCCCGTCGAGCGACGCGACGTCGACGCCGTCAAGCTCCACCGCGCCCGAGGTGGGGCGCTCCAGCGACCCGAGGATGTGCAGGAGCGTGCTCTTGCCTGACCCCGACGGTCCGACGACCGCCAGCGACTCGCCCGGTGAAAGCTCGAAGGACACGTCCTTCAAGACCGCGAGCGCGCCCGCGGGGGAAGGGAACTCCTTCCGGAGATGGGAGACGATGAGCAAGCGATGCCTCCATTTAGGATTGTGGATTTTGGATTGCCGATTGTGGCACAGCGTCCGGGAGCCGGGAAATGCGCCTGAACTCCGCTGCTTTCAATCCAAAATCCAAAACCCAAAATCTAAAAGTGCTCTTTCGCCGTCTCCGCGGCCAGCAGCGCCAGCGCGCCGACGCCGTAATAGGTGTATTCGATGTCCGCTTCGTCGTCGCCGGGGGCGGCGAGGAACCCGCCCTCGGGCATGACGAGCGACTGGATGTATCGTCCCGCGTCGCCGAGACGCGCGCCTCGGAGCGTGCTGGAATCGCCCAGAGTCGTCAGCGCGGTGAACGTGGTCATGAGGTCGGACATGGGCGAGCGGGCGTGCGCGGCGAAGCCTCCGTCCGGGCGCTGCATGGCGCGGATGAACCCCGCGGCGCGTGCGCCGGTTTTTTCGTGAAGCTCGTCGATGGCCTTGAGCGTGCCCACCGCGGCGGCCGTGGGATTGGTGCCGGACTCGTCGGCCGATTCGGGCATGTCGACGAATCCGCCGTCGGTGCGCTGCCTGCGGCGGATCGCGGCGCCCACCTTGGGACTCGCGGGCATGGGCTCGCCGAGGAGTTCATAGCAGAGCGCGGCGTGGAACGTCTGGAAGACGGAGAGCGAGTCGCTCGGCCGCCGGGCGAAGCCGTCACACCGACGGGACTGGTCCATGAGCGTGCGGCAGACGGCGACCTCTTTCGGGTCGGCGGCGTCGGTCCAGAGCGAAACGCCTCGGAGCTGGAGCATCGGCCGGGCCATGAGGCGGACGAGGACGTCGGGCATGTCGCGCGGCTCGGGGGCCTTCAGGCGGAGATACTCGGCCGAGTTCTCCCAGAATTCGAGCGACCGGACGTCGAGCAACTGTCCCAGGCGCATCGCAAAGCCGGTGTAGTAGAGGTTGGATGCGCCTTGTCTGCCGGCGAAACCGCCGTCGCGGCGCTGGCGGCTTGTGAGCCAGTCGGCCTGCCGACGCCGAAACGATTCGGGCAGGCGTTCCATCCCGCGGCCCAGACGCGTTGCGATGTCGACGAGGTACGGAGTTGGAGACATGAGCCGGGCACCCTCCGGTAAAGCGGCCATGAGTTGCCACCCCGTTGACTTCCCTCACCTCTCAGCGCAGCAACACGTCGACGACATAGTGCATCAGCTCGCGCAACGCGGGCGGCTCGACGCCGGTGGCGGCGGCGGTGGCCCGGTGGCGATAGCGATCGACCAGATCGGCGGCCTTGGCGGTAACGCCGAGAGATTCGTAGAGCGCGAGGAGGCGGTCGACGCGGGCCTCGACGTCCCCCTCGGCGCGGATGAGGCCGGTCAACTCGGCGGCTCGGGCGTCGTCGGCGGATTCGTAGGCGAATGAGAGGAGCACCGTCGGCCGCGCGGCGAGGAGGTCCTGCCCGGCGACGAGCTTGTCCTTGCCGTCGAGGCGCAGGTCCTTGAGGTCGTTAAGCACCTGGTAGGCGACGCCGAGGTAACGGGAGTAGGCCTCGAGCTGAGCGGCCCACGGCCCCGCCGGGCCCGCGGCGCGAAGTCCGATGTAAAGCGCGGCCTCGAAGGCGGGTGCGGTCTTGAGCGCGTAGATAGTCAGGCAATCGATCGGCCGGAGCGCCCGCAGGTCGCGCCCGCGCCAGAGGATCTCGGCCCCCTGGCCGCGCGAGAGCCGCACGTGCGAGCGCGAGAGCATGGCGAGCATGTCCGCGACCGTCTCGCCCCCAAGCTCGTCCGCGCCGGAGGCCACGAGCCGATAGCCGAGGCCCACGAGGTAATCGCCCACGTTGACGGCGTTCGCCACGCCGTAGCGGCGGTGGAGCGTTTCGAGCCCGTAGCGGAAGGCGTCGTTGTCCTCGATGTCGTCGTGGACGAGCGAGGCCTTGTGGATGGCCTCGACCGCGACCGCGGCGCGCTGGACGACCTCGGGGAAGGCGTCGGCGAGGTCGGCGTCGCTGCGGAGCGCCACGTCGCCGAGGGTCATTGCCGCATAGCCGGCGAGCGTGACGAACGGGCGGAACCGCTTGCCGCCGGTGCGGAGCCAGTCGAGGGCGATGGCCTCGGTGCCGCGCAGGGGATCGGCCTGGTCGGAAGAGGGCTTGGCGGTCTCCGCGGCAGGCTGCACCTCGTCGGCGAGAAGCGCGTCGAGGATGCCCGGCTCGAAGAGCCGCTCGGCGGAACGCAGGAGGTAAACGTAGCTGGGGGTGCGCTCCTCCACGCGCGAGGCGTGAAGACGCACGAGGCCCATCATCGCGTCGAATTCGACCGTCGTGTCGACGCAGCCGTCGACGAGGAGCGGCAGGGCGAGGTTCGGGATGCCGAGGTCGGCCACGCGCTCGAACGCCTTCTCCAGCGAATCCAGGCAGGCGACGCCGAGCACCGCGTCAACCTTGCCGCTGAGGATCACCTGGAGCACCGCAGGCGTCCCCTCCGCCACCAGCACCCGGTATCCGAGCGCCTCGGCGTCGCGCTTCACCTGCGTGATAAGGCAGGCGCCGCAGGCCGCGCAGTCGAGGCCGAGCGCACTATAGGTCCCGCGGCAGGCCGCGGCTTTGCGCAGGCAGTGGGGCAGAAGCAGCAGCCGCCGGGCATACGGGATGGCCGCGAACTGGGGCCGCCAGAACTCGTTGCTGACGGCGACCATGCAGAAGCCGATGTAGTTCTCCGCGATCTTCAGCTCGGCGAGGATGGCCCGAGCGAGCTGCTCGACGTCCGCGTGACGCAGCGGCTTCGCGCGGGGAAGCTGGGCAGTGGCCGCGCGGGCGCGCTCGCGAATCTTCTCGCGGAGATCGGCGTCGGTCGGCACGGCCTTGAGCGCCTTCGGCACTGGGGCACGGCGCGGGCGGTCGTCGAGACGTCGGATCATGCGCGAACCTCGTCATGAGCGAGAAGCGCGCGAAGCGCCCCCACGCTCCAGATGGCCGGGTAAAGCTTCTCCGAATACCAGAGGACAGAGAAGTATAACCCAATCGGGGCCGGTTCGGCAAGACCTCCTTCGGAAATCCGTCGGGCGAGATATTCACCCCCGGAACGGGCCGCGGCGAGCGCAGCGGCGTCGGGTGCGCCGGAGGCAAGCGCACGGACGGCAAGGGCCGTCTCCTCGGTGGTGGAAGGGGCAGCTTTGGCGCCTCCCCAGCCGCCGTCGGGGTTCTGGACGGAAATGAGATATGCCGCAGCGCGCGAGGCCTCGGGGCGGGCGAGTTGACCGATCTCGGCGTATGCAACAAGCGCCCGCGCGGTGCCGTAGACTGGGTTCGTTTTGCCGGGAGTGTGCTGATTGCCGAACCAGAGCGGCGTCCATGAGCCGTCGGACGACTGCGTGCGCATGAGGAACTTGAAGCCGCGCTCGATGGCGCGAGATGCCCGCGCATGGTCGGGCGCGACGAGCGAAAGCGCGCGGACGGCATGGGCGGTCAGGTCGGCGGTGGAGCGGTCGAACGGCAACTTGCCCCATCCGCGGCAGAAGGTGGGCCAGCCGCCGTCGGAGTTCTGGAGATCGAGCAGCCAGCGCACCCCAGAGACGACGGCGGGATCGTCCGTGCGCACCCCGAGCCTGACAAGCGCGATGAGCGCGCCGGGCGTATCGTCGGCATCGCTCACCCCACCGGGCAGGTCGGTCCACGCCCATCCGCCGGGGGCCGAGTCGGTGTAGACGTGACGCGTGCGCCATTGCTGCGCAAGGAGCCAGGCGCGGATCGCGTCGGCGCCGTCGATGCTCTCGGGGCCGAGCGAGTCAAGCGCCTGCGTCGTCAGCCACGTGGCCAGGTTCGTGTCGATGGGCCAGCTTCCGTCGGGCCGGACGCCGCGCGCGAGGAACTCGACGCCCCGGCGCGCGACGGGATGCTGTGCTCGATCCGCGGCGGCGAGGCTCATGACGACGAAGCTTGTGAGGGGAGTCGCCTCGAGGAACCCGCCTCCCGAAGGCTGGATGCGTTCGAGCAGGGCGAGCGTCGGCTCGACGGCGCGTCGGCGCAGGAACCGGGTGACCGGGCAGCGCGTGGGATTCATCGCGTGAGCGGCCTGGCCGATGGCGATAAGAGCCGGGAGCGCGTAGCTCACGACGTGAAGGCGCATGAAGCGGAACCACGATCTCGGCAGGCGCGCGAACTCGAACGGCAGCGTCGGCACGCTCTTCCAGTCGATGAGCCCCGCGATGGCGAGGTCGGTGAGGATGGGCACCGAGAACGTGCGGTCCTTGCCGTAGGCCTCGCGGATGGCGCGAATCCAGTCCTCGCGGGTCGGCCCGGCTGCGCGCGCGAGGTAAGCGTCGGCCTTCGCGATGCAGTCGCGGTCAGTCGCAAACTCCGCCGCCGCGCGGGCAAGAAGCGTGGTCGAAAGGTTGCTCGGCGAGTCGACCGTATCGCCCCAGCCGCCGTCGGCGTTCTGATTTGCGGCAAGCCACCGCACCCCGCCGGCGACGAGCGTGGCGTGCGCCGTGCTCGTCGAGGCGGCAAGGGCCGTGACCGCGGTCGCCGTGGAAAGCGCGCTCGACGAGAGCCGGCCGGTCCAATGGCCGTCCGGGCCTCTCTCGGCGAGGAGCATTCGGCGGGCGACGTCGCAGGCCTGAGCGATTGTGGTCACGGATTCCCCGCGGGGGAGAAGTTCGAGGCCGAAGCTGGGTGCAGGCGTCTCAGCCCGCATGTCATTAGTGAGTCCCGCCGCCGAAGAGTTACGCCGCAGGGCGGGGCGGAGGCGTCCTGGAGGCGCTAAAGCGTTGTGTTGTCAAATAGTCATCGCGGGTCTCAAGAGGTTCCAGCACTGGAACCTCTGATCTCCGAAAACAGGTCAAAAATGGCCGGAATACTTGAGGTTCCGGGGTTCCACTAATTAAGGTTCCAGAGAGGCCACTTGGGCCGAAAGCATATTGTGTGCTCGCCTACGGTCCAAACCACAGCCTATAGGGGCGTCCGTCGCCCCAATGGGAAAGGAATCGTCCCCGCAGGCAGACGGCGGCCTCATGACCGCAGGGCAAGGAGCATCTTCCACCAAGGCACATTGGCCCGGGCTGTGGCCGCGAGCGCCACGCGACGGGAGATGCCGACGCCGGCGGCGGTCTGCTCGGACCAGAAGAGGCCGGGGAGCCATTTGAAGTTGAAGCGGTAGCAGGACTTGATGAGCGCCCAGTGATCGGGTCGGAGATCGCGTCGGCCGAATGGCGCGCGGCTGGAGTCGGTCGGGGCCATGAGGAGCGGGAAGACGAGGACGCGTTCGCCCGAGAGCGACTCGACCCATCGCCGCGTGATCTCGATATCCTCGGGCGTCTCGCCTTCGAGGCCGATGACGAGGCTGACCATCGGGAGGATCCCGGCCCGCGCAAGCCGTCGGACCTGTTCCCGGCAGCCCTCGGCCCACCCGGCGGCGTCGAACGGCCGCATCTTGGCGCGCGCGGGGAGCGAGGAGAGGAGACGGCCGGACGCCGTCTCGACGCCGAGGTTAAGCCACACCGGTCGCGGACGCGAGCCCGAGAGGAGCAAGTGAATATCCGCAAGCTCCGCGTCGGAGCAGGCCGCGACGCTGGAGACGTTGGCGTGGTCGAGTTGCAGCATCCCGAGGCCGTCGATCTTCCGCAGCCGCCGCAAGAGGGCGAGGAGTTCCTGCGGCCTGGGAGCCGATGCCGTGCCGCCATAGCGGAAGAGGTCTTCGGAGATCAGCCCGATGTTGCGAGCGCCGGAAGCCAGGTTGACCTCGACGTCGCGGACGATGAAGTCGGCGGGGAAGTGGACCATCGGCACCTTCGCGAGCGTGCAGAAATCGCACCCGAGTCCGCAACCGCGGCTCGTTTCGACGATGCCCATCACCGAGGGGCGGAGGATGTTGGGAACGCCCGCAAGCCCCGGCCAATCACACGGGATGACCCCTTCGACGTTCTCCCCTGCGATCGCTTGCCTGAAGAGGGCGGGCGCGGTGGTTTCTGAGTAGCCGGTGAGCACGACATCGATGCCGAGCGACCGGCGGGCATCATCATGCTGTGCGAGCTGCCAGGCGCCGGGGCCTCCGACGACGATGCGCAATGCAGGGTGATCCCGCTTGAGCCGGACGGCCTTTGCCAGAAGGCGTTTGAACAGCACCTCCGTCCAGCTCCGTCCGCCCGCGATGGCGGTCATCGTGTTGGTGTTCATCCCGCGGCCGAGCGGGTCGCCGCTCGATAGGGCGATGATTCTCGTGTCGTGTCCGACGGCCTTCGAAAGCCGGTGCGGGGCGACGACGGCAACGTCGTCGGGGGAGAAGCCCGAGGCGACGAGCGCGGCCTCGATGCGGCGGAGGCCCATTGGAGCCAGGCGGGCGCGGACGCCGTCGGAGGGGACGCGTGGGGCGACGAGCAGGTCGAGGGCCAGGCGAGGCGAGGCCGTGGTCTGCGAGGAGCCGATCATCCCGTCGAGCAGCGTGGGATAGGCGGACATGAGCGTCCGATCCGCGGCGAGAACGACGGGGAACCCTCGGGGGCGCTCAGGAGTCAAGTTTGTCGAGGTCGTCGATGAGGGCGTCGAGTTCATCCCGGGGCTTGTCCTCACGGTCCGTCTTCATGCGGCCGGCGCGGTTGGGGCGGCAGGCGCACAGAGAGTTCGGGTGGCAGATGCAGCCGCACGCGGGGCAGACGGTCTTTCCCGGCGGGGCGGCGCCGTCCTTGGACCTCTCGCAGTCGCACGCGCAGCCGCAGACCGGGCAGGGCTCGCCGCGCTTGAGGAGGTCGTCGGCAATCGCCTCCGTTCGGCGAGGCTTCACGCCGGGCGCGCCCGCGATGCCGGGGTCGCCGGCATAGAGCGGGAACATGATCGCCCCCTGCGGGCAGATCCGAGCGCACGCCGCGCAGCCGGGCTTGCAGCTCGCGGGGTTCGTCACGCGCGGCTGGTTGGCCTCGTCGGTGGTGTAGACGGCGAAGAGGCAGAAGTCGTGGCATTGTCCGCAGACGATGCAGACGGAGTAGTCGATGACGGGATACCACGGCGCGCGCTCGGGCGAGGTGAACTCGCGGAGCGAGACGTTCGGGCTCTTCCGGCGAGGGACATCGGTGAGGATCTGTCTTGTGGCGGCGTCGCTCGTCGCGTAAGCGGAGAGGTTCCGCGTGGCGATGGAGCGGCCTTCGCAGAAGCAGTTCTCCGACGAGCAGCAGGACTGGCAGTCGCCCTCGGCCTCGACGCTGCCGCGGACGCCCAAGGCGTGGAGCACCCAGAAGGCCGCGCGGGGTTGGAGCCACGAGGCGAAGACCAGCGGGCCGGTGATGGCGCGGATCGCATCGAGGGCCTCGTCGCCCTCGGCCATTGCGTAGATCGGCGGCACCACCAGCACCGGCGAGCGTTGCGACTGCCGGAGGGCCTCGACGACCCCGTCCTCGAACGCCCGGCGATGATCGTCGTCGGCGTCGCTGCGGGAGATGACGATGGTCGTCGACATAAGCGTGTCCCCAATCGTCGGTAGCTTAAGGCCTCGTGCCCGTGGGGCGCGGGAGCCCTTGTGGGGCGTCAAACGGTCTATCTGCGGGGGTCACAAGGACCCCCGCCACCCACGGGCACAAGGCCCTAAGCTACAAACCCGCGTGCGGAATGGGTTTTGAAACAGTCTCTAAACTACCGGAAACGGCCCTTGTCCGGCAT
>JBBIVY010000144.1:2034-8334 GCA_037439485.1 Planctomycetota bacterium | reverse complement strand
CGACAAGGACATCAAGCCCACAGCGCCGTAGAGTCGGAAAAAGGTACACAGTACCTTTTACGGAGGGCGCTATGGCGTTCGTGAGGATTGCATTGCTGTGCGTGGCGGCGGCGGTCGGCTACGGGATCGTGCAGGACCAGGTGACGGTGCGGGTGTGCGTGGAGTATTTCACGGTGGGGCATCCGCCGGTGTTCAACACGGACTCGCCGACGCTGCTCGGGCTCGGCTGGGGATTCCGGGCGACGTGGTGGGTGGGGCTCATCCTGAGTGTGCCGCTTGGCCTCGCCGCGCGTGCCGGAAAGCGCCCGCCTCTCGATGCGCGCGACCTTGTCAGGCCTGTGCTCATCCTTATGGCGTGCGTCGCCTGCGTCGCGCTCGCTTCCGGGATTCTCGGTTACTTCCTCGCCCGCGCACGGTTCGTATGGCTTCTCGATCCTCTCGCCTCGAAGATTCCCCCCGCCCGCCACGTCCTCTTCCTCTCCGACCTCTGGGCCCACCTCGGTGCCTACGCCTCCGGCTTCCTCGGCGGCATCATCCTCCCCCTCCTCACCTGGCGCCGCCGAAATAAATAGGGACGCAGGCTATTTATTTACGCCATAACACGATGCGGCGCAATAGGATGCGAGTTGGCATCATGTCTGGAAATAAATAGCCTGCGTCCCTATTTATCGAGCCTTGGGCGGCCGCGGGGGCGGATGGGGCGGCGGAGGGTCTTTGAGACTCTCAGAACGAAATCGTCATCGCCGATGGGAATGCCTCGATGGGTGCCGAAGCGGAGGGCCTTGAGCATCCGGTCTTCGTCGGGATCGGAAAGGAATTCGGGCCAGTTGGCGATATCCGGGTGTGGCGGCAGAGGCGACAGGGTGGCGCTGGTGCGCAGGCCGCAATGGACTGCGGCGCTGCTCCAGGGATATTCCTCGGCGTGGGTCACGAGTCCGGCGCGCACGGGGTTTCTCTCCACATATCGCAGAGCGGCCCAGAAATGCCGGTCGTCCATGGGGCTTGAGAAGGGCCGTCCGCGCCAGAGAATGCCGGTTAATCCTTCCGACCAGTTCACATGCTGCGTGTAGCGCATGTCCACGGTTCGCAGCACTTTCCCCAGCGAGTTAGGCTTCATCGGCACCGCCACGAGATGCACGTGGTTGGTCATCAGGCAATAGGCCAGGATCTTCAGCCCATGCATGGCGGAGTACTCCGCGAGCAGATCCAGATACTTCCAGCGGCCTTCATCGGTGAAGAATACGTCCTCCCCGCGATTGCCTCGCTGCGTTACGTGATGAGGCACCTCCGGCACCACAATCCTTGGTCCTCGCGCCACGATTCCCTCCTTCCCGCGAACGAGTCCGCTGACAACCCCTCTCCCAATCCTATCCGGCCCCACCCTCGCAGTAAAGGATTAAATAGGGACGCAGGCTATTTATTTCCAGACATGATGCCAACTCGCATCCTATTGCGCCGCATCGTGTTATGGCGCAAATAAATAGCCTGCGTCCCTATTTATTTCAGGCGCGGCAGAGGGGGGTGGTGCGGAGGAGGTCGAGGTGGGCGCGGAGGGTGCGCTCGTCGTCGGGGGTGAGTTGGGCGCCGCCGAAGCGAACGCGGTAGTAGGCGTCGGTGAGGGCGCGGAGGGAGTCGGTCGCGGGGCCGAAGGCGTCGGCGAGGGCGTCGGCGAACTCTGCTGGCGTCTCGTGGTCGCGGCGGAGGAACCCGCGCCGCTTGAGGAGCCGTTGGAGATCGTGGTAGAACGCGACCTGGACGTGGCCCATGCGCCTTGCCCGGCGGCGGTCGTAGTGCTCGCGCATCCGCCGGGCGAAGGCGATGATGAGCCAGCGCGCGGTGAGGACGATGACGGCGCTGACGGCGAACGCGCCCAGAAGGATGAGGGCACCCTCGGTCGTGGAGAGCCGTTTCAGGTCGGTGAGCACAGCCCACGCCGCGCGGAAGAAGCCCAGGGTGTTCGTGAAGGCCCTGTCCCCCATGTCGGTGAACCTGCGGGTGGCCTCGCGCGTGCTGCGCAGCATCGCCGACTGCTGCTCCTGATCGAACTGCACCACGTTATTGATCCACGACGAGCGGAAGTAATCAAGCCATTGCCCGAACGGCCCCATCGCCTTGCTCGCGACGCCGCGCTCGCGCTCCGCCGCGGGGGTCGGGTCGAAGCGCACCCATCCGTCGCCGTCGAACCAGGCCTCCACCCACGCGTGCGCGTCGGACTGCTTCACGAGATACCACCCGCCCACCTCGTTCCATTCGCCGCCGTGGAAGCCCGTTACGAGCCTCGCCGGCACGCCCGCCGCGCGGAGGAGCACGACCATGCTCGACGCGAAGTACTCGCAGTGCCCCTTCTTCTGGTTGAAGAGGAAATTCTCGACGGGCTCGACGCCGGGGGTGGCCTTGAGGTCGAGGGAATAGGCGCAGTGCTCCTTGAGCCAGGCCTCGATGCGCCGGGCGCGCTCGGCGTGACGGAGCGGCGGATCGGACGCAATGATGGACTGGGCGAGCGCCCTGACGGTCGGCGTGACGGTGTCCGGCAGGCTCATATAGGCCGCGCGGACGTCGGCGGGAAGGCTAATGCCCCCGGCGGGTTTGTTCGGATCGCGCCGGTAGAAAGAGGGCGGATAGAGCCGTCCGGCGCCGTCCCGGGCGGACCATGCCTGGTAGTGGATCGGGCCCGTCGGCAGCGGCACGACGGTATAGGTGTCGTCCAGGCCGTCGCGGTCGTAAGAGATGCGGGTACTGTCCGGGAACGTGAAGTAGGGCAGACCGCCCTGCAGAGTGAAGAGCGAGGCCGTGGCGATAGGTTCCAGGCGGATGTCCTGGCGGACCACGCCCTCGCGGTAGAGGTCGCTCAGCGGGTTGACCTGCGCGATTTGCGGGACGCCGCGCATCGGCTGGTTCGGCCCGTGATAGCCGGGGAGGTCCTCGATCTCGGGCCCGAGGTGCTTCCACCGCTTCCCGTCGTAATGCTGGTAGGTGAGGCCGCGGAAGTAGAGGTCCTGGGCACCGCGCTCCGGCTCGCCGCGGTTGTTCCTGATCTCCACGTGCATGACGGGGGAGCCGTTCTCCATGACGCGGCCGATGTCGCCGAGGGTGACGGAGTCGGAGAAGCCGGTGAAGCGGTTGAACCAGGACATCGGCGCGAGGTGGAAGAGCTGTCCGGGAAGCCGCGGCACCAGCGCGAAGAAGAGGGCGTTGGCGATCCACGCCGCGACGATGACCGCGCCCAGCGTGAAGAGGAACCGGTGCGAGAGGACCCGGCGCATCTCGGGCGCGCGCGTCGGCCGCGAGGTGTCCTCGTCGTCGGGAAGGTAGACGTTTTGCGCCGAGGCGAGTTCGCGGTAGAGGTGGTAGTAGATCATCCCGCGGATGATCGCTCCGGAGTAGAAGACGAGCGCCGCGGCGAAGAGGATATCCGTGGCCACGACCGCGCCGACGGCGACGTTCATGAGGCTGATGAGGTAGATCTGCCCGAAATCGCGCCGGGCCTTCGGCAGGAGGAGCTTCGCGAACTGCACGATGAGCAGGAAGTGCGCCAACGACACGATGAGCCCGCCGGCGATGAAGGCATAGTCGACGGCGGCGAAGCCCACGGCGCCCAGCAAAATGGCGTTGAGGCCGGTGCGGCCGATGCTCAGCGAGGCGTCGCGGCGCTCCATGATCCACGCGGCGGCGGACACGCCGACGATGAGCAGGAGCCACACGGGGTTCATCTCGGCGAGGCCCATGGTGAACATGCCGAGGATGCCGGTGAGGATCGCGTTGCGCCGGAGGCGGAGTTCGAGGTTCATGCGGTCGGGCCCTCCGGCGGGGGCTCGAAGAGGGAGCCGAATCCGGGGGTGTCGACGGAAATGACGCGGAGGCGGTTATTCCACGAACGCTGCAGCCTCGCGCGCGCGGCGCGCTCCCGCGAGGAATCGAGCATGACGGCGACGACGAAGGCGCCCGCGGTGAGCCGGGCTTCCAGCGCGCCGACCATCGCCTCGAAGGAGACGTCGGGGCTCGGCTGGATCTCGGCCAGCGCCGTGAGGACGCGTCGGCCCTGACGGACGCCGCGGTCGGTGGGCAGCTTGACCAGCGACTGCCCGTGCGCGGCGAAGGAGAGGCCGTATTCCTGGCCGATCAGGTCGCGCGAGAGGGTGCCCGCGAAGGAGACGGCGCGCTCGAACCGCCGGCGCATCTCGTCGGTCTCCTCGGGCGAATGCGCGTCTAGGAGGATGCAGATGTTCTGCGTCTCCTCGCGGTGGAATTCCTTCACCAGGCGCTTGCCGAGGCGCGCGGTGGAGCGCCAGTGGATGTGCCGGGGATTGTCGCCTTCGCGGAATTCGCGGATGCCCCAGAACTCGTCGCGCCCGGCCTTGGCCAGCACCTTCGTCGCCCCGGCGTGACGGTACTCGTCGCTCGTCGGGATGATGCGGCCGGGGATGCGTCCGAGGGCCGGGAACATCAGCACCTCGGCCTCGACGGGGACGAAGCTCCACTTCTCGAACAGCCCGAACGGGAACTGCGTGCCCACGCGCACCCGGCGGACGAGTTTCCGCCCGCGCACGTCGATGTTGATGAGGTGCTCCAGCGTCACCGTGCGGCCGGCGGGCACCTTCAGGATGTAGCTCTTGCTGACGAGCGTCTCCCCGTCGCCTTCAAAATAAAGCTCCAGGTGCAGCGAGTAGGAGGGGAAGAACCGCTTGCCGTTCGTGATGCTCACGCGCGCGGGAAACGGATCGTTGGCGAAGGCGGTCGAGGGGAGGAAGACCTTGATCGCGAGCCGGCGCAGCGTGCTCTCCGAGATGACCCCGCTGATGATGATGGCGCCCAGCAACAGGCCCAGCAGGATGATCAGCAGGTTCACCCGCGCGTTCACGGCGGCCAGCCCGATGATGACCGCGAGCGCCAGCAGGATGCGGCCGTCGCGCGTGACACGCAGGTAGCGGCCGAGGCCGAGGTAGTTGCCGAGAAGCGGCGTCGTCGAGCGCCGGAGGATCAGGTGGACCGCCGTCACCAGCGAGAACCCGATCGTCCCCGCCGCAAAGAGCATGGGGTTGACGAAGACCGCCCCCGACATCGCCATGAGGAAGAAGGCCAGAAACAGCGGCCTCTTCACGCGGTCGATGGCGCGGGTGATCCAGCCGGGATGTTGGGTGACGTGTTCGGTGCTCATTTCCATCCAGGAGAAGCCGTTGAAAGTTGCGGGTTGAAGGTTGAAGGTTAACGGCGAAGACCCGGTGTGCCGGACGTCTTGCCGCTAACCTTCAACATTCAACCTTGAACCTTCAACGTCTATCACACCGGAACCGGCACCGTTCCCAGGATCGAGCGGATGAGTTCCTGGGCGAAGAGCGTCGAGTTCTGGTGCATGAGCCCCTTGGTGATGACGCGGTGGGAGAGGACGGGGACGGCGAGCCGTTTCACGTCGTCGGGCACCACGTAGTTGCGGCCTTCGACGTAGGCCAGGGCCTGCGTGGCGCGGAAGAGATAGAGCGAGCCGCGCGGAGAGACGCCGACCTCGAGCTGCTCGTTCTCGCGCGTGCGGTTCACGATGGCCAGGATGTAGTCGCTCACCGCCTCGTCCACCTTCACCGTCTTCACGTCCTGCTGGATGCGCAGCACGTCGTTCGCCGTGATCACCGGCTCGATGCTGCCGAGGGGGTGCTGCATCTGCTGCGAGTAGAGCACCTTCTTCTCGTCCTCCGTCGCCGGGTAGCCGATGGACAGGCGCATCAGGAACCGGTCGAGCTGGCTTTCCGGCAGGGGATAGGTGCCCTCATATTCGATCGGGTTCTGCGTCGCGATGACCATGAACGGTTGCGGCAGGCGATAGGAGACGCCATCGACGGAGACCTGGAAATCGTTCATCGCCTCCAGGAGGCTCGACTGCGTGCGCGGGGTGGTGCGGTTGATCTCGTCGGCCAGGATGATGTTCGCGAAGATCGGCCCGCGCTTGAAGACGAACTGGTCGTTGGCGGCGTTGAGGATCGACACGCCGAGGATGTCGCTCGGCAGCAGGTCCGGGGTGAACTGGATGCGCTGGAAGTTGCAGTCGAGAGACTTCGCCAGCGTCTTCGCCAGCACCGTTTTGCCCACGCCCGGCACGTCCTCGATCAGGATGTGCCCGCCGGCGAAAAGGCCGATGACCACCGCCTTCACCGTCTCCGGCTTGCCGACGAAGACCTTCTCGATGTTCGTGACGAGCTTCTGCATCTTCTCGCGTATTTGGACTTCGGGCATTCGGTGGCGTCTCCCTTTCCGTGGGACAGGCATTCCTGCCTGTCGCCGTTGTTAACAACATGGCAGGCAGGAATGCCT